>JBCBCF010000094.1:0-1345 GCA_038530905.1 Acidobacteriota bacterium
GCCGCGAGCTGCTGTGGACGCTCCTGCCGCTCGCGGTTCTGCTCGGCTGGTGCCTGTTCGTCAGCCGCCGACGGCGGCTGCTCGAGGTCACCGGCGTGTTGATCGTCTGCCTCGTCAGTTTCGAGACGGCGCGCGCGCTCCGCATCTCGGCCCCTTTGATCTCTGTCGCGCGTCCTGACTCTCTCCTGCCGCTGCTCGAGGTCGAACACGGTCGGCCAACCGCGCCGTCGCTCTCGCTCGACCGACAACCGACGGACGGTCAAAACAATCGCAACCTTCTGACGGGCATCGCCGAGTTTCCGAGCTACGAACCGATGACGTCGGAAATCCTCACGCTGTGGCGTGACGACGAGTGGATGTCGAGCTGGCTGCTCGGTGAGGACCGCATCTGGTTCGCGCGCTCGGCATCGGCCCGGCCCTCCCGCACGCGACTCTTCGGCAAGTTTCGCCGGCGCGCGACGAAGCAAGGCAGGCCGCTGCTCTGGTTGCACGACGTCGATGAGGGCCTGAACGCCGACCCGACGTTCCCCGCTTCCAAGATCGGCGAGGGGTCGCGGCGCCTGAGGCAACTGCCGGTCGAGCTGATCGACTATCGCCACGACCGGCTCGCGTTCAGCGTCGATGCACCGCGCGACGGCTGGCTGTGGATCACCGATCGGTGGGCGCCCGGCTGGCGGGCACAGGTCGACGGGACCGACGTCCGCGTCTATCGAGCCGGCTTCCTCTTCCGCGCGGTTCCAATTCCGCGCGGGCCACACGTCGTGACGATGCGCTATCGGCCGTTCGGCCACCCGTGGCTGTGGATCCTGAGCTGGAGCACGATGGCGGCGATTCTCGCGGCGACGGAGTGGCGTTGCCGATCGCGGTCCCTGCCGCAGCCGACCGCGGCCGAAATCGATCACACATTCGGCGATCCACAGCCTGGCGACGCCCAACGCATCGACACCACGCCCAACGCCTCCCCGACCCCAGACGGAGCCACCGAGCCGGAGACTCAGGATGCACGACCCACAGGCTGACGATCCGGCCGTCGACCGCGCGCCGCGGCACGTGACCACCGCCGAGCTCGAGGCCGCCTTCGAGGCCATGACCAGCTCCCCGCGATCGGTCGGCTCGGTCGAGATGATCGTGCGACGGCCGGCGATCGGAGAACGCGAGGTGCTCGAGGCAGGGCAACTCGACGTCGAGGATGGCCTGGTGGGCGACAACTGGCGCACGCGCGGCAGCTCCCGCACGCCCGACGGCTCGGCGCATCCGGAGATGCAGCTCAACCTCATGAGTGCCCGGGTGATCGGACCCATCGCCGGCGCGCGCGAGCATTGGCCGCTCGCCGGTGATCAACTCT
>JBCBCF010000094.1:1355-14527 GCA_038530905.1 Acidobacteriota bacterium
CCGACCATCTGCCGGTCGGCAGCCAATTCGCCGTGGGCGAGGCGATCCTCGAGGTCACGCCGATCCCGCATCTTGGCTGCAAGAAATTCGTCGCCCGCTTCGGCCTCGACGCGCTCACGTTCATCAACTCGGGGCGCGGCAAGCGTCTGCGGCTGCGCGGCCTGAACGCGCGCGTGGTGCGCGCGGGCACCGTGCGCCGCGGCGACGCCATCCGCAAGCTCGCCGCGGGCGCGGCTCAGAGCACGCTGTAGATCTGACCGGTCTGAGCGCCCTCGACGCTCTTCGCGTAGGCGCGGGCGGCGCGCGCCGCCGGCACGGGATCGTGACCGCGGAACGCCGCGCCATAGCGGTCGAGAGATTCCTCGATCACGCCCGGGCTCACCACGTTGACGCGCAGGCCCCGCGGCAGCTCGATCGCGGCCGCTCGGACGAACGCCTCGATCGCGCCGTTGGCGAGGCTCAAGCCGGCGCCGCCGACCACCGGATCGTGCGCCAGAACGCCCGTCGTGAAGGTGAACGAGCCGCCTTCGGCGATGCGATCGCGGCCGAGGAGCAGCAGCCGGATCTGGCCGAGCATCTTCGACTCGATGCCGACGCGCAGCGCCTCTTCGTCGAGCTCGGCGAGCGGCGCGAAGGTCGCGCCGCCGGCCGTCACCACCACCGCATCGAAGGTGCCGACCGCGTCGTAGAGGCGTCGGATCGAGTCCGCGTCGGTCAGGTCGCAGGCAAAGTCGCCGCCGCTGCGGGTGACGCGCACGATCTCGTGGCGCTCGCCCAGCTCGGCCTCGACGGCGCGCCCCAGCGTGCCGGTGGCGCCGATCAAGAGGAGCTTCATCGCGAGCCCGCCCTTGGCGATCGAGCCGTCACCGCGCCGCCGGACGCAGCGTCACCGCGAGGTCGCGCAGAGACGCGCCGAGCGCTTCCCGCGGTGCCGCCTCGGCGTCCCGTCCCTTGAGGCGGCCGGCCAAGGTTTCGAGCCGGGTCGCCAGCTCGGCGTCCTCACGTCCCGCCGCGCGCGCGTCGGCGGCCTCGTCGAGTGCCGTTTCGACCTCGCCGGCCAGCGCTGCCTCGATGCCTTCGAGGCGGGTCAGCTGATCGAGACGCGCTCCGGCGATGGCCGGCTCGGCCGGCCAGTCGAGGCTGAACTGCTGCTGCGGGTTGAAGATGCTGCCGGCGTCGGCGAGGCGCGCCGCCGCGATCTCCTGCTCGGACAGATGCTCGCTCGCCGCGAGCTCGAAGACGTCGAGGCCGCGCACGATCTCGGTGCCGTAGATCCTGCCGTTGTACCAATAGACCGACCAATAGCCGCCGAGCACCAGATCCTCTTCGTCCACCGGGCCGCGATCGAAATAGGCGATCTCGACCGGCGCCGACGAGTCGGTGAAGTCGAGGATCGTCAAGCCGCCCTGATACCAGGCCTGCACGAAGAGATCGCGGCCCGGCACCGGCACGATCGAGCCGTTGTGCGCGACGCAATTCTCTTGCTCCAGCTGCGGCGCGGGGATCTTGAAGTAGCTGCGGAACTCGAGCTGACCGTCGACGATGTCGTAGATCGCGTTGGCACCCCAGTCGAGCGGGTCAAAGGTGCGGCAGCGCGGCCGCGTGCCGCCGCCCCACTCGTCGGTGAACACCACCTTCGTGCCGTCATTGTTGAACGTCGCCGAATGCCAATAGGCGAAACCGGGATCGACCACCTCGTCGATGCGCTGCGGATCGAGCGGATTCGAGATGTCGAAGAGGATGCCGTTGCCCGAGCAGGCGCCGGCGGCGATTCCCAGCTCAGGAAAGGTCGTGATGTCGTGGCAGTGGTTCGTCTGCCTGGACTCCTGCGTCCCGTCGCCGTGGTCGCCGCCGCGCCACAGGCCGGCGAGCGTTCCATCCTCGGCATCGGCGAACACGGCGGGGCTGGCCACGATCCGCGCCTCAGACGGCCGCGCGATCGGAATCTCGACGACGTCGATCCGGAAAAGCGCGGTCCGCTCGTCGCCCGGCGACTCGTCGATGCAGCCTGGCAGCTCATCCTCGTCGCGGATCGATGCGGTGCCTGAGTTGTAGACCACGATCGTGTCGGCGTCGGCCGGCGCGCCGAGACCCGGCGCCGCCACCACCGAATGCGTATGCGAGCCGCGGCAGGTCTGCACGGCACCCACCTGGCGCGGCTGCTCCAGGTCGCTGATGTCGAAGATGCGAAGGCCGCGGAAACGCTCGTCGCTGATGTCGCCCACGACGCCCTCGAGACCACAGTCGAGGCGGCCACGCTCTTGCTCGACCGACATGATCAAGAGATCACCGACGATCGACACGTCTCCCTGGCCGCCCGGGCACACCACCGAGCTGACCAGCGTCGGCGCCGCGTCGTCGGTCAGGCGATAAATGTTGAAGCCGTGGTAGCTGCCGACGATCAAGACGTCGTCGGAGAAGGCCATGTCGGTGTTGGCGAAGCTCAGGAGGGGCCCGCGACGCCGGCGGTCGTTGCGGCCTCGACGCTCGTCGTCCTCATCCTCTGCGTCTGCTTTAGCCGCTTCGCCTTCGGCGTCTTCGCCTTCGGCCGCGCCCTCCTCACCCGGGTCGGCGTCGGAAGCCTCCGCATGATGCTCGCCGTGCGAGGCCTCATGTTCATGGCCGGCATGCTCACCGTGCTCACCATGCTCACCGTGCTCGCCGTCGGAGGTCTTCCCGTCCTTGGCCTTCTTCGGCTTCTTGGGTGGCAGACCGGCCGGATTGTCGGGATCGAAGAAGCCCTGTGGACGCGGCAGCGAGGCCACCTTCTCGAGGTTCCAAATCGCCTCGCCGGCGGTCGAATAGCCAGGCGCCAGGCCAGCGCGCGGATCTTCGGAGAGATTCACCAGGAGAGCGTTCATGCGCTCGATCTCGGTGGTCTGATCGTTGACGACGTCGGAGGTGAACTCGAAGAGCACCGGATCGTAGGCCGAGCCCGGCTGCTCGAGCAGCTCATCGACCATCGTCACGGCGCCCTCGTGGTGCGCGATCATGAGGGTCAGAAAGAGCCGATCGAAGGCGGTGTCCTTGGCGGCGGCCAGGTCGGCCATCTGTTCCGGCGTCGCCATGCCGGCCATCTGGTGACTGGTGTGCATCGCATGATGCGCCGTCGGGTCCGGCACATCCTCCCCGCGCTCGGCCAGCCAGCCCTGCATGAACTCGATCTCGTCGCCCTGTGCGGCGTCGATCCGGCCCGCGATGTCGATCAGCTCCGGATTGTTGGTGCGATCACCGACCAGCGCCGCCATCTCGAGCGCCTGATGATGATGCGGGATCATGTCGGCCATGAAGCGGACGTCGGCCGGCGAATGGCTGGTGTTGGCGATCTCGACCGCCTGCTCGGCCGACAGCGCGCGGGTCGGCTGGCCGGGAGCGCCCGGCTGGACGATCGATGGTTGCGCGGAAGCGGCGACCGGCAGCAGCAGCGAGAGAGCCGCCAGCCAGGCGACGCGGATCACAGCGGGGCGGCGGGGCGATGACGACAAGAGCGGAATCTCAAGCATGATGACGTCCTCGGCGAGTCTCTGGATCGATGAGCGCGGAAATATCGAACCTAGCAGATTCGCTCGCCCGCTCCGCGGCGACGGCCCGCCTTAGGACGCTCGATCGAGGGCCGCGAGGCCACCTGAGCGGCGCGCGAGGTAGGCCTCGCCATCGAGCAGCCGGCGGCTGCGCAGCGCCTGGTCGACGTCGTCGCGCCAGCTGCCGGACGCCGCCTCCGCGCCGGCTGAAAGCTCGAGTAGCTCGGCACCGAAGCCGGAGCCGTAGCTGAACGCGAGCAGGCGAGAGCCCTCCTCGGCGCCGGCCAGCGCCCGCGCGACCGACAGCCAGAGGCTCGCGGTGTAGCAATTGCCCACGCGGCGATTCCACTCCATCGTCGGGACGACGCTCTGGTCGAAAAGCGCGTCGGCTTCGGGTTCGCTCCAGCCGAGCGTCTCGCCGAGATGCCGGACGGCCTTCTTCACCATCTTCGGGAAGGGCACGTGGAAAGCGATCGCGTGCAGCGAGTGGAGTGCCTCGCGAGAGGCTTCCGATGACACGTTCGCCGCCACGGTCTCCTCCAGCCAGGCGCCGACGCAGCGCTCGGTGGCGGTGCGATAGCAGTCGAGACTGAACGGGCCGTCGACGCGCGGATAGGCCTCGCCCACGGGCCGCCAGAAGTCGAATGCCGGCTCGCTCCAGGCCCACGACCGCCGTGCGATCGAAGCAACGCGCGGAGCGTCGACAACGAAGGCCACGGCGCCGGCGCCCTGGGTCGGCTCGCCGGCGCTGCCGGGCTCGTAGAGCGCCTCGTCGGCGGCGACCACGAGAGCCGCCTGGCCGCGCGCGGCACCGGACGCCCGCCACTCGAGCGCCTGCCGCAGGGCGAGCGTGCCGCCGTAGCAGGCATGCTTGACCTCGTACGAGCGCACGGCACCGCGCAGATCGAGGCGGTCCGCCACCCAGGCCGACAGCGGCCGGCTCATGTCGACAGCGCTCTCCGTGCCGACGGCGAGCAGGCCGAGGCGCTCGCGCGGGCCGCCCCAGCGCTCGAGGGCGCGGCGCGCCGCTTCGGCCGCGAGATCGACGACTGATTCGCCGGCGCCACACAGGGCAATCTCGCGGCAGCCGAGCCCGATGCGGTACTTCGCCGGATCCACCGCGCGCACCCGCGCCAGCTCTTCGACCGGCAGCGCCTCCGATGGCAGAGCAATGCCGATCGAGGCGATGCCGACATCATCGGCGGGCGATGCAGCATGGGATGAGGCAGGATCGTGAGCTTCGTCGTGCATGGCGGCCTCCGGGGGATCGATCGTTCGATCTCACCGTAGCGCCGCCGGCTGCGCCGCGGTGCGGCACGACACAACCCGGACGAAGTCGAGACACAGGCCGGACAGACACGCGTCGTCGCCCGCTGCACGGCGCCCGCTGCACGGCACCGGTCGGTCAGCGCTGCGCGAGGAGCATCGCGACGAAGCCCGGCAGAAACGCGAACGACCACGAGGCGACATGCACCGGCAGATCCGGCCCGCCCGGCGACGGGTTCGTCCACAGGCCGGAAATCGCCCAGAACGCGAGCCCTGAGGCAACCGCCGCGATCGACGCCCGCGCCGCGACACGTCCCCAAGACTCCGCGCTCCCGCGCGCCCGCCGCTGCAGCGCGGCGATCGCCCACCACATGCCGACCCACGTCGCGAGCAGCGCACCCAAATACCCGAGAACAAAGAACAGCGGGTAGAACGAAGCCGCCAGCAGCGCGCCAGCGACCGGCAGCTGCCACAGCAGCCGCTGCCCTCCCCGCGCGTGACCGGACCGCCTGGCCGCCCACGCCAGGACGCAGGCGATGACAAAAAAGACGATCAGGCCGTGAAGGATCCCGGGCACGACGGCGCCGTCCGGGATGAAACGCCACCAGATCCAATCGCCGACGGCCGACAGGCCGCCGAGAAGAAGCGCACCGGCAACGGCGATCGAGAGGTCGACGGCAGGTCGAGACATCTGGTCATTCAGCATGCCCCGATTGGACCACGAGAGCGGCCGGTCGCCCAAGCCGATCGAGGCGCTGCCATCTTCGCGTGGTCTTCATCGCAGATTCATCGACGGGCTGGAGATTCGGTTCGAAACACTCGGCTCGCCACACCAAGCTGGTTCATTCTCGGTCCGACCCTCGTCGGAACGATCGATCGGCCCGGCAGGCCCACGCCTTCCTCCGACGGCCTCATAGCTCGCTGCGTGGGCGGCCGTCCCGGGAGTCGCCCGACTTCTTGCCGAATCGCGCTTTCACCTCAAAGAGTTGGAGATCTTGATGACACGTTTCCTCATTGCATGCGTTGCCGCCTTCGCCTTGTCAGCCCTTCCCGCTGCTGGTCAGATGAACGTCGTTCAGGAAAGCTTCGAGGACGACGGCGAAGGCGTTCGCTACACCACGTCCGAGATCTGCAACGACGGCAGCGGCGACTTCTTCACCCGCACCGACCTGAGCGACGTCGGCACCTTCTACAACATCAGCGGCATCGACGGCTCGTTCCTCTACGCCGCCATGGACACCGACGCCGACCCCTGCACGCTCACCACCGAAACGCTGACGTTCAACGAGTGGACGCTGCAGAATTGCGACATGGACGCGCTGACGGTCGCCGCGCTCTTCGCCGAAGACGATGACGGCAGCGCCCAGGACTGGGACGCCGACTCAGCGGTTCGCCTGGAGGCCAACATCGACGGCGGCGGCTTCCAGAACCTGATTTGTTTTGCCGCCGTCGGCGCAACGAATACCGAGCCGGCCCTCGACACCGACTGCGACGGCGCCGGCGACACGCCGGCGCTCACCGACACCTTGGCCGAGTTCACCGGCGCCATTCCCGGCCAGCCGGCGACCCTGCAGCTTCGCGTGGTGATCGAGAACCTCACGGCAGGCGACGAAGACATCGCCTTCGACAACATCCGCCTGCAGACCGGAACCGCCGACATCGACTGCTCGGTCGGCAACGTGCCGGTCGACCTGCAGAGCTTCTCGATCGACTGATCGTTTCGCTCTCGCGCACGGTCACGATCGCGTGAACGAACGGCCGGGCTGCCCAAGAGGGCGCCCGGCCGTTGCGCGTTCGGCTCGCCTTGTCAGTGCGCAGCCGGCCGACCGACCTCGATCGCGGCGGCGACGGGCCCGGCGGCCGACGCCGAGGCGTCCCAGCGGGTCAGATCGCCGCTTTCGAAGCCGTCTTTGAAGATCGTCGGATCGACCCCGGCGTCGCGGCCCACATCGATCGTGCCGGCCGTGTAGGAGAACGCCTCGGTCGTGCCCGTCGACGGGTCGACGTCGCTGTCCACCGAATCGTCGCCACCGGCGTCGACCGCCGTGAAGCTGAGGCCCGCCGGCAGATCGACGGCGATGCGATAGCTGCCCGTCGCCAGGCCGACGAAGCGGTAGGCACCGTCAGCGTCGGTCACCGTCGTGGCCAGCTCCGTCAGCGACGCGCCGTCGAGCAGGCGAACCGTCAGACCCACCACGCCGGGCTCGCCGATCGCCTGCAGGCCATCGGCGTCGAGGTCTTGCCAGACGCGATCGCCGAGGATGCCGACGCCGGGTGGCGCCGCCGCCGGGCATGGGGACAGCTCCGACGTGTCGCCGGTGTCGAGGCGGGTCGCCGTCGCGGTCGGGAAGACGACGAGGCTCGACGTTTGAAACGAGAAGCTCGCGTCACCAGCGCCATCGGTGGTCACCACCAGGTCTCCGAGGAACGACGAGGCTTCGCCGAAACCGCTCGGATCACAGGCGGGGCTGTCGAAGACTTCGATCCGGACGTCGATCGCCGGCGCGGTCGACACCGTGCCGTCGATGGTCGTCACGCCGCCAGCGCGCGTCGGCGTCTCGAGCAAGGGAAAGTTCTGCAGCCGATTCGGCCCGAAATCGCCGTCGCCCGGGTCGTTGGCCGTCGGGCCGTCGGCGATCGGCCCGCCGAGCGTCAGATCGATGCCGAGGCCCCCGTTGCCGAACAGTGTGTTGCGCGACAGCGTGTTGCCGAGCGTGTTCTGTGCGCCGGCCGAGGCATCAAGATCATGGACACCGATGCCGCTGCCGCCGTTGAACGCGATCAGGTTGGCCCGCCCGCCGGGCGCCGCGCCGCCGACCAACGATTCGCTGGTCTCGACCAGGCGGACGCCATCGTCGGCGTTCGGCACGATCGCCAGCCCCAACGGCCCGACGCCGATCGCGTTGCCGCCGACAAAGAACTCGGTGCCGCCCTCGATCAGGATGCCGTGTCCGAAGCCGCCGCGTCCGTTGCCGAGAACGGTATTGGAGAGATCGAAGGTCGTCCCGCCGATCTCTCCGCGCGTCGGCACGATCATCGAGACCTTCTCGACCCAGAGTCCGTGCAGCTCATTGCCGAGCGCTCCCGGACCACCGATCAGATTGCCGCGCACCGCCGCATCGGCAGAGCCGCGCAGAACGATGCCGGCACCCCCTGCGCCGCCGATCGTCGAAACCTGCGCCTGGATGACGTTGCCGCCGGCGTTGGACGCGCCGCCGAGAAGGGGCGCGTCGGCCCCGTCGTCCACGAAGATGCCGGCGAATTCGTTGCCCATCGGCCCGTCGGTGACGTCGATGCCGATGTCGTTGCCCTGGACGCGGGTGCCGTCGCCGGTGACGAACACACCGATCCCGACGTTGCCGGCGATTCGGTTGCCGTCGCGGGCGCCGGGACCTCCGATGACGTTCATCGGGCCATCGACGCGAACCCCCGGGCCACCGTTGGGTCGCGCCGTCAGGCCGGCTGGATCGGTGCCGATGCGGTTGGCGACGACCTCCGCTTCGGACGCGTCGGCGCCGAGCACGATACCGCCCGTCGTGTTGGCGGAGATCACGTTGCGGGCGTCCAACGCCGTCGAGCCGATGCGGGCTCGGTCGCCGGACACCGCAATGCCGCGCAGGTTGCCGGCCGAGGCGCCGGACGGATCGATGCCGATCCAATTGCCCTCCAACAGGGCGCGGTCGCCGCGCACTGCCACACCCTCGGCCGGAAAGCCGGTGACCGACAGACCGCAGACGAGAACGTCGTCGGCCACGATGTCGAGACCCGGCACGATGCCGCCGCCATCGAACGCCAGCTCGACGACCGGCGCTCCGTTCCACCCTTGCTGGCTCGTGCCGTCGATCCACAGCGGCTCGGTGATCGCGATCGCCGCCGGCCCGCCGACCGCCAGCTCGTGCGGCCCGGGGCCCGGCAGGTTGAAGATGACGACGTCGGCCTCCGGCGAGGCATTCGCCTGCTCTACCGCCGCTCGCAGCGTGCAGGCGCTGCCCGGATCGCCAGCCGGCAACGCGTTGCAGACACCGTCGGCGGTGTCGAAGTCGCTGAGATCGAGGAGCGAGTCGACGCGGAAGGTCGAGGCGACGCCGCGTGTCTCGATCTCGACCCGACCGTCGCGCACGCTCACCGGTTGGCTCGGCACAGCGGGTGCGACACCGTCCGCCGCCGGCGGCGCGACGAGATGAACCTGTCGAGCGATCCCTTCCTCGACGACGCGATGCCTGGCCCACCGCCCCTCGACGCGCCAGAGGTCGCCGCCGGCCTCGACCTGCACGTCGGCGATCGGCCGCGACACCGGGCCGCGCGGCCGCAGCGCAGCGACGGCACGGATCGGCGACGGCAGCGCAACCATGTCGGCTGGCATGCCGTCGGCAGGCAGGCCGTCGGCCGGTACGACGTCGCCGCCAGAGATCCCAGCCGCCGGCAGGGCGCCGCCGGCGCTGCCATAGATCCAGAGATGGTCCCGACCGTCGGCGCCGGCCGTCGCAACGAGAAGCTCCGGCAGACCGTCGAGCCGATCGATGTCGGCCACCGCCAGCCAACGCAGCGGTGCAGGCAGCTGCAGCCGTCTCGGCTGGCCCGGAGCCAGAGGCGACGATCGCCAGTGCAGCACGCGAGCGCCGAGCTCGCCCCAGATCAAATCGTCGTGTCCGTCGGCGTCGAGATCGCCGGCGGCGAGCAGGTCGGGAGGTGCCGTCAGCGCGAGCACCCCCGGCGACGGCGCGGCCACGGCCGACGCCGCGGCGAAGCACGACGTCGGCAGCGAGCCCGCGGCCAGCTGTGCCTCGGCAACGCGCAAACGGACCCCACCGACGCCGTCGACCTCGCCGACGATCAGCTCGTCCACACCGTCGCGATCGACGTCGGCGCGCACGGCCGAGAGTGCGCGCCATGGGTCGGCATCGGATCCGAGATCGGCGACGGCGTCGGCAGAGGCAAGAGAGAAGGCGAGGACGATGGACGCAAACAGAACGGGGAGTCTGGGCATGATGCAGGGCCTCATTGGCGGAGGTGAAACGTCTCGGAGAGGAGCAGCGCCTGTGAAGAGATGGCACGTTCGAGGCTGGACACCGTTCCTCAACGGACACCGTTGCCAAAGCGGTCGCCTGCGATCATCGACCCGTCGCCGCCCCGGCGACACCGGCTGCTAGCCTCGGCTCATGGATCGGCGCCGCGGAGCAGTCCTCTCCCTGCTGCTCCTGACCGCCCTCCTGGTCCTCGGCGTCCTTGCCGACCGCGGCCGACGGTGGGCGGTCGAGGCGGCGCGCACGGCGGCCCAGACCGCCGAACAACGCGGCAAGGTTGACGACGCGCGGCACCGTCTGCAGCTCGCCTGGCTGCTCGCCCCGCGGTCGGCGGCGACCGCTGTGGCGCGCCTCGAGCTCGAGCAGCGGGCGGGTGACTTCGCGCACGCCGACGCCCGACTCGCCGATCTCGCCAGCCGCGCCCTGCCCGCCGATCTCGCTGCGCGCCGGGCGATCGCGCGCGCCGCCGTCGACCTCGCGCGCTATCGGGTCGACGAGGCGCGGCAGGGCGCCGACGCCGCGGTGACGGAGTCTCGTCGCATCGGCCGCGGAGATCTCGAAGTCGCCGCGCTGAAGGTCGTGGCGGAGGTCGCGATCGCCCAGGATCGACCCGACGCGGCGGCCGAGGCACTCGAACGCGCCAGCGCGCTCGCTGAGGCCTCCGGCCTCGAGGGGGCGCAGGCCGAGACGGCCGCCCTCCTGGGGCACCTCCGCTGGTGGGTCCTCGACGCCGTCGACGATCCACGCCCGCGGGCGCTCGAGCCGGCCCTGGCCGTTGTTCGACACCTCGACGAGCGCCGTCGAGAAGCGGTCATCCTCGACCTTCTCGCTCACGTCAGCCTGCGCGGCGACGATTTGCCGACGTTCTTTGCGCGTCAGAATGAGGCCCTCGACCTGTGGGAAGCGATGGGCAATCGCTCGCGGCAGGCACGGGCCCATCTCGACATCGGCTGGGCCTGGGATCGCCTGCAGAATCCTCGGCGCGCCATGCGACATCTGGAGCGCGCGCTGGAGCTGGCCCAGGCGAGTGGCGATCGGCTGATCGAACCGCGGCTCGAGCGCATGTTGGCCTCGGCCGAGCTCACGGCCCGCCGCCGGCCGCAGGCGATCGATCGCCTCGAAACGCTCCTCTCCGATCCGCGTCCGTGGTTTCTCGAGGGGCGGTCCATCTACGGCGTCCTCGGTGACGCACATCGACGTAGCGGCGACTCGGCGCAAGCCCGACGGGCCTACCGACAGGCTCTCAAGCTGGACCGACTGGACGATGTGTCGTTTCGCGTCTGGATCGGGTCGGGGCTCGCCCGCGTCGCACTCGCCGACGGCCAAACGGACGAAGCCGGGCGGTTGCTGGCGGAGCTCGAGGCACGGGTCGGCCCGCGCAGCGACTGGAGCGATCGGCGGCGGGTGCTGAGCCTCCGCGCGTCGGTTCTCGAAGCGGGCCCCACGCCGTCGGCAGCCCTCGAACCGCTTCTCGAGGCGGCAGAGATCGAGACCCGCTCGCTCGGCTCGCTTGGCCGGCTGACCTCCGAGCATGGCCTCGGCGTTCTTGCCCGCCTGCTGCCGAAGCTGCTCGCGTCTCCTACCGACGCCGAGCCCGATCTGACCGCCTCAGCGCGTGCCGAGGAAGCGTTCCGTCTCTTCGAGCAGGCCAGACTGCGCCCGGAACGCGAGCGGCGCTGGGCGCGCGCCGAGCTGGATCAGGGGAGCCTCGACGCCTCGAAGGCCGAAGCCGAGGCCTTCCAGGCGGCCCGGCGCGCCGCGGCGCAAGCGGCCGCCGGTCCGTCCCCGGAACGGCTGGCGGCGCTGCGCCGCGCCTACGCGCTGTACGAGGCCGAAGCGCTGCGCGCCCGCTCTCGGCGCGCTCCGCCGGCAGCGATCGAAGCGCCGACGGTCGCGGAGCTGCAAAGCGGCCTAAGGCCGGGAACGGCGGTCCTCAGCTATCTCTTGCTGCGCCGCGCACCGGTGGTGTTCCTGCTGCGTCCCGATCGATTCGAGGTCATCCCTCTCGACTTTCAGCCGCGCGAGCTGCGCCCGCGGATCAAGGTCCTGCGCCATCAGCTCGAGCAGCGCCGCGGTTCAGGATGGCGGCCGCCGGCGCGCGCGCTCTGGCGCCTCCTGATCGGCCCGGTCGACGCGATCGGCGGTCTCGACGGCATCGATCGCCTCTACATCGTGCCGATGGGCGATCTCCATACCCTGCCCTTCGCTGCCCTCCTCGACGCCGACGATCGCCCGCTGATCCAGCGAACGGCGCTCGCCACCCTGCCGACGGCGAGCGCGCTCGGAGCGCCGGCACGCGAGGCCTCCGGCGCCGGCTGGGTGCTGGCGCACGACCGCTTTCCAGACCGCCGACTTCCCGATTTGCCGGCCGCCCGTCGCGAGGTGTCGGCGGTGGCGCGGCGCACCGGCGCTCGACAGCTCGTGGGGGCGCCGTTCACTGAGGCTCGGTTCCGCGCCCTGGCGCCGAGCGCGCCGTTTCTCCACGTGGTGACGCACGCGCGGATCGAGCCGGAGATGCCGATGCTGTCGCGGCTGATCGTCGGCGCACCGCCTGGAGACTCCGACCGCGGCGCCGAGAACGACGGCGAGCTCACCGTCCGCGAGCTGCTGGATCTCGAGCTGCGGGCGGAGCTGGTGACCCTCAGCGCCTGCCGCAGCGGTCTGGCCGAGCCGGCGGCCCGCCTGCCGTCGGCCGTCGTTCGGCGCACCGGCCTGATCGACGCCTTTCGACTCGCCGGCGCCCGCAACGTCGTCGGCACCCTCACGCCGGTCGAAGACCGCGCGACGGCAACGTTCATGGCCACCTTCGCCACCGAGCTGCTCGACAGCCCGCCGATCGAGGCGCTGACAGCCGTTCAGCGGCGGGCCGCCGCGGGTGCCGTTGACGGCTCACCCCATCCGGGGCATTGGTCTGCCTTCGTCCTCGTCGGCCCGGGCGATCGCCGCCTCCTCGGCCTGGCGCCAGCGACCGATTCCTCTGTCGTGTCCGTTGAAGACTAGGAGACGCACACCGACACCCGATGGATCGACCGATGGACGACACCGCCCCGACCTCGCTCGCCTGCGCGCAAAGCCCTCTGGCTCCTGCCGACGAGGCGAGCGACGATGCCCTGCTGGCGCTCTTCCGTCGCCGTCCACAGGTCGCCTGGGAGCAATTTCTCGAGCGCTACGCTGGCCGCATCGTCGCGCAGCTGCGCGGCCTCGGCCTCGAGTCCGACGACGCGATGGACTGCTTCGTCTTCGTCTGCGAGCGGCTGGCGCGCGACCGCTGGCGTCGGCTGCGCGACGTCCAGCGCACGGGAGCCCGCGGCGAGCTGGTGCCGTGGCTGCGTCAGGTCGTGCGCCATGCAGCGATCGACTG
>JBCBCF010000095.1:0-14391 GCA_038530905.1 Acidobacteriota bacterium
CGGCGACGTCGGCGAGCGGACACAGCGGGTTGTTCAACCTGATCTCCGCCGACAACCTATGCGAGGGCGAATGGTCCTTCGCCACGTACCTGAACAAATTCGATCGTCGGGTTCAGTCGGATCCGGAGACGCTCGTCATCGATCCGCTGTGGACCGATTGGGACATGGACGTGGTGCGCGCTACCGCGGCGGTCGGCTATGGCATCACCGATCGGATCGAGCTGGCGCTGATGCTGCCGTATTACGACTACGAGGCCGATGGCATCGAAGGGCAGTTCCGGCAGGTCGGCATTCTCAACGGCCAGCAGTTCATCGGCGAGATCGACCAGAGCGGCATCGGCGACGTGCGCGTCGGTGCCAAATTCCAGCTCGCGCGCGGTGAGGGTTGGGCCACCGGCCTCCGGGCCTTCATCGACTTGCCGACCGGCGACGACGACGAGGCGATCTCCACAGGCGACACCGGCTTCGGCGTCGGCTTCGTCGGCAACACCGGCAATTGGGTGTTCAACGCCACCTACTTCGATCCGGGCGACGGCGACTTCTTCCTGCCGGTCTCCGAGGAAGTTCAGCTCGGCATCGGCTACGGCCATGATGTCAACGAGCGCCTCGAGTGGATCACCGAGCTGGCCGGCATCGTCTACGTCGACGACGACAACGGCGAGCACGACGCGGCCGACATCGCGTCCGGCGTCCGTTACCACCTGACGAATCCGGACTGGGCCGTCAACGCCGCGCTGCGCGTCGATCTGTCCGATACGAATTTCGACTATTCGCCGGTCGGTGGCCTGATCGGCCTGTCCTATGCTCCGAAGAACCGCTACGAGCTGGCGATCACGAAGGACGGCTCCGGCACCGGCACCGTCCGGGTCACCGGTATGGACGGCGCCGGCTTCGAGTGCGGGCCGGTCTGTGCCGGCGACTTCCACTGCGGCGCCAATGTCGACCTGACCGTCGAGCCGGCGGCGGGCTCTCGCTTCGGCAGCTGGTCCGGCGATTGCGGTGGCGAGGGATCGTCGATCAGCCTGACGCTCGACGACGACAAAGCCTGCACCGCGACCTTCATCAAGCAATACGACCTCACGGTTGAGATCCGCGGCGTCAAGAACCCGAAGGGCGACGATCCGGGCACCGGCAAGGTCCAGATCGCCGGACCGGCCGGCACGATGACCTGCCCGGGCGACTGCAAGGCCACGGCCGACGTGGGCTCGACGTTTGAGCTGACGGCGATGCCCGCCGACGAGTCGACCTTTGGCGGCTGGAGCGTCGACTGCGATGGAACCGATCCTCGCAACGGCTTCGAGCTGACCAAAGACACGACCTGCGTTGCCACCTTCGTCGGTCCGGAGCGTCCGTGCGACGTGCCGCCGGTCGTGGGTGACTTCGCCAAATGCGATCGCTACGTCAAGCGCGGTGAGTGGAACTGCGATTCGGAGACGTTCACCTTCTTGGTCGACGGCTTCGCGGACGGCTCGGCCGAGCTGCCAGAGGCGCTGCTGCCCACCGACGCCAACGAGCGCAAGACGCCGCTCTGCGATCTGGTGAACTTCATGCGCATGTGCCCCGAGTTCTCGGCCTGCATCGCCGGTCGTCAGACGGCGGGCGAGGATCTCTGCTTGGCCGAAGAGCGGGCGGCGCGCGTCGCCGGCTTCCTGGCGGCACAGGCGCGCTACTCCTTCTTCGACAGTCTCCGCCCGGAGACCTACGATTGGGTGCCGTCGTGCACGGCGGAAGAAGGCACCGGCCGCAGCGTTGAGGTCTTCCTCGAGAAGTGATCGACGCGCGATTCGTGCCGCGACGAAGGCCCCCGGTGACGGGGGCCTTTTTCATGCCGAAAGAGGGCGGTCGCGTTCGGGGCACGGGCGAGTGAGCGACTCTTTTTGTCGGTCGACTGTCGAGGACTGTCAGAAACCGCGTCGCTTTCCAGGGCTTGATGTCTTCAGCCGGGCGGTCCGTCCGTCGCCAGATCGGGCCACGGTCGGCCGGCGACGGTGGACCACAGATCGACGAGGTCGTCGGGGACTGGTGCCTCGGCGATCATCGGTCGGCCATCGCGCGGATGGTTGAAGCCGATGCGGCGAGCATGCAGTGCCGGTCGCGGAAAGGTTCCTAGTGGTCGCCGCAGCCGCGCTGGCGCATCGCGCCAGCGCGCTTCGCCATAGGTCGGATCGCCGATCAGCGGGTGACCGATCGCCTTGAGATGGACGCGGATCTGATGCGTCCGCCCGGTCTCGAGGCCGATCTCGAGCACGGCGGCCCGTCGTTCCACGGCGTCCAGGCGGCGCCAATGACTGCGCGCCGGTCGCCCGTCCGCTCGCACCGCCATCTTCTTGCGGTTGTCTGGATGCCGTCCGATCGGGCGATCGACCGTTCCGGACGGTACTCGCGGCGCGCCGTGCACCGCCGCCTGGTAGATCTTTACGACCCGCCGCTCGGCGAAGTCGGCGCTCAGGCGGCGGTGCGCGAGATCGCTGCGCGCGATGAGCACGACGCCGGTGGTGTCGAGGTCGAGCCGATGGACGATGCCGGGCCGACCGTCGCCGCCGATCGCGCCGGTTTCGGGCCAGCGATGGAGGACGCGATGCGCCAGGGTGCCGGTCGTCCGGCCGGCGCCCGGGTGCATCGCCAGACCGGCCGGCTTGTCGATGACAGCAAGATCAGAGTCTGCGTAGAGGATCCGGAGCTCGCCGGCCTCGGGCTCGACGCGTTGCGGGCCGGCCGCCTGCGGAAGGGCACAGACGATCGTGGCGTTGGCGGTCAGCGGATGGCTCGGCTTCTCGACCAGCCGGCCGTCGACCGTCACTCGGCCGTCGCGAATCCACTGCTGGAGGCGTGATCGCGGTCGGTCGAGGGCGCCCGCCAGGTGACGGTCAAGGCGCTCACCTGCGGCGTCGGCAGGTACCCGCAGGGAGATCGAGTCAGGCAGCGGCGCGTCCGGTTCGCTCACGGCGGATCGAGACTTCAGGCCGCGGCCGAGATCAGCCGGCTTTCGCCCTGGCGGGCTGAATGTTCGGCGTCTTTTCGGTTGCGGGCGGCTTGCGGAAGGCGCCGAGGACAATCAGCACGAAGCCGACTGTGATCGCTGAGTCGGCGACGTTGAACGTGTGCCAATGCCAGTCCCCGACGTAGAAGTCGATGAAGTCGGTGACGGCGCCGCGCCCGACACGATCGACCAGATTGCCAAACGCCCCGCCGAGCACCAGGCCGAGAGCGACCAGCGACACGCGGTCACTCGGCGGCGTGCTCCAGAAGTAGTAGCCGACAAAGCCAACCGCTGCGAAGACGAGGACCAGCAGAGCGATGCGTCCGGCGCTCGCTCCCTGCTCGGCGAAGAGCCCGAACGCGAGGCCGGTGTTGCGCACGTAGATGAAGTCGAGAAGATCCGGGACGATGGTGATGCGGCCGCCGCGCTGTGGGATCGTGGTCTCGATCCACTGCTTGCTCCATTGATCGAGGGCGAGCACGGCGAGCGAGAGAAGAGCGAACGGAGCTTTCCCGCTCCAGGTGCCGGGCGTGCCGTCGGCGCCGCCGCTCTCTGGTGTGAGTCCGGCATCGCTCGGTGCTTCAGAGGCCCGTTCGGTAACGTCCGTGTCGGATGCGGCGGTGGGTGGCTCGTGCGTCGGCGTCATCGATTCGGTCGAGGATCGAGATCGGAGGCTGTTGCCTCCAGGATCACGAAGGCCGCGGCGTAGCGGCGTTCGTGGGTGATGGTCAGGTGACACGTCGCCACGCCGAGAGCGTCGGCGCGACGGCGTGCCTCGCCCTCGAAGCGCAGCGCCGGGGCGCCGGAGGCGTGACGACCAACGATCGCCTGCGTCGGCGTGACGCGTTCCGCCCAGCCCGTGCCGAGGGCCTTCAGGGCCGCTTCCTTCGCCGCCCAGAGGCCACCCAGATGCTCGATCAATGCCTTGCCCTGGCGCGGTGCGACCTCTCCCTCGCGGCAAAAACGACGCACGAAGCGGTCGCCGTGGCGATCGACCATCGCCTCCAGGCGCTCGAGCTCAACGATGTCCATGCCGAGACCGATGATCGCCATCAGCCGGTCGCCTCGGCGAAGCATGCGCGACCGGCGGCGACGAACGACGCGAGACCGTCGGTCTGAAACGCGCGGATGCCGGCCACGCCTGCGGCACCACAGGCTGCCGCCAGCGCCATCGCGTCGGTGCTCGTGACGCCGCCAAGCGCGAGGACCGGGAGGCCGACCGCCGCGGCTCGGCGCAGCCCGCCGGGACCCGGTGGCGGCCCGGCACCGCGCTTTGACGGCGTCGGGTGCAGCGGTCCGAACGTCACGTAGTCGGCGCCCTCGCTCGCAGCTTGCTCAACCTCCGCAATCGAATGGCAGGAGCGGCCGATCACGAGGTCGAGATCGCGCAGTGCCGCCACCGGCACGCCGGTTGACGGCAGGTGGACACCGTCGGCATCAGCCGCCAGGGCGATGTCAGCTCGGCCGTTGACCACCACGCGCAGCCGACCGGCGGCATGCCGCACGGTGCGCTCGACGAGTCGATGAAGATCGCGGTCGCTCATGGCTTTTTCGCGCACTTGCAGAGCGTCGACCCCGGCCGTGGCCAGACGGTCGATCCAGCGGGGCCAGGCGGCTTCGCCGCCCAGGGTGCTGAGATCGCCGATCGCCAGAAAGCGCGGCGCTCGGCGCAGCGCCGATCCGGGCGAGCCTGCGTCGGTCGCGCGGATCTTCGGAGGGAGGGCGGAGAAGGTCAGGACGGACGCTCGCTCGGTGGATGGGCGACCGCCGTCGCCCGCCGCAGCAGATGATCGACGTCGTGGCCGCACCAGACCAGATGAACGACGCCGAAGCCGCTCAGTCCGCCGCGGACCCAAGGTCCACCGAGCACGGAGAAGCTGGGATGGTGGAGTCTGGCGACCATCAGATCCCATCCCGGAGACCACGGAATGAGGATCAACATCGTCCCGACCGCGGCGCAGTAGACAATGAAAACGAGCTGGAGCAGGCGGTCGGAATCCATCGGCGGCGGCGATTGTACGTCACGACGATGCCGGCCGCTGATGCCGAACAGAATCAGGCGCGATTTTCGCATAGCGTAGTTCGTCGAGCCCCCACTCGTTCCGTGCCGCGTGCCGGTCGGTCGGCTCCGATCCCGTTGCGAACGAGCCCGAGACCGTCTCGATCTCCTCGCTCCGTCCCAGTCCCGTTGTCGCAGGAGGCAGGTCGTGGCTCTGTTCGGAAGAAAGAAGAAGCCGGTCCGAAAAGAAGATGGCAAGGAATTGACCATCGAGGACCTCATCACCTTGGAGCGGTACGAAGACGCCGCTGACAAGCTCAAGGTCCGACTCAAGACGTTCCCGAACGATCTTCACGCGCATCTCAAGCTCGCCGAGGTCTACACGGCCTTGACCGAGGTGACGCGCGCGATGGACGAGTACGTTTTCGTTGCCGACTCGTTGGCCGATGATGGGTTTCACGACAAGGGCATCGCCCTACTCGCCAAAGCGGCCAAGATCAACCCGGGCGACGACATGCTGCCGCGTCGCATCGAGAAGCTGCGCCGCCGCAAGACCCTCGAGCGGCGTCGCTCCGACGCCATCGCCGGCCTGCTCGACAACCCGTCGACCGGCGTCCACACCGCCGGCAACAAGAAGCTCGAAGTCGAGATGCTGTGGCCGAAGATCGCTCGCTCCCACCTGGTCCACGAGCTCGACGGCTCTCAGCTGCGGAAGCTCTTTTCGGTGATGCAGAAGGAAGAGATCGAGCAGGGCCAGGTGATCGCGGAGCGCGGTCGGGATCTTCAGAAGATGATCCTCTGCGTCCACGGACGAATCGAGGCGATCGCCGAAGCCGGCGGTCGATCCTTCGAGATCCGCGCGTTCTCCACCGGCGACACCATCGGCGAGTCGGCGCTTCTGGAGCGCAAGCCGTGGCCGGCGACCTATCGCGTTGCCGAGTCGGGAAGCGTCTTCACGCTCGATCGTCCAGGCCTCGAGAAGGCGATGATCGGTCAAGAGAATCCGCGCCAGCTTCTCGAGATTCTCCGCAAGCAGCACCACGACCGAACGGTGGCCACCAACGTCGCGAAGCTCGGAAGCTGAAGGTTGGCCCTCCGCCGAATTCGCCTCTATCCGGACCCGGTGCTGCGCGAGCCGTGCGCCGAGGTCGACAGCTTCGATGACGACCTGCGTCGGCTCGTCGACGACATGGTCGAAACGATGCATGCGGCGCCCGGCGTCGGCCTGGCGGCGCCGCAGGTCGGCGTTGGTCAGCGGGTCGCGGTGGTCGACGTCTCGGTCGGCGACGATCCTTCGGCGCTGCGCGTGCTGGTGAATCCACGTCTGGTCGAGATCTCCGGACGGGCTCTCGACACCGAAGGCTGTTTGTCGATTCCGGATCTCTCCGAGAAAGTCGTGCGCCCGACGCGGGTGCAGGTCGAGGCGTCCGATGTCGACGGACGGTCGCAATCCTTCGAGGCCACGGACTTCGAGGCCCGCGCCATCTGCCACGAGATCGACCATCTCGAGGGCGTGCTCTTCGTCGATCACCTGCGCGGGCTGCGCAAGGAGAAGGCCCGTCGGCAGCTGCGCCGGCTGCGCGCGAGCGCGGAATGACGTGCGCGACTTTCTTGATCAACCTCATCCATCCGGTCGCGGTCGCCTCGGCGAGGACGAGGCGGTGCGCTGGCTGCGCGAGCGCGGCGTGCGCATCGTCGAACGCAATGTCCGGACCTCGGCCGGCGAGATCGATCTGATCGCCGTTGATGGCGAGACCCTTTGCTTCGTCGAGATCAAGGCGCGCGCCACCGACGCGTATGGGCCCGCCATCGCCGCCGTGCCGCGCGCCAAGCAGCGGCGGTTGGCTCGCGCCGCCGCGCTCTATCTCGCCCGTCGGCCGACCGATCGGCCCTGTCGGTTCGACGTCGTGGGCCTCGACCTCGAGGACGGACGCTGGCGAGTGCGGCACGTCCAGGACGCATTTCGGGTCTCCTGAGGCAGCCCAGAGTCGGCCGGAAAACGGTCTTGACATGCAGGGGGCGGATCCCTAAGATCCCACCTCCCGAGCGGGAGTAGCTCAGTGGTAGAGCACAACCTTGCCAAGGTTGGGGTCGCGGGTTCGAATCCCGTCTCCCGCTCCAGACTTCAGATGGCCAGGCCAGCATCGGTGTCGAGCTCGCGACCAACAGTCGCTGATCGCTCCTCGTGATAAACTGGACGGCCAGGTCGCGACCACCAGCGCGACCACGATCTGCCGGCGACGTGGCCAAGTGGTAAGGCGAGGGTCTGCAAAACCCTTATTCCCGGGTTCGAATCCCGGCGTCGCCTCCATCCTTCCGTCCACCGCCGCGTTCCCTCGATTCTCGATCACCGACCGATAGACTCCGGGTCTCTTGAAGCCGGAGTGGCGGAATCGGTAGACGCAGCGGACTTAAAATCCGCCGCCGCAAGGCGTAGGGGTTCGAGCCCCCTCTCCGGCACCAGCCGTCGACGCGACGCCGGCCGGGCTCGACGCCAGCACGACTCGACGCCGGCACCGAGGTAGGGCGGCGAGTCGGAAACCACGACGCAGAGACCGAGGAGTCGAAGTTGCGGACGATCGTCGACTGGACGCTTCTCGCCGTCTGTCTGGCCGCCTGCGTCGCGTGTCCGCGGGTGTTCGCCGCCGAACCGAAGATCGCGAATGTTCCTACCGCCAGCTTCGAAGACGACGGTCGCGAGATTTTTCTGCCGGCCTATTTCGATCGATTCGCTCCGCAGACGGCCCTCGACATGGTCGAGAACCTGCCCGGCTTTCTGATTCGACAGCGCGACGCAAGCCGTGGCCTGGGTCAGGGCGGCACGAACATCCTCATCGACGGTCGTCGCGTGAGCGGCAAGAGCAACGATCCGGTCGACGTGCTGGATCGCACTCCTTATGGCCAGGTCGTCCGGGTCGAGATTGTCGACGGCTCCAGTCTGGGGATCTCCGGTCTCGCCGGGCCGGTGGCCAACGTGGTGCTGTCGCGTGCCGGCATGAGCGGCACACTCGAGTGGCGGCCGCGGATCCAGCGCGGCAGCGAGGCGAGGCTCACGGACGGCGCGGTGTCGGTGTCGGGGTCTCGCGGGCCGATCGCCTACACGGTGGGCTTCGAGAACGATGCCATCCGCGACGGCAGCGACGGTCCGGAAACGGTCCGCGACGCCGAAGGACGAGCTCTCGAGACCCGGACCGACGAACGTCAGTTCAACAGCGACCTACCGCAGCTGTCGATCGCGCTCTCCGGCACCGACACTGCTGAACGCGAGGCGAATCTGAACCTGAGCTATGCCGTGCGCGACGTCGAGTTCTCCGAGCGGTCCGAGCGGCGGCCGGCGGACCCGACGATGCCGGGCGGGCTGCAGATCACCGACGATCGAGAGGACGAGTGGAATGGCGAGCTGTCGTTCGATCTGGCCTTCGACGGCCTTGGAGGCAGGACCAAGCTGATCGCCTTCCAGTCGCTCGAGCGCAGCGACTTCCGCGTCGCGTCGTCGCTCGAGGTGGGCGACTCGCGCAGCGAGGATCTGTTCCTCAACACGATCGACGAAGGGGAAACCATCTTGCGGCTCGAGCAGACCTACCGGCTGTCCGACGAGCGAACGCTCGAGTTGGCGACCGAAGGGGTGCTCAACGTCACCGATTTCGAGGCGTCGCTCTTCGCTCTCGACGCCGACGGCGACCAGGTCGAGATCGAGCTGCCGGGCGCGAATTCGCGGGTCGAGGAGCGACGGGCCGAGCTGTCGGCTACCTACGGGCTGCCGATCGGCGAGCGCGTTGACGTGCAGGCGTCGGCGGCGGTCGAAGTCTCGGAGATCGAGCAGCAGGGCGACATCGACGCCGAGCGGTCGTTCGTGCGCCCGAAGGGTTTCGTGTCGCTGGCGTACGCCTTCCGACCCTCGATCGACCTCCGAATGCGCGTCGATCGACGCGTCGGACAGCTCGAATTCGGCGCCTTCGCCAGCTCGGTCGATCTGGCCGACGACAACGAGACGTTCGGCAACGGCGAGCTGGTACCGCAGCAGTCGTGGTTCGTCCAGGGTGCGGTGGAGAAGCGCTTCCCCGACTCGAGCTCGATGACCTTGACCGTCGAGCTCGAGGACCTCGAGGACGTCGTGCAGCGGATCCCGATCACGGATCCGGAGGGCCGGGTGATCGGCGACGGCTTCGGCAATGTCGACTCGGCACAGGGATGGAAGATCGAATTCATCGGCACGCAGCGGCTTGAGCGTCTCGGCCTGGAGGGCGCACAAATCGAGTGGGATTTCACCTATCGGGGAAGCGAGATCGAGGATCCGTTTTCGGGCGAGACCCGGCGTCTCAACGGCCAGTTGATCAACTTCTTCCGGCTCGACTATCGGCACGATCTGCCCGACACCGACTACGCCTACGGTGTCTCGGTCTTCGATTTCACCGATGCCGAGGTCTTTCGCCGCGATCAGATCTCTCTCGGCGGTCGTTCGCGCCCACGAGTCTCCGTCTTTGTCGAAGACAAGGACTTTTGGGGTCTCAACGCACGGTTGTCGGTCGAGAACCTCGCTGAATACACGCAGGACTTCCGCCGCGACGTGTTCTCCGGGCCGCGTCCTGACGCCGATCTCGCCTTTCGCGAGAGCCGACGGTTGAACGTCGGTCCGATCGTCGCGTTGGAGCTGGCGAGGACGTTCTGAGGTCCGGCCACTCGGCTCGGCGCCGCGATACGATCGACGCATGAGCCTGCGCAAGCCCGATCCGTCCGAGCTCCACCCCTTCTACGCCGGCTATGTGGCGCTCGCGCCGGACGACGACGTTCTCGATCATCTCGAAAACGACCTCGTCGCCTGGCGCCACCGTCTTGGCGAGCTTCCCGACGAGGTCGGGAGCTTTCGCTACGGCGACGGCAAATGGAGCCTGGGCGAGATGGTGGGGCACCTCATCGACTCGGACTGGACCTTCTCCTATCGAGCCCTATTCTTCGCACGTGGAGCAGCCGGCGCTCTCCCGGGCATGGATCAAGACCAATGGGCTGCCTCGCCCGACGCGTCACGGCGCCCGCTGGCCGAGCTGCTCGACGCCTGGAGTGACGTCCGCAGCGCCGCCGCCGGCCTGTTCCGCGGCATCACCGACGACGCGTGGGCACGGGTCGGCACGGCCGACGGCAAGCAGTTCACCGCGCGCTGCCTGCCGTATCTGATGGTGGGACATGCCCGGCATCATCTGCGGACCCTCGACGAGCGCTACCTGCCGGCCCTCCGCGCGTCCGGCTGAGCGCCGCCGCGTTCTCCTCGCAGCTTTCCGGCGCCGAGGCTCAACCTAGTCGCGCAGCCGGTGGATATAGGCCGCGAACGCCTCAAGGTAGTCAGCGACAAAGTCGCGGGTCCGCTCGTCGGTCAGCCGACCGTCGACGAAGCGATCGCTGGCTCGGCCGACTGCGACCCCGCGATGGGGCATCGGGTGAGCCAGGCAGGATCGCAAAATCTGAGCGAGGATCGTCTGCGCACGGGCGGTTCCCGCAGCGCCCGGCGAGGCTCCCATCATGGCGACCGGCAGGTCGGTGAGTGGAGCCCTGAAGCTCGGACGCGAAGCCCAGTCGATGGCGGTCTTCAGCACGCCCGAGATGCCGAGGTTGTACTCAGGGGTCGTGATCAGGAGTCCATCGGCCCGGTCGAGGCGTTCCTTCAGCTCTTCAACGGCCGCTGGCCGCTCGCCGTCGAGGTCGAGATCGGCGTTGTAGTGCGGCAGCGCACCAATCTCGAACGGTTCGATGCTCATCGACGAAGGGGCGACTTCGACGGCGGCCTCGAGCAGGCCGCGGTTGAGGGATTGGCGGCGCAAGCTACCGCAGAGGCCGACGACGCGAAGGGGTGATGTCATGACAACCTTCTTTTTTCTCGAAGCGGACGGGTCATCGTTTCGGTGGGGGATAGGAG
The DNA here is from genome assembly GCA_038530905.1 of Acidobacteriota bacterium. GTDB lineage: Bacteria > Acidobacteriota > Thermoanaerobaculia > Multivoradales > J023 > JAUIJL01. Next base: position 10,888 of record JBCBCF010000095.1, read on the forward strand.
CGATCGTCGACTCACCAGCTGTATCGTCGAGCCGCAGCGTTTGGACGCTCTCGGGCGGCTGCCGTGGTTGCTTGGACGACCTGAACTGTCCAAAGAAACCAATTCGTTCGAAACGTTTCGCGGCCGGGCCGGTCATCGGGCCACGGATGCCAACGGCTTGTCTTGGACAGCGAACGGGTCTAAAATTCCAGAAACGGGCCGTGCATTTCTGAGTCTCGATGGTTGAAGGCTCAGAGTGTCTACCGCCCCTCGGATCGGCACCAACCAACGCTGACCTCGATGCACCCCCAGCTGTCCTCCCTGCGCCACCTCCTCGCCACCTTCGGCGTGGCGTGTGCGGTGTGTCTGGTCGCGATGTTGGCGACCGTTCCCGCGGAGGCGCAGCTGGCCGGCACCGCGGTGGACCTCTATGGTGATCGCCAGCGAGGCGTGACGCTCGAGCTGCCATCTCATTGGGACGTCGAGGATCTCGAGCGGAACGGTGGTCTTCTACTCTCGAGTCCGGTCGAGCGAGATGGCCGTCAGGCGCACGTCTTCCTGGAGCTGCGGCCGGAGTTCGGGCAGGTCACGATCGACGAGTTGGCTGACGTGCTGGTCGAAGAGCTCCAGAGCAGCAAGGCCAACCTCTCGATCGACGTGCACAGCGCGGACGATCATCCGTCCGGCTCGCCGAGCCTGACTCTGGTCTACAGCTACGACCTCGACGGGCTGCGTCTGGTCGAAACGATGGTCATCCTCTGGTTCGACACCCGTTCGCCTCTCTTGGTGACGGGTTCTGCGTTGGCCGATGATTGGGACGGAGATCTGGATCGCATCGAGCGGCTGATCTTCTCGCTCCGTCCGATGCAGGCCCGCAGCGCGCGCGCCTCCTGACGCGACCCCGTCTGGGCGACCCCGTCTCGGCGACCCCGTCTCGGCGACCCCGTTTCGGCGGCCTGGGCTGGCGATCGCAGCACTCTCCTCGGGTGCCGCCCGGTTAGACTGCATTGATGGTCTCTTCGCCCCTCGCAGGCGCTGCGGTTCTCGTCACCGGTGGTGCCGGCTTCATCGGATCTCACCTCGTCGACGCGCTGGTTGCGCGAGGTGCTCGAGTGAGCGTGCTCGACGACTTGTCGACTGGCCGCGCGGAGAATCTTGCGCACCACGGTGAGGTCGAGCGTCTCACCAAGGATCTGCGCGATCCTGAGGCGTGTGCCGCCGCCTGTCGCGATGTCGAGATCGTCTTTCATCAGGCGGCGCTCGGCTCCGTGCCGCGCTCGCTTGCCGATCCCGCAACGACGATCGCCGTGAACGTGGCGGGCACGGCGACCCTCTTCGCCGCGGCACGGGATGCCGGCGTCCGGCGGGTTGTCTACGCCTCGTCGTCCAGTGTCTATGGCACGAGTCCGGAGCTGCCGAAACGAGAGGGTCAGGAGGGTGCGCCGCTCTCGCCGTACGCGACGTCGAAGTCGATGTGCGAAGACTTGGCCGCCGTCTTTGGCCGGTGCTTTGGCCTGGAGATGATCGGCCTCAGGTATTTCAACGTCTACGGTCCGCGCCAGCGGCCCGACGGCCCGTATGCGGCGGTGGTGCCGCGCTTCGTCGCCGCGGCGCTCGACGGCCTGCCGCCGGTCATCTACGGCGACGGTGAGCAGAGCCGCGACTTCACCTGGGTCGGGGATGCGGTCCAGGCGAATCTGCTCGCTGCCACGGCGCCGGCCGCCGCCGTTGGTCGCGCGTTCAACGTCGCTGGTGGCCGACGTGTCGATCTTCTCGAGCTGGCGCGCCGCGTTCGTGATGCCGCCGGCGGTGGGCCCGAGCCGCGACACGAGGCACCGCGGCCGGGCGACGTCCGCCACTCCCTCGCCAGTCTCGAAGCGGTGGAGGAGGCCCTGGGCTATCTACCGACGATCTCGCTCGCCGACGGCATTCGCGCGACGCTCGAGCACGCTCGGCGCGTCGCGGCAGTCTCGACGAACGCCGCAGCGTCGAGGATTGCCGCAGGGTCGACGGCCACCGGTTGAGCCGAGGCCGGGAATGACCGGCCGCAACGGCCGCGATCCCTGGATCAGCGCCGAACGAAGCGACCGCGGAAGCCGACGGGCAGCGGCACCGAAGCCATGACGATCTCGACGTCTTCGAGCGCTTCGGGCTCCAGGGCGTAGTCGGTCGTCATTAGCCGCGCCAAGAGCATCAGCTCGATCGAACCGAGACCAGCTCCGATGCAGCGGGTCGGCGCCCAGCCGAAGGGAACGGAGGCGGCCGCATCGGCGGGACCGCGGCCCGATCCGGGCAGCCAGCGGTCCGGGTCGAAGACATCGGCATCCGGCCAGGAGCCCGGATGCCGGTTGGTGAGATACGGGCTGAGGTGGAAGAGATCGCCCGCGTCGAGGCGCTCTTCACCGATCTCGAGAGGCTTGCGAGCAACCCGCGTGAGAACCAGCGGCGAGGTCCAGCAGCGCAGCGTCTCTTTGACGAAGCGATGGGTCACGGGCGCCACGCGCATCGCGGCGCTTCGGTAGACGTCGTCTGCCAGGGTTGCCTGCTCTTCGGCAATTCGGCGCCGCCACGTCGGCCGGCGCGCCAGCTCCAGCAGCAGGCACGTCGCGACCGCTCCGGGCGGACCGGCAATCGCCGTCAAGATGCTGGTGACGGCGAAGGCTGCGCGGTCCATGCCGAGTGTTGGCAGGAGGTCGACGAGCGAGTCGGCGAGATCGATTCTGCGCGCTCGCCGCCCGCGGGCGCGCCCGCCGAGCACGCGTCGAGCGACGCGGCCGCAGCGGATCTGGATCCACGCGGAGCTCAAGGCCTCGAGCCGCGTCGCTTCACGCGGCCGGGTGCGCATGAGGCGCGACAGCTTGTGCTCCTGATCGGCCTCGACCCGCTGCCGTTCGGCGGTCGAGAGATCGGCCATCACGATCGGGATGAGCGCGCGGGTGAAGATCCGCTGCACCGCCCAGGGAAGATCGAGCGGGCGATGGAGGCGTTCTTCGAGGTTCGTTCGCAGACGTCGCTCGAGAGCTTCCACGGCCGCCGGCTCGGCGAGCTTTTTGAGGTTGGGCACCCAGGCCGTGCGCACGTCTTTCCACGCGACTCTCGGGCTCGAACGACCGCGCAAGAGGTCCACGAGCCGGTCGCTCATCGTCGTGTCGGCGAAATTCTCCGCGTTCACCCTCTGAGCCCACTGAGGGTCGAGAACACCGTAGCCCTTTCCGATCGCGAAGACGCCGCGCGGGTCGGCATGCATCCGCGCACGGAGCGCCGCCATCGACTCACCGTCGTGGACGACGAGCGCCGGCAGGTCATCACTTGACGAAGGCTTTGCGCCTTGCGCCGAGAACGGGCAGGAGCCGGCGGTGGATCGGCGGGGAGTCGCCGACGGCGACACCCCGCCCCGAGACGGACACAGGCTCACAGCTGGCGGTAGAGGTACCAGAAGCGGCCGTAGCCGCGGGTGCGCACGGACAGAGCCGTCTTCAGCGCTTGCTTCATCTTCGCCATGGAAATCACCTCCTCGAGGTGGCT
>JBCBCF010000096.1:0-14341 GCA_038530905.1 Acidobacteriota bacterium
CCGGCGACCTTGAACGCCATCTCCGACGAGTCGACGTCGTGGTACTGGCCGTCGAGCAGGCGCACGCGGAAGTCGACCACCGGATAGCCGGCGAGGAAGCCGCGCAGGCGCGCCTCCTGAATGCCCTTCTCGACCGCCGGTCGGAAGCCCTGCGGAATCGCGCCGCCAAAGATCTCGTCTTTGAACTCGAACTCCTGACCTTCCTCGATCGGCTCGATCCGGATCTTGCAGTCGGCGAATTGGCCGCGTCCGCCGCTTTGCTTCTTGTGGCGGCCGTGACCGTCAGCGGCTCGGCGGATCGTCTCGCGATACGGAACGGTCGGCGGATGCAGGACGACGTCGACCTTGTAGCGCGTCTTGAGACGGTTGACGGCGACCTCGACGTGACGCTGCCCGGTGCCCGACAGCAGCATCTCGTTGGTTTGCGGATCTCGCCCGGCTGAGAGACCTAGATCTTCCTCCATCAGCCGCTGCAAGGAGTCGCTCATCTTCTCCTCGTCACCCTGGGTCTTCGGCTCGACGGCGAAGGACATCGCCGGCGGCCGGACGACGACCCAGCCGAGCTTCACCGTGCGTGCAGGGTCGCACAGCGTGTCGCCGCTCAAGGTGTGCTTGAGCTTGGCGAGCGCTCCGATGTCACCGGTCACCAGCCGCTCGACTGCCGTGCCGGTCTTTCCTTGGACCGCCATCGGCTGCCCGACCTTCTCTCGCTCCTCGGCGCGCGTGTTGAGCACCGGCGTGTCGCCCTTGAGGGTGCCTGAGACGACCCGGAACAGCGACAGCTTGCCGGTGAACGGATCGTTGAGCGTCTTGAAGACGAGGGCGGCAAAGGGGCCGTCCGTCGCCGTTGCGAGCTCGATCTCCTGACCGCCCACGTCGGTCGCCGGGAAGGTGCCGCGATCGAGAGGGTTCGGGAGGTGATCGACCACCGCATCAAGGAAACGCGCCGTGCCGATGCCGTGGAGGGCCGAACCGACGGTGAGCGGGAAGAGTGTGCGCCGCGCGATCGCCTGGCGCAAACCGCGCTCGAGGGCGTCGTCCGGCAGCGTGCCCTCTTCGAAATAGAGCTCCATCAGCTCGTCGTCGGACTCGGCGACGGCCTCGATCAATCGCTCTCGCCACGAGTCGACCGAGTCCTCGAGATCCTGCGGCAGGTCGATCGTTCGCGCCGCGCCGTTGCCATCGCGCTCGAAGCTGTAGGCCTTGCGCTCGACAAGATCGACGACGCCCGTGAACTCGCTCTCGGCTCCGATCGGGATCTGCAGCGGCGTCACGGCGTGGCCCAGCTTGGCGTCGAGGCGCTCGACCAGGGCCGTGAAGTCGGTGTTCTCGCGATCGAGCTTGTTGACGTGGATCAGCACCGGCTGCTCGATTCGCCCCGCGAAGCGCCACATGCGCTCAGTCGTCACCTCGACGCCGGAGGCGGCGGAAACGACCAGCACCAAGGCGTCGGTCGCGCGCACGGCGGCCCGGCTCTCGACGCCGAAGATGCCCGAGCCCGGGGCGTCGACGATGTTGATCTTGTGACGGCGCCAGGGGACGAAGCAGGGAGCGAGGCCGATGGAATGCCCGCGGGCGATCTCTTCGGAGTCGAAGTCGGTGATCGTGCCGCCGTCCTCGACCTTCTGGAGGCGATTCGCGACGCCGGCCGTGAAGAGCGCGGCGCTGGCCAACGTGGTTTTGCCAGTGTCGGCATGTCCCGCCAGGGTGATATTGCGAATCTGCTCCGAGCTCTCCACCTGCATCCTGGTCGCCTCCTGGAACGGGTCGCCCCACCGGTTCTGGGTCGCCACGCCGTGCCGGCGCGCCGCCGGTTCAATCCGGCCCGGCGCCGATCGTTCCGAGCCGTCGCACCGTCGAGCATGGTCCCGACGATCGGTGAGCCTGCGAGAAAAGGTATCGGCAAGCTTACCATCGCGCGCTTGCCCTCGTGATCGCTTCGCAGGCGTCGTAACATGCGGAGATGGGCCGGCCGCGAACCTTCGACGATGACGTTGTGCTCGAGCGCGCCACGCGCCAATTTTGGCGCGACGGCTACGGCGCGACCTCGGTCTCGGAGCTCGAGGCGGCGACCGGCCTCGGCCGCAAGAGCCTCTACAACGCGTTCGGCCCGAAGGATCAGCTCTTCCTCCTAGCGCTCGATCTCTTTGCGGCACGCGCCGGCGCCCACAATCTCGCTCCGCTTGAAGAGACCGGCGCGACATTCGACTCGATCGAGGAGATGCTGCGTCGCGTGGCCGCGGAGGCCGACACCGAGACCGGCGCCTTTGGCTGTTTGATCTGCAACACGGCGCGGGAACCGATTTCCGCGCGCGACGAGGTGTCGCGGCGGATCACCGCCTACTTCGAGCGCATCGAAGCGGCGTTCGCCCATGCGCTCCGCGGCGAGCTGGCCCGGCGATCTTCCGGGGCTTCGACGCCGGCGCCGATCGAGGAGCTGGCGGCGTTTCTCGCCGGCACTCTGATCGGTCTTTGCACCGCCGCACGATCGCCGCTGCGCCCAGCGGCGCGCCATGCGTTCGTCGAGCAGGCGTTGCGCCACGTCGGCCGCGAGCTGGACGCGACCTCCTGGTAGACTCCGAGCGAATTCTCTTTGCAGCGCGCGTTGTCATGACTCCCGAAAAGCTCGGCCGGTACGAGATCGTCGAAGAGCTCGGTAAGGGCGCGATGGGACTCGTCTATCTGGCCCGCGATCCGCTCATTCGGCGCCAGCTCGCCCTCAAAACCTTCCGCCTCGGCTACTCGGCGGGTGACGCCGAGCTCGAGCAGTTCAAGGCCCGCTTCCTGCGCGAGGCGCAGAGCGCCGGCATCCTCAGCCATCCGAACATCGTCACCATCCACGACGTGGTGGTCGACGATGGCGGTGATTTCTTCATCGCCATGGAGTACGTCAAGGGGACGGATCTCAAGCGCCTGATGCAGCGCCAGGGGCGACTTGATCTGCGGTTCGTCTTCGACATCGTGGCGCAGATTGCCGACGGGCTCGACTACGCCCACCAGAAGGGCGTCGTGCATCGCGACATCAAGCCGGCGAACATCATCATCACGGCCGAGAAGCAGGCCAAGATCACAGACTTCGGCATCGCGCGGATCGACGCCTCCAACCTCACGGTCGAGGGACAGCTGCTCGGAACGCCGAACTACATGGCCCCGGAGCAGATTCAGGGCAAAGCGGTCGATCATCGCGCCGATCTTTTCTCGCTCGGCGTCATGCTCTACGAGATGGTGACCGGCCGGAAACCGTTCGCCGGCGAGAACCTGACCGCGGTCACTCATCGCATCGTCCACGACAGCCCTGAGCCTCCTGGCGAGCTGGTGGCGGGCCTGCCCCCGGGGCTCGGCGCACTGCTCGACCGGGCCTTGGCCAAGAGTCCGGCCGATCGCTACCAGCGCGGCGGTGAGATGGCTGCGGACCTGAGGGCGATCTACGATCCGAAAGCCGAGCGGCCGGCCTCTCCGAGGACCGCGTCGTTTCTGGGTGACCGGCCACAGGACGCCGGGTCGTCGGCGCTTGGCGGCACGCTCGGCGGGGCGACCATGGTCCCGAGCGGCACCCTCGCGCCAGGAGCCTCGTCGGCTCCCGGAGCAACCGTCGCCGGCGGCGCGACGATCACCCCCGGCACGACGCCCAGCGCCCTCTCCGGTACGTTCGGGCCGCAGGCGGTGCCGACAGATCTGTCGGCGCGCGGCGCCATGCCGCCCAGCTCGATCGTAGGGAGCGGTTCGGAGTCGAGCCCGAGCGTGTTTCCAACCGCCGACGGCACCTTTGCCGGCGGGCCGACTCCTCCGCGTGCGCTGGTCGCGCCCGCACCGTCGATCGGCGCCGCGTCGTCACCGAAAGGTGGGTCGCGCTGGATCGCCCTCGGTGCCACCGCGGCGGCGATCCTGCTGGTGGCGATCCTCGCTCTGGTGTTCTTGCGCGGCGCGTCGACCGACGCCGACACCGACGGTGCGGCGGTCGGCGACTCCGGCTCGAGTCCGACCGACGACCTGGTGGCGAGCGGTCGGGCGGCGATGGCGCAAGGCGAGCCGCTGCGCGCAATCGAGCTTTTCGATCGTGCGTTGGTCATCGCCGCCGGAGATCCGGAGATCCGTGCCTTGCGGGAAGAGGCGCGGCGGATGCTCGAGGCCGGCGATCTGTCGCCTGAGGAACGAGCGCTGCGTGATGCCGAGCAAGCGCTCGACGAGCGCCGCTATGACGACGCCGTGACCTCAGCTCGCGAGGCGCTGCGTCTGGCGCCTGAGAGCGACGAAGCGCCGCAGCTGATCGAACGGGCGATCGAGGCGCGAGACCGCCAAGAGCTGGCTCGCCAGGCGGTGCGAGATCGATTTACCCGATCCGGCGGTGCTGAAGCTCCGACCCAGGATCGGCGCCCACCGCCGCCGCGGGTTGAGCGACCCGCCGCGCGCGCCACGTTGGCGATCGAATTCCGGTCGCGCGTTTCCGACGGCTTGGTCAGCGTCTTCGTCGGCTCCCGGAGCGTCTTCAAGGAGAACTTTCGCTTCTCCGGCGGTGGTGGTGTGCTGCAGCACAGCGGAGAAGTCGAGGCCGGCGAGCACCGACTGCGCGTCTATCTGCGCCGCGCCGGCGGCCGCACCACGACCAAGGAGCTCGAGGGGACGTTCGCTGCCGGCGGCGCGAAGACCCTCGAGATCGATGTCGACGCTGGCGGCGGCTTGGCCGTCGCCCTGCGCTGAAATCGCCTAGTCGCCGAGGGGCGCGGCGCGCTGAATCTGCAGGCGGCCGTAGGCTGAGAGCTGCGGCTCGAGAAGGTCCGCCGGGCCAACGGCGACGATCGCCAGATGGTCGGGTTGAAGATGACGCTGTGCGGCGTCGAGAAGCTGCCCCGCGTTGAGATCGGCAAAGACCGCCGGATAGGTCGCGTAGTGATCGTCCGGCAGATCGAAGACGGCTAGCTCTTCCATGCGTTGCGCCAGCTCGCCGACGCCTTGGAGCGTCGACGGGAAGCTGCCGAGCAGATAGTCCTGTGCATCCTGCAGCTCGTCGTCGGCAACCGGCTCTGAGCGGAGACGGTCCAGCTCCAGCAGCACCTCTTCGACCGCTCGGCCGGCAACGTCGTTGGCCACCGCCGTGCGCACGAAGAACGGACCTGGCCCTCGGCGACGCACCAGGACACTGCTTGCGCCGTAGGTGAAGCCGTGGCGCTCGCGCAGGTTCAGATTGATGCGGCTGGTGAACTTGCCGCCGAAGATCGACGAGGCGAGGAAGAGCGCCTCAAAGTCGGGATGTCGGCGCGGGATGGCCGCATGGCCCATCAGGAGCTGAGTCTGCGCCGCCTCTGGCCGGTCGACAATGAGCACAATCCGCTCCGGCAGCGGCTCCGGCGCGAGGTTGGGAGCCGGCGCGAGGTCGACGTCCGCCCAGCTGCCGAACAGCGCCTCGACGCGCTGGATCGTCGCCTCGACGTCGACATCGCCGACCACGATGATGCCGGCCCCTCGCGGCACCACGTGTCGGCGATGGAAGTCGATCAACGCTTCGCGATCGATCGCCGCCAGCGAGTCCTCGGTTCCCTGGCCCGAGACGGCATAAGGCGTTCCGCGGTAGATGGCGTAGGAAAACGCCTCTTCAGCCAGGCGGGCTGGCTGCGCCCGCAGGCGCATCAGCTCGGTGAGCTGCCGCTCTCTCAAGCGATCGATTTCGGAGTCGGGAAACGACGGCTCGAGAACGACCTCCGAGAGCAGCGCCAGGGCCTCGGGAGCATGCTGTGCGAGGAGTCCGACCTCGACATAGCCGACGTTCCAGCCGGCGCCCGCGGACAGCGAGCCGCCGAGTCGCTCAGCACGCGCCGCCAGCTCTAGCGACCCGTCGCACACGGTGCCCTCGTCGATGACGGCGCCGTGCAGGGCCGCCAGCCCGGGCCGATCAAGCGGATTCTGTTGCCCGCCTGCCGAAAGCAGAACCTCGATCTGTGCCACCGGCACGGCGTCTCGCCGCATCACGCGCACTTCGAGACCGTTGGTCAATCGGTGGCTGACGAAGTCCGGGAATCGGAAGGGGCGCCGCGGTCCGGCGGCCGGTGGTCGCGTGCGATCCGGGCTCATCCGGCCTCCGCGGCTGGCTTCGGCGCGACGGTGAGGACGGCGCGTTTGGTGTCGGCCAGATGGGCGGCAGCAAAGGCGCGGAGCGCTTCGCCATCGAGCGTCTGATAGCGCTCTGCTTCGCGAAACGCGTCGGCGGGCCGATCGAAGAATGTGGTGAAGCGGGAGAGATGGTCGGCTCGATCGCCGAGCGACTCAAGCTCGCCGTAGAGGGAAGTGAGGATGCGTCGACGCGCCCGCTCGAGGTCGTCGTCGGCCGGTGGCTCGGCAGCTGCTCGGCGCAGGTGCTCGGCCAGCGCCTCCTCCAGACGCTCTGCTTCGACGCCCGGTTTCGCGGTGGCAACGATCAGAAACGATCCTCCAAGCTCGGTTGGCAGGATGAAGGCCCCAACGTCCTGTGCCAGGCGGCGGTCGTAGACGAGATCGCGGTAGAGCGGACTGGTCTTGCCGGCGGCCAGCACGTGGGCCAGGAGATCGCCGGCGTACCAGCTCTCCGTGCCGAACGGTGGTGCGTGGTGACCGAGATAGAGACGCACCAGCGGCACGTCGTCCGGCAGGACCTCACGTCGCTCGAAGGGCTCGGTCGGATCGTCGACGCGAGGTCGCTCGATCGGCGGGCCGCTGGGAATCGGCCCGAACCAGCGCTCGATGGCCGTGAGCGCCTCGTCGTTGTCGAAGGCGCCGGCGAGAGTGAGCACCGCGTTGTTGGGCGCGTAGAAGTCGCGGAAGAACCGCCGCACGGTGTCGAGGGTCGCCGCCTCGAGATCGGGGATCGAGCCGATCACCGGCCACCGATACGGATGGCCGGGCGGGAAGAGCATCTCGTTCATCCGCTCGAACGCTCGGCCGTACGGCTGGTTGTCGATGCGCTGGCGCCGCTCGTTGATCACCACGTCGCGCTGCGTGTCGAGCTTGCGCTGATCGATCGCCTCGAGAAAGAACCCCATCCGGTCGCTCTCGAGCCATAGCCCTCGCTCGAGATGATGGGCCGGCAACGTCTCGTAATAGTTGGTGCGATCGAACCAGGTCGAGCCGTTGGCCGAGCCGCCGACTTGCTGCACCGCGTGGAAATGGCCGTTGGTGTCGACGTGAGCGCTGCCCTGAAAGAGAAGGTGCTCGAAGAGATGGGCGAAGCCCGTCTCGCCCGGCGCCTCGTTCTTGGAGCCGACGTGGTACCAGAGATTCAGGGCCACGAGCGGCAGCCGGTCGTCGCGATGCAGGACGACCCGCAGTCCGTTCGGGAGCGTGTGGCGGCGGAGAGAGGCTGAGAGATCGGAGAGCGGCATTGGCTCGGAAATCCGCACGTCGGCGAGTGTGCGCCGACGTCGTCGCGGCAGGATATGGACGCGACCGGACGAGGTCAACCGGCGCCCGGCTCTCAAACGCGAGCACGGGGCTAAGATGATCTGGTGACGAACGGCGAGTATCGGTGGACGTCGCGATGCAGGCGATCTCTCGTCCACAGGCGAACTCGCGGTCGCGCGCGTCCGAGGTCAGCGGCCGGAACGCTCAATCGCCGCCTCTCGGGAGCCTATGCGGTCGCCGTTTGGCTTCTGGTCGCCTGCAGCAGCGAAGAGCCCGCGACGCTGCAGGTCGGCCCCGCCACCGGGCCGATTCCGGACGGCGCGGTCGAGGCCAGCCTCCGAAGCCCTGGCGCTCGTGACCGCTTGAAGATGCCAGCGGCGGCATCGCTCGCGACCTCCGGGCCGGTGACGGGTCCGTCCGCTGATTCGGGCGTTGGCGTCGGGATCCGCGGCGAGTCGATCGACCGCCCGCTCGAGCTCGGAGCATCGGCCGCCGCGGCGCGCGCCGGCTTCGTGGTGTGGGAGTCGAATCGGGGAGGGGCATGGCGACTTTGGCGACGTGAAGTCGACGGTTCACCGCCGCGGCCGTTGACCCGCGCCGAGCCGGGTCGGGCCCATTGCTGCGCCCATATTTCGCCCGACGGCTCCCGTCTTGCCTACCTCTCGCTGCCTGCCGACCGAGCGCGCTATCCGGACGATGGGCCGGCGAGCGGTGAGTTGCGCCTGCTCGATCTCGCCCCAGACCTCGACCCAGGCGCCGAGCGATCGCTCGGGTCGGCGCGGACGTACTTCGAACATCGAGCGGCGGTGTGGCGCGACGCTCGATCTCTAATCCACATCTCGGGCGACGGCCAGACGATCGAACGTGACGTCGACTCCGGCGCCACGCGCGTGCTAGTAGATCGCGCTCATCCATCGCGAGGCTGGCTGATCGATCCGACCCTCACCACCGCCACGATGGGCTCGCCGACGTTCTCGCCGTACGATCCGGCCCGCCGCACGGTCGACGAGCGGCCGAATCGCGGCGGCTGCCAGCCCTACGTCACGTCGGACGGGCGCTGGGGCGTGTGGGTCGCCGGGGCGGGTGGGCCGATCCGGGCCGTCGACCTGGAAACCGATCTTGCCCACGATCTCCTTGGCAAGGGCGACGCGCGCCTCCCCGCCGACCGTCGCTATCTCTACTTTCCGATGCCGTCGCGCGACGGGCTCTGGCTCGCCTGGGCGGCGTCGGCAGGTGAGCACGATCATCACGCCGCCGACTACGATGTTTTCGTGGCCGAGCTCGACCCCGAGCGCATGGAGCTGGTCGGCCCACCGCTGCGTGTCACGAGCGATCCGGCGACCGATCGATTCCCGGACGTCTGGAGCCCGGCACTGTCGCTTGGCCGGCGCTTCATCGAGGCTCCCGCGACGGTGTCTTGGGACCTTCCCGGCGGCGCGGAATGGCGACTGACGCGGGAGACAGAAGGCGCCATCCAGACGCTCGCGCAGGGTCGAGGCGACCGAGCGAACCATCGCATCGATGAGCCGGGCAGGTTCCGGATCGTCGCTCGCTCGGCCTCTGATCGCGTGCTCGAAGGCGAGGTGCGCGCCCGTCCGGCGTCGCCGCCTCGGTTGATCTCGATCGAGACTCGCTCCTTGCGTCAGGGCGGTCGGCGCCTCCTTCGTCTCCGCTTTGACGAGCCGATCCGCGCTGAGGGCGCGACGGCCCGTCTAGGTGGGCGCGCGGTGCGTCTGCAGCTGGCCGACGATCCGCGGACGCTCACCGTCGTCCTCGGTGCCGAGCGGGCGCGACGCGTCGACACCGGTGACGTCGCTCAGCGCACGCTGCGCCTCGAGGGCGTGCGCGATCGCGCCGAGGTGCCGAACGTCGCGCCGACGATCGAGCGCGTCCTCGATCCTCCGCGCTGGCCGAGCGACGCGGCGGATCTCGTGCTGCTGTGGCGGGACGGCGGGAGCGCGAACCTCTTCGATGATCTCGGCGGCGACGAGGTGGCGACGGTCTTTGAGCCGCAGGGCCGTGCGTTCCTCGATCGCGCCTGGCGGATGCGTCTGGCCGGCGGGCGCTTTCTCGCCGGCATGGAGACCATGCAGCGCCTGCTGGAGGGCGCGCGGGCGACCAACGAGCTGACGGTCGAGGCGACGATCGTCTCCGAAACGCCGACGCCCGATCTCGCCACGATCTGGACCTTCTCCAGCGGCCCGTCGAGCCGGAACGTGACGCTCGATCAGCTCGATGGGCGCTTCCGCCTGCGTCTTCGCACGCCCTCCACCGGGCGCAACGCCGATCGACCGGCGGTCGACCTCGGGCCGGTGGCGGTCGGCCGTCCGCAGCACGTTGTCGTCAGCTACACGCCCGGACACCTGCGCGCCTGGGTCGACGGCGAGATGGTCGCAGACACCCGCGAGCTGCGAGCGGGTTTCTTCCACTGGCGGCCGCTCCCGCTCCTGGTCGGCAGCGAGTGGCAGGACGCATCTCCTTGGCGAGGCCGGCTCGAGCAGCTCGCCGTCTACGCTCGCGCTCTCGGCGACGACGAGGTGCGAGAGAACGTGCGCCGTGCCGCCCGGGAGCGCGCAGCGCGGCAAGAGCCCGCGACTCTGCGCGTTCGCGCCCGGCTAGCGCGCCGATCACCAACGCCGAGCCTGCGGGAGATCTCGCCTTATCGCGACGCGCTGGCGCTCTTCGAGTGGCAGGTCCTCGAGGTCCTTGACGGTCGCCTCCAGGGCTCGCGCCTGCAGGTGGCGCATCGCGTCCTGCTCGACGGCGAGGAGATGCCGATCGCTCGCCTGCCGATCGGGAAGGAGCGTGTGCTGCGCCTCGAGCCTTTTGCCGAGCAGCCGCAGCTCGAAAGCCTCGTGCTCGCCGACGATCTCGAGGGCGGCGGTCCCCGCCACTACTCCGAACGGCTCGAGTAGAGATTGGTCTTCAGCTCCCACCTCTTCTGTTTCGTCTTCCTGCCGTGCGCGCTGGGCCTGTATTTCCTGGCGCCACGGCGCGGGCGCAACCTGGCGCTGACGCTTCTTTCGTACGTCTTCTACGGCTGGTCGAATCCGGCGTTCGTGCCGCTGATGCTGACGTCGACGGTGATCGACTACATCGCGGGGCGGGTGATCGACGCCGCGGGATCGGTGGACGGCCGGCGGCCAGGGCGCGCGCGCTGGGCCCTCGCCGCGTCGATCGCCACCAACCTCGGCCTGCTTGGCTTCTTCAAGTATTTCCACTTCGGGCTCGATAGCTGGAACGCCGCCGCTGCCCAGCTCGGGTTCGCGCCGGTCGACAGTGTGCTGCGTGTCGTCCTGCCGCTCGGCATCAGCTTCTACACCTTTCAGTCGATGAGCTACACGATCGACGTCTATCGAGGCGAGGCGCGGGCGCTGCGTAACCCGATCGACTTCGCCTGTTTCGTCGCGATGTTCCCGCAGCTCGTGGCCGGCCCGATCGTCCGGTTCCAGGAGATCGACGGGCAGCTCGTCGAGCGGCGAGAGACCCTCGGCAAGGCGGCGCGCGGAGCGGCGTTCTTTTCGCTCGGTCTGGCCAAGAAGGTGCTGTTGGCCAATCCTTGCGGACAGATCGCCGATGCAGCCTTCGACGCCGCCGCGCGCACGACCCTCGACGCGTGGCTCGGCGTTCTTGCCTACGCATTTCAGATCTATTTCGACTTCTCGGGCTATTCCGACATGGCCGTCGGCCTCGGCCTGCTCTTCGGCTTCTCCCTGCCGCGTAACTTCGACGCGCCGTACGCCTCGCGGTCGGTCACCGAGTTCTGGCGGCGATGGCATCAGTCGCTGTCGCGCTGGCTGCGCGACTATCTCTACATTCCGCTTGGCGGCAATCGACGTGGTGAGCTGCGCACCTACCTCAACCTTCTGCTGGTCATGTTGTTGGGTGGCTTGTGGCACGGCGCGGCCTGGACGTTTGTCGTCTGGGGCGCTCTGCACGGCCTGGCACTGGCAGTGGAGCGCGCGGTGGGCGTCGGTCGGACCGCCGCGATGACCGGCTGGGGCGCGCTGCCGGCGCGGGCGGCGGTCTTCTTGTTCATCCTCCTGACCTGGGTGCCGTTCCGCGCCGCCGATCTCGGAGCAGCGCTGGCGTATTTCGCGGACCTATTCGCGCTCCGAGAGCCCGCCGCGACGGCGGCGCTGGTTGGCGGTCTTGCCCTGCGGCCGTACCTTCTGGCGACGCTGGCCGCAGCGGCCGTCGTTTGTTGGGCGGCGCCTCAGCCGTGGACCTGGACCCGGCGGCTGACGGCCGGCAAGGCCGCCGCGGTGGTCGTTCTCTTCGCGCTCACCCTCGGGATGCTCGAGACGCAGGGCTTCAATCCGTTCATCTACTTCATCTTCTGATGTGTGAGCGCCTTCCAGATCCCACGTGGAGGATCGTGATGTGACGGTCTCCGACGACCGGCCGAGATCTGAGCCGCTGCGCGGAGACGATCGTCGTCTTGAGCGCCCGGCGGCCCAGGGATCGCGCGCCGTCCAGCTGGCCTTGGTGGTCTCCATGGCGCTCGGGATCCTGGCGATGTCGCTTGCTCGCACCCTGACCGGCTCCTGGGAGCCTGTCGCGACGTTCCTCGCCGACGGCGCGCATGCGGCGTCGGAGGTTAGCGATCCCGCGGCGGCCAATCGCTCGATGCTGGCCGCCATGCGGCGCTTCGAGGATGCCCTCGACGACACGTCGCCTCTGCGCGCGGCGATTCTGCCGACCGTGCAGTGGGCCTCCGTTGCCCTCGGTGGTGTCGGCAACGCCACGACCGTCGTCGGCGACGACGACTGGTTGCTCTTGCGACCCGGGGTCGATCATCTGCTCGGTCGCGGCTTTCTCGATGCCGGAGAGCTGATGCGTCGGACCCGCGGCGGTGAGGCGTTCGAGCCGGCGCCGCATCCTGATCCGCGGCCAGCGATTCTCGACACCGCCCGCCAGCTCGCGCAGCGCGACATCGAGCTGTGGGTGCTCTTCGCACCGACCAAAGCGGCGATCCATCCCGAAGCCCTCGGCGCCGCGATCGACGAAGTGGCCGCCAATCCCTCGACCGCGCGGCTGGCGGAGGAGCTGCAGCGGGCCGGTGTGGTCGTTGTCGACCCGTCGCCGATGTTGCGCACGATGGCGCGTGCCGGCGAGCAGCTCTTCTTGCGCACCGATTCGCATTGGAGCCCGCGCGCGGTCGACGCCGTTGCCCGGGTCGCTGCCGCGGCGATCGAGGAACGCGTTCGCCTGTCGCCTGGCGACGGACCGTTGTGGCGGCGTCGTGCCAGGGTCGAGGTTGGGCGTGGCGACCTCTTCGCGGCCCTACGTCTGCCTGAACGGCGGCCGATGCTGCCGCGTGAGGAGGTCGAGATTCTGCAGGTCCTCGACGGGCGCGACCGCTTCTGGGCTCCCGACCCGAGCGCCGAGGTGCTGCTGCTTGGCGACAGTTTCACCAACGTCTTCGCCGAGTCGCGACTGGGCTGGGGCGAGGCTGCAGGGCTGGCGGAACAGATGTCGTTCCACCTCGGCCGGCCGCTCGATCGACTGGCGGTCGACGATGGTTCGGCGACCGAGGTGCGCCGACGGCTCGCGGCGCTCGAGCGCGACGGGGCGGGGCGTCTCGATCGCAAGCGTGTGATCGTCTGGCAAATCGCCGTCCGTGAGCTGTCGTTTGGCGACTGGCGGACGGTCGACCTCGGCGGCTGAGACGCTCGGCAGATTGCCTCAGTGCCGCGACCGGACAAGGCGCAGCACGTACCAGAACATGAGAGCCACCGACGCGAAGAGATGGAGGGCGGCGCCGACGAAGCGGTCGCGCGGGAAGCGGCGGAGAACGTTCGACGTGTCGTAAAGGATCGCGGCGCCGGCGAGGGCGATCATCGCCACCGAGAAATAGGTCCCGAGCCGGAACCCAAAGAGCAGCGCGGCGACGATCAGGATCAAGGCGCTGACCATCCCCCAGCGCACGATGCCGCCGAGGAAGCTGAAGTCGCGGCGGGTGACGAAAGCGATCCACGTCAGACCGCAGAAACCAAAGAGCGTCACGAGTGCGGCGCTCTGGATACCGCCGTCGACCCGCAGGTTGACGGCAAAGAGCAGAGGCACGAAGATCAGCGCCTCGGCGACGACGAACCCAGCGAGCGCGGCGTATTGAGCGGCCTTCGAGCGCGCGCGAAGAGCGACCGAGCTCGCCAGCCAGCTCACGACCAAGAACGCGCCCAGCACCAGCAGCCAGCTCGTGCCTGTCAGGATGGCCGCGATCTCGCGCGCCAGGCCGGTCTGGAAGAGGGCGACCTCGATCGCCACGAACCCGAGGATCGCGCCCAGGAGATGCAGGTAGGTCTGGACGATGAAGGCGGCTCGGCGTTCCGTGTCGATCGAGGCGACGGGCCGGGCGGCGGACGGTGAGGCTGCGGAGATCGACGGCACAGGCGGCTCCTCGAACGGCGATAGGACGACGGAACGGACTCGACGACGGCAGCTTAGGCGAGGCGCAACGGTGACGGAACAACCACGAGCACGAGGCGAGGGCGGGCCGGTCGATCTGTCGGTCGTCGTGCCGGCCTACAACGAGGAGGATCGGCTCGAGGCGAGTCTCGAACAGATTCTCGGGGCGCTGGCTGCCCGGCCGGCGGCTTGGGAAGTCCTCGTCGTCGACGATGGCTCTGCCGACGCCACGTCGGCAATCGCCGAGCGCTATGCCGATCGCGGCGTGCGTCTGCTCCGTCAGCGCCAGAATCGCGGCAAGGGAGCGGCCCTGCGCGTCGGGGTGCTCGCGTCTCGCGGGGCTCGGGTGCTTTTGACCGACGCCGACCTTTCGACGCCGATGACCGATCTGGACCGCTTGTGGCCACGTCTCGACAGAGCCGACGTGGTTCTCGGCAGTCGCGCGGTCCGTGGGGCGCGCATCACCCGTCGGCAGCCGCTCTACCGAGAGGTCATGGGCAAGGTCTTCAATCGGCTGGTCCGGCTGGCCGGCGCCGGGTCGATTCGCGATACCCAATGCGGC
>JBCBCF010000097.1:0-14234 GCA_038530905.1 Acidobacteriota bacterium
CGAGTTGGTCGGTCGGGGCGCCAGCCATCTGCTCGATCTCGGTGGCAAACGTCTGCGGCCGCTGTGTCTGTCCCTCGCCGCGCGGGTCGGCATGCCGGCGATCGATCAGCGGGTGCTCGATCTCGCCGTAGCGGTCGAGCTGGTGCACTCGGCGACTCTCCTGCACGACGATGTTGTCGATGGCGGCGACGCGCGGCGCGGCTCGGCGACCTCGCGGGCGATCTACGGCAATGCGGCATCGATCTTCGCCGGCGATTGGCTGCTGATCGAGGCCCTGCGGCGAGTCGAGAACTCGGCCGTGTCGGGGCTCCTGAACGAGCTGTTCTCGGTCATCGAGCAGATGATTTTCGCCGAGTCCTTGCAGCTCGAGAATCGCGGGCGCCTGTCTCTCGATCGCGCGGCGTACTTCCAAGTCGCCGAGGGCAAGACGGCGACGGTGTTTCGCTGGGCGATGCTGGCCGGCGCCCGAGCCGCCGGCGTCGAGCCGGCCACCGAGCGTGCGCTCGCCACCTTCGGCGAGCATCTCGGCGTCAGCTTCCAGGCGGTCGATGACCTTCTCGATCTGACCGGTGACGCCGAAGTGACCGGGAAGGCGCTGTTCACCGACCTGGTCGAAGGCAAGATGACCCTGCCGCTGATTCTCGCCCTCGAGCGTGCGCCAGAGCTGCGTCCGACGCTGGAAGCGATCGTCGCGCTGCCAGACGGAGCGGATGTCCCGCCGGGGTTGGTGGATCACGTGTCGACGACCGTGCGCGCCAGCGGCGCGGCCGCCGAATGCCTCGCCATCGCGCGCGGGCGCAGCGAGCGTGCGGTGGCGGCCCTTGCCGACGTTCCCGACGGGCGCGCTCGCCGTGCGCTCGTCACCATGGCTGAAGCGATCGTCGACCGCGATGTCTGAGACCGCTCTTTCCAAAGCCTCCATGACCGAACCGCCGACCTCCGACGCCGCCCAGGCGGCTTCGAGACCGGTCCGTCCGGGCTCCGGTCGCATGTTCGATCGCATCGCCGGTCGCTACGACGCGCTCAATCGGGTGATCTCGCTCGGGCTCGACCAGCCATGGCGTCGTCGCACGATCGAGGCGCTCTCGCTCGAGCCCGGGCATCGCGTCCTCGACCTCGCCACCGGCACCGGCGACATGGCGATTCTCGCCGCTCGCGCCGAGCCGGGCGTCGAGGTGGTCGGTGTCGATCCGTCGACAGCGATGCTGGATGTCGGTCGCGACAAGGTGACGCGCGACGGTTTTGCCGAGCGGATCGTCCTGCGCGAAGGCGACGGCGAAGACCTGCCGTTCGCTGACGACGCATTCGACGCCGCCATGATCGCCTTCGGCATCCGCAACGTCGCGGATCGCCCGCGGGCGCTGCGCGAGATGGCTCGAGTGGTGCGGCCGGGCGGTCGGATCGCGATTCTCGAAGCCAACGAGCCGCGACGTGGTCCTCTGGCGCCGCTCGCTCGTCTGCATGTTCATCACGTGATGCCGCGGATCGGGGCCTGGCTGTCCGGCGCTGCTGAGTACCGCTACCTGCAGACCTCGATCGAGGCATTTCCGCAGCCGGAGGCCTTTGCCGACGTGATGCGCGCGCAGGGCCTGGTGGTCGAGCGCGTTGAGCGCATGCTCTTCGATGTCGCCTGCCTCTTCGTCGCGCGGCCCGCCGGCCCGCAGGAGGGATCATGACCGCATCGGTTTCCGTAACGGCCGAGCGCCGTCTCGCCCAGCCAGCGCTCGCCAAGCCAACGCTCGCGCCGCGTCCGGTCGTCGCCTCGCGCTCGGCGCTGGGTGACTGGCTCCTGGGTCGGCTGAGGGTCGCAGCAACTCATCGGGGACCAACGATGCTGGCGGTGCCGGCGCCACGGGTGGCGCCGGAAGCGCTGCTCGAGCTCGCGCCCGCCGAGCTGGAGACCGAGGCGGTGACGACGCTGTGGGATCCGGTCGACGGGCCGGCAATGTCCGGCGTCGGCGCGGTGAGACGCGTCGAGCTGCGCGGGAGCTCGCGCCTCGCCGATTTCAGGATCGAGAGCGAGCGGTTGTTCGAAGAGCTGGCGGTCGAGCGGCATCCCGAAGTCGATGTATTCGAAGCTCGCCTATACGGCGGCCTTGCGTTCGACGTCGGCGCCGAGATCGCGCCGCCGTGGACCGAGCTGGGCGACGGCAGCTTCGTGCTGCCGCGCCTGATGTATCGCTGCGACGGCGACACCGGGGCTCTGGCTCTGGTCGTCGAGCCCGCCGCGCTGCGCGACGGCGCCGCCCGCCGCCGCCAGGCCGACCTGGTGCTGGACGTCCTCGATCGGCTGCGGGACATGCCGGCAACCACCCGCCCGCTCGAGCCGCTCGGCGAGGCGCACCTGGCCGCTCCCGACGTCGAGGAGTGGCAGGCGCGGGTCGGGGCGATCCGCCGAGCGATCGCCGAAGGCTCGATCGACAAGATCGTTGCCGCGCGCCGCGTCGAGGTGAATCTCTCGCGGCCGCTGCGCCCGACGGAAGTGCTGCGTCGTCTCAACCGCGGGCTGCGCGCATCGACTCGATTCGCCTTCGGGCGGCGTGACACGGCCTTCGTTGGCGTCACGCCCGAGCGCCTCATCTCCAAGCGCGGCCGCAACGTTTGGACCGAAGCGCTGGCCGGCTCGATCGCCAGCGGCGACGGTGGCGACACGCTAGTGCACGCCGACGAGCTGTTGCACAGCGGCAAGGATCGGCACGAGCAACAGCTCGTCGTCGATTCCATCGTCCGACGTCTCGAGCCGTGGTGCGATCGCCTGCAGGTCGAGGAGCGCCGCGTCCGCGAGCTGCGCGACGTTCTCCATCTGCACACGCCGATTCGCGGTCGTCTGCGAGCCGATCGTCATGTCCTCGATCTGGTGGGCGCGTTGCATCCGACGCCGGCGGTGGGTGGCGTGCCGACCGACGCCGCGCTGCGCTGGATTCGTGAGCGTGAGCCGCACCACCGCGGCTGGTATGCCGGGCCGATCGGCTGGATTGACGGCCGGGGCGACGGCGAGCTTTGGGTCGGGCTGCGCTCGGCGGTGCTCGACGGCGCGCGCGCCTGGCTTTGGGTCGGTGCCGGCATCGTCAGCGATTCTGATCCGCAGGCCGAGCTGCGCGAGACCGAGCTGAAGCAGGAGGCGCTTCTGGGCGCTCTTGGAGGCGCCGGTTGACGACCCCGGCACTCGACCGGCCGACGCGTTCGATCGAGGAGCCGACCACTGCCGGGCCGAGGACCGACGCGGCCGAGCGCGACTCGATCTTCGACGTCTGGGCGGCGACCCAGGCCGCCTGGGCGGTCGTGCTGCTCCGCAGTTTGGCGGACGCGGGAGTCCGGGATGTCGTCGTGAGCCCAGGCTCCCGCTCGACACCGTTCGTTGCCGCGCTCGACCGCGTGCCCCAGCTGCGTCGGCACCTCGCCGTCGACGAGCGGACGGCCGCGTTCTTCGCGCTCGGCCAGGCGCGGATCATCGGCGGTCCGAGCCTTCTCCTCTGCACCTCGGGCACGGCCGCAGCCCACTACCTGCCGGCGGCGATCGAAGCCGCGGCGTCGCGGGTTCCCCTGCTGGCGCTGACCGCCGACCGCCCGCCCGAGCTGCATCATTGCGAGGCGAATCAGACGATCGATCAGCGGCGTCTGTTCGGCGTCCACGCGCGTGCTGCCTTCGATCTCGGGGCCGCCGACGCGTCGCTGGACGGGCTGCGGGCCCTGCGCCGGCTGGCGGCGCAGGCTGTTGCGATCAGCCGCTGGCCGACCGCCGGGCCGGTGCAGCTCAACGCCTCGGCGCGCAAGCCTCTCGAGCCGCCGCCGACGATGCCTCCAGCGCTCGAAGCTCGCGTCGCCGACGTCGTGGCGCGGCCGATCGCCCGTGTGTCGACGCCGCGTTGCGAATCAGACGCCGCGGCTCTCGATCGCATCGCCGATCGCCTGCGAGCAGCGCGCCGGCCGCTCGTCGTTGCCGGACCGGCGCCGCTCGAGCGTCGGGCGGCGTTCGACGGCCTCTGCAGGCTGGCGCGGGTCGCCGACCTGCCGATCGTCGCCGAGGCGGCAAGCCAGCTCCGACGCCGCGCGGCGGACGATGAGGCGGCGAGTCATTTCATCGATCGTCTCGAGGTGGCGCTCGATGCGCGTCCCGAGCTCCCTGTAGAAGGGGAGGCGACGACGCCCGACGTCGTCCTGCAGCTCGGCCGGCCGACCACCGGCGGCCGCCTGGGACGCTGGCTGGCGGCGACGCGGGCGCCGATCGTCGCCTTGAGTGAGGGCGGCTGGCCCGATGCTTCGAGTCTCGCCGTCGAGATGGTGTTCGGCGAGCCGCAGGCTGCGCTTGGCGGTCTGGCGCGACGTCTCGAGGCGTCGGCGTCCGTCAGCGCCGAGGAACCGGGTTCGACAATCGACAACGCGGCCAGCGCTCGTGCCGGCTGGCTGGCGCGGCTGCGCCGCGTCGAGGCGGGAGTCTCGTCGGCGGTCGAAGCGCTCGATCGCGCGGCGCGCACGGCCAGAAGACCGCTGCGCGAAGGTCTGGTGGTGCGTGCAGCGGTCCGTCGGCTGCCGGCCGGGGGTTTGTTGCAGATCGGCAACAGCCTGCCGATTCGCCATCTCGACGCCTGGACCAACGGCGAGGATCTCCAGGCCGACGTGCTGGCGCAGCGCGGCGCCAGCGGCATCGACGGCGCGATTTCGGGCGCGGCAGGAGCTGCTCAGGCGGCGCGCCGCCCGCTGCTTGCCGTGCTCGGCGACCTCTCGGCCTGGCACGATCTGGCGGGCTTGTCGCTGGCGCACGGCCTGGCCCAGCCGTTTGTCGTCTTGGTGCTGCAGAACGACGGCGGGCGCATTTTCGAGCAGCTCCCGATCGCCAAGCGACGGGGCGATCTCGAGGCGTGGACGACACCGACCGGTCGAGACTTCGCCAGCGCCGCCGCATCGCAAGGGGCAGGTCATGTCGCCGTGCACACGTTCCCCGAGCTGGATCGCGCTCTCGATGCGGCGTTCGCAGTGGCGACCGAGCCGACGAGACCGCTGTTGATCGAGGCCATCGTGCCGCCGCACGACGCGGCGGAGGCGATCGACGAGCTGCGCCGCACCGCGTCGCCTCCTGAGCTGTCGTCGGTGACGAACTCCTCGGAGAGCCGCGCATGATCGTCGCTCTCCACGGTTTCTCCGGCAGTGGTGCCTCGTGGAGTGAGGTCCGCCGGAAGCTGCCGTCGGGGCTGCTCCTGGAGGCGCCGACGCTGCCGGGGCACCGCGGCCCGAACCCGATCTTGCCGCTCGACGCACCTCTGCCGGAGAGCTTCGAGGCGACCGTCGATCGTGTGGCGGACTGGATCGATACCCGTCGCGGCGACGCTCGCGTCGATCTGGTGGGGTATTCGCTGGGAGCGCGGCTGGCGCTCGGCGTCGCGTTGGAGCGCTCGACTGCGGTGAGGAGCCTGCTTCTGATCGGCGTGCGTGCCGGCCTCGACGACGTCGACCGCCGCCGCCGCGCCGCCGTCGACGATGACCGCGCGGCCTGCATCGCGGCCGAGGGCTGGCCCGCCTTCGTCGATCGCTGGGAGCGCATGCCGCTCTTCGCCTCGCAGCGCCGCCTGCCGGCCCAGCGGCTCGACGCGCAGCGCCGGATTCGCCTCGAGCAGTCGGCCCGCGGGATGGCGTGGGCCCTTCAGACGCTCTCGCCGGGGCGCATGCCCGATCAGCGCCCTCGCCTCCACGCGATCCGGGTTCCCTGGACGCTCCTCGTCGGAGCGCTGGACGGGGAATTCCGCCGCCTTGCCGAGGCCGCCCTCGACGGTGCCTCGAGCGGTCGCCTGGAGATCGTAGAGGGCGGCGGTCACAACGTGCCGCTCGAGATGCCGGCGGCGGTGGCGTCGGCGATCGAGGCCTGCGCGGAGGATTCCGCGTCGCCTTCGCCGTCGCCCGTCTCACGTCCGACGCTTAGGCCCCTGGCGGCGGCAGGAACCACCTGACTCGACCGTCCGATTCGTTCGGTTTCGCTCCTCTCACTGACGACTCACGGAGAACGTTGCATGACGGATCAATTCCCTGCTCCTGACGCCCACCTTCGCCACCTCGGCGAGACCGACGCCGATCGTGTGCTGGAGCCGGCGGCGGAGTGGACCGCCCACGGCGACTATCAGGACATTCGGTATGAGACGCCGACGATCGACGGCAAGCCCGTCGCCATCGCAAAGATCACCATTGCCCGGCCGGAGGTGCGCAACGCGTTTCGCCCGCAGACCGTCCACGAGCTGAAAGATGCCTTCGATCGCGCTCGCGACGACGCGGGGGTCGGCGTTATTTGGCTGACCGGTGACGGACCGCTGGCTTTCTGCTCGGGTGGCGATCAATCGGTCCGCGGTCACGCTGGCTATGTCGGCGACGACGGCATTCCTCGCCTCAACATCCTCGACGTCCAGCGGCAGATTCGCACCCTGCCGAAGCCGGTCGTAGCGTTGGTCGCCGGCTTTGCGGTGGGCGGCGGCCACATCCTGCACATGATGTGCGACTTGACGCTGGCTGCCGACAACGCCCGCTTCGGCCAGACCGGGCCCAAGGTCGGGAGCTTCGACGGCGGCTACGGATCGGCCTACATGGCGCGCATCATCGGCCAGAAGCGGGCGCGGGAGATCTGGTTCCTATGTCGTCTCTACGACGCGCAAACGGCGCTGTCGTGGGGTCTGTGCAACGCGGTCGTGCCGTACGAGAAGCTCGAGAAGGAAGCCATGCAGTGGAGCATGGAGATGCTGCGCAACAGCCCGACGGCGATTCGCTTCATCAAGGCGGCGATGAACGCCGATTGCGACGGCCAGGCCGGTCTGCAGGAGCTGGCCGGGTCCGCCACGCTGCTCTTCTACCAGACGCCGGAAGGCAAAGAAGGCAAGAACGCTTTCCTCGAGAAACGGCGCCCGCGCTTCGACGAGTTCGATCGCTTCCCGTGATTGCTCGCCTGACGTGAGGTGGCGACTTCGGTGACCGCCGCCGACGCTCGACCGCGTCCCGGATCGCTGGCCGCTTGGCTGCTCGCCAGCCGGCCGGCGACGCTCACCGCCGCCGTCGCGCCGGTGGCGGTCGGTGCCGCATGCGCGCATGCGTTGGGTGGTTTCCGCCTCGCTCCGACGCTGGCCGCTCTGGCCGGCGCGGTCTGGATCCAGATCGGCACCAACTTCGTCAATGACGTCGCCGACTTCGAGTCGGGTGCCGACACCGAGGAGCGCCTGGGTCCGACGCGCGCCGTGCAGGCCGGTCTGCTGAGCCCGCGACAGGCCCGCCTCGGCCTGATCGTTTCGTTTGCGCTCGCCACCGCCTTCGGCGCCTACCTGATCGCGGTCGGCGGCTGGCCCATCCTCGCCGTCGGCGTCGCGTCGCTGATTTCGGGCATCGCCTACACGGCCGGACCGTTTCCCCTCGGCTACCACGGCCTGGGCGATGTCTTCGTCTTTTGGTTCTTCGGGCCCGTGGCGGTCTGCGGAACGGTTTGGGTCAATCTGCTGACCGTTCCTGAGCTGGCGATCTGGGCCTCGATCCCGCTCGGGGCACTCGCGACCAACATCCTCGTCGTCAACAATCTGCGCGATCGCGCAACCGACGCGGTCGCCGGCAAGCGCACTTTGGCGGTGCGTTTCGGCCGATCCGCGGCGATCGGTCAATATCTGACGCTTCTCGCAGCGGCCTATCTGGTGCCGTTGATCCTCTGGATCGTGGACCTAGCCTCCGCCTGGGTGCTCTTGCCGCTGGCGACCTTGCTGCTCGCGGGGCGTCTGGCGCGGCGACTGCTGCGCGCCGAAGGGCGGGCGCTCAATCCGCTCTTGGTGGGCTCGGCGCGACTGCTCGTGCCCTTTTCCGCCCTCTTCGCCATCGGGTTGGCTGCCGGCTAAGGCGCTCATCGACTGTCCGCACCGGCGCCGAGTACAAGCATGGCCAGGATCTGGATGCGCGAAGGCGGCGGACCCATCCGCGCGATCGGCAACGCGCGCCGAGCGTGGAGCGAGCGCCGCGGCCTTTTGGTCGTCGTCGAGGATGCGGACGGTCTGCGCGGGGTCGGAGAGGCATCGCCGCTGCCGGGATACTCGCCAGACTCGCTGGACGCGGTGCGCGCCGCGCTGGCGGCCTGGAGTCGACGCCCGCTCGGCCTCGAAGCGTCCGATGCCTTGCGCTCGGCCGTCCTCGCAAGCGAGTCAATTCCTCCAGGGCTGCCCTCCGCGCGATTCGCTGCCGAGACCGCCTGTCTCGATCTGCTGGCGCGTCGGTCCGGTCGACCGATGCACGCTCTGCTTGCCGCGCGTCTCGGGACGCGGGTCGCTGATGCTGTCCCGGTCGCGGCGCTCGGGACCTTGGACGATCTCGAGGCCGCTGAGGCTCTCATCGCCCGCGGCGTCACCACGTTGAAGCTCAAGATCGGCCGCTCCGGGCGCTTCTCGGACGAGCTCGAGGCGCTGCGGCGCCTGCGTTCCGAGTTTGGGGGAGGGATCGATTTGCGGCTGGACGCGAACGGCGTTTGGACGGCCGGGGAGGCACGGAGTCGGCTGGCGGACCTGGCTTCGATCCGGCCGGCCCTTGTCGAAGAGCCGACAAATGATTGGGCGGGCCTTCTTGCGTCGCCCGATCTGCCGGACGTGCCCTTGGCGCTAGACGAGAGTCTCCAGCGTTGCGCGGATCCAGCCGACGTGAGGCCGTGGCTCGATCATCCGTGCGTGTCCGCGGTCGTGGTCAAGCCGACAACACTTGGCGGCCTTGGCGCGGGGCTGCGTTGGATCGAGGCGGCGCGTGCCGCAGGGCTCGAGATCGTCGTCAGCCACTGTTTCGAAGGGCCGGTCGCCTTCGCGGCGCTGCGGGCCCTTGCCCTCGCTTGCGGTCCCACGGCCTCCGCGGCGGGGCTCGGCCGGCACGCCGGCCTCGATGCCTGGCCGGCCGTCGATCTCGGCGGCGCGATCGGCCCAATTCATGCCGCGGACCTGCCGGGCACGGGCTTGACCGACGATGCCGTGGAGCGGCTGCTGGCGGCAGGCCGATGATGCGCGAAGCGTCTGCGGGCGATCGATGGTGGACCGTCGAGCGGCCGCTGCCCACGTTGGACGCCGGTCTCTGGCGAGAGACGGCGCGTCGGCTGTCGACCCGCGCCGCGGCCCGCGAGGCTGGCGAGACCGTCGCCCTCATTGCGGGCGAAGAGATCTGGACCTGGTCGCGGCTGGCGTCGGCCGTTGAGGCGAGGCGCCGCGCACTCGACGAGCGCCCGCTGATCGCGGTGGCTCGACCGGATCCGTCGACTGTGGTGACGTTCCTGGCCGCGCTGGAGGCGGGACATGCGCTCGTTCCGCTGCATGCGCGCTGGAGTGAGGCGGAGCGGGCGATCTTCTTGGCGCGTCTTGGTCTGATCGGCGAACCGCTCGCTGACGGCGAGCACCTGCCGAGCGGGTCCCTCGGCCCTGGCGTGCTAGATCCTGCCGTGCTAGATCCGGGCGCCCTTGATCCGGAGGGCACGCTGGCGGTGGTTGCCACCTCCGGCTCGAGCGCGGCGCCAAAGGGTGTCGTGCTGTCGCGGCGGGCGATGCTGGCCGCGGCCGATGCCAGCGCCGCGCGGCTCGGCTGGGGCCAAGAGGATCGCTGGCTGCTCGGCCTGCCGCCGGCTCATGTCGGAGGCCTGTCGATCATCGTCCGCATGCTGGTCGCGCGCCGTACGATCGTGCTGCCGCCACTCGACGGAACGACCGGCGTCTTCGATCCGACCGCCTGGCTCAACGAGATAGTTCGCTCGCGGGTCACGATGCTCTCGGTCGTGCCGACCATGCTGCGCCGCCTGCTCGACACCTCGGAGCAGGCCCCCGCGTCGCTGCGCCGCGTGCTCGTGGGCGGTGCGGCCTCGTCCGATGCGTTGCTCGCCGAAGCTCGCGGACGTGGCTGGCCGGTGGTGCGGACCTACGGTGCCACCGAAACCTGTGCGCAAGCGGCGACGCAGCGGCCGGGCGTTGATGATCGTTTGGATATCGACGGCGGCTGCGGACCCCTCGTTGACGAGCTCGAAGCTCGGCTCGCCGACGACGGTGCGCTGGAGCTGCGCGGGGCGACGCTCATGTCAGGCTACCTGCCGTCGTCGGTCGAGGGCGACGGCCTGCTCTCCGAGGGGCTCGGCGAGAGGCCATGGCTGCGCACGGGCGATCTGGCGCGTTTTGACGCCGAGGGGCGTCTGCACATCCTCGGACGCGCCGATGCGGTGATCGTCACCGGCGGCGAGAACGTCCATCCGGTCGAGGTCGAGCGGGCGCTCGAAGCGCTGCCCGTGATCGCGCAGGCCTGCGTCGTTGGCGTCGAGGATCCGGCCTGGGGGCAGGCCGTTGCGGCGGTCGTGGTGGCGCAGGGCGACGAGCTGGCGTCTCCTCTCGAGCTGACCGCCGTTCGGGCGGCGCTGCAGGATCGTCTCGCCGATTTCAAGCGCCCGCGGCGTCTGGTGTCGGTGGCCGAGCTGCCGCGGCTGCCGTCGGGCAAAGTCGACCGGCGGGCTGTCGAGCGCCTGCTCCAGGAAGCGCGTTAGGACAGAGCCCGGCGCAGGGCCGAATCGGCACGCAGCGTCGCGGCGAGCGCCTCGAGGCTGGCCAAATTGTGCACGGGCAGAAACGCGTCGCACGCCGGAAGGACCGAGGCGATGGCGGGCGCGATGGGCGCATAGCCGTCCGAGCCGAGCAGCGGGTTGAGCCAGATCAACCGATGGCACGAGCGCCCGAGCCACGCTGCCTCGCGTCGCAGCGTCTCGACGTCGCCCCGATCCCAACCATCCGAGAGCATCAGGCAGACCGCGCCGCCGCGCAGCGTCCGCGACGCCCAATGCTGGTGGAAGCTCGCGAGAGACGCGCCGATGCGCGTGCCGCCGCCCCAATCGACGATGCGGGCTGTCGCCTCGGTGAGCGCACGGTCGGGATCGTGGTGGCGGAGCTCACGGGTCAGGCGCGTCAGGCGGGTGCCGAAGGCGAAGACCTCGAGGCGGTTGCTGGCGCCGCGGAGGGTGAAGAGGAAGGGGAGGAGCACTCGCGCGTGGGCCTCCATCGAGCCGCTCACGTCGCAGAGCGCGACGAGCGGCCGAGGCGCGGTCCGGCGGACGCGGCGGGGCAGGCGCACGACCTCGCCGCCATGGCGAACCGCTTCGCGCAGCACGCCGCGCAGATCGATCGGACCCGACGGATGCCGGCGGCGGCGCCGCAGGCGTCGATCGGGAAGGCGCAGTGGCTGATCGCGGAGGATCTCGAGGACCGTCCGACGCTCGGCGTCGCTCAGGTCTGCGAAGTCTTTGTGGCGCAGGCGCTCGCGGTCGCTCGCGCGGCGCGCGGCGACGGCCGCGTCGCTTTCGAGCGTCTCGGCCGCACCGCCCTCCGCTGCCTCGTGCTGCACGATCAGCCGATCGCGACGGCGCTGCCTAGGTCGCGCAGGGTCGGTCGCGGTGCCGAGCAGATCAGCAAGCCACCGGGCAAAGAGCGCGTCGATCCACTCGGCCTCGCCCCGTCGTCCGGCGAGGGTCGCCCGGACGGCAGCGCGGACCTGATCGCGATCGCGCAGGTCGATGCTTTCGAGCGCCTGCAGGAGCATCGCCGTCTGCGCGCTGCCGATCTCTAGGCCGGCGGCCCTCAGCGAGTGCGCGAAGTCGAGGAGCCGCCGTGCCAGCAGATCGGCGCCGGCGCCTGGGGGACGGATCGTCTCGCTCAGAGGGCGATCGCTCGGCGTCAACGGCGCAGGATGACGGGCAGAACCGGCCTGAGGTCGTCGACCCGACCGGTGGCGCCATCGTCGAAGGTCAGCTCGAGCAGGCAGTCGTCACCGGTTTCGAGTTCGAGATCGCGTCCGAGCGGCGCCAGGACGGGTGGGACCTCTGCCGACGTCGTGACGCGCACGCCGGTCATTCGGCGGGGGCCCTTGGCGCGTTCTTCTGCCGGCGGCATCGAGGGGGGGCGCTTCCAGCCGGTCACCGCCATCGGCGGCGGCACATAGAAGAGGAACACCGCGCCGGGCGCATCCGAAACATCGAAGAATTCGATCGCCTGCGCATCGGCGGGCATCCAGTCAGCGCGGTAGATCGTGGTGGGCGCCGGCAGCGGGTCATCGTTCGGCGTGATCCGACGCAGCGCGACTCCGAACGGGCTTGGAGCGCCTGCAGCGCAGCCAGAGGCGCCGAGTCGATCGGCGACGTCTTGGCTCGACTCACCAAGCGCCACGTCCGGCTCGCGCCAAATCAACTCGAGATAGGTGGAGTCGAAGAAGACGAAGCGCGATGCGGTGCCCTGCCCCTCGTGCGTTCGCACCTCGTCGAGCATGGCGAGGTCCGCGCCGCGGAGAGCCGTCGTCGCGTCCTCGGCGCCGCGCTCGACCACCACGAAGACATGGTCGACCTCGAGCTCGGCCGTTCCGTCGTCGGCGAACGCGAAGCTCCGACCTCCGAGCGTGACCATCACCCCGAGTGCAAGAAGGCTGAACCAGGAGAGAGAAGCGTTGGGACCGATCTGTGGGCAATGAGTCGACATGTCGGAACCCTAAGTTCCGGAGGCGAGCCCGTCAAATCGGTCGACAGTCGGGTCGGAAAGCGGAGGATCTCGGCCGGCCCGCCGCCTCCGTGGCTCCGCCGCACGGGGAAGCGAGGGGGTGGGGGTGCGTGAGGTTCGCGGGCCAGCCGCTGATCCATCCACCGCGAAGCGGAGCAAGAGTCGCTCCGGCATGGCGTCGAAGCGGCCGTCACGGGCTGAACGCGGTCTGACGAGGGCTGACCGGTCCGAATCGCGAGGCCAACGCAGCGGATTGCGCACAACATGGACCGATGATGCCGGGAGAGCGTCCGGTCCGCCTCGGGCGAAGGATTCAGCAGCTTGAAGACTTCAATCGTTGGAACGGTGGAGAGCACCCTCCGATCCGAAGATCTCTGAGAGGCCTAGACCCTGCCCATTTGCTAAATGTAGCGCTTACACTTATAAATCTTCTAGTATCTTCATTCAGATACGACCTGAGCGAGAGTAAGTGGTGTAGATTCCCTGGGCCCAGGAAGTGGCTCGAGGCGAAATCTGAGCTTGGTCGTCGATCATCGATCGACCGGATTGGCTTCAGAAGGAGCGTCATGATGCACTTGAAGTGTCGAATTCCGTTCCTGATTGGAATGGCAGCGGTCGCCGTCGCACCGGCTGGTTGGGCCCAGCCTGACGCCAGTCCGGCGAGCGCCCGCACGACGATCGAAACGAACGCGCTGCATCTGCCGACGGTCCTCGGCGGCGACGCCCAGCCCGAACAGCGCATTCAGTACAACACCCTCGGCTGGCCTCTCGAAGTCTGCACAGGCGAGCAGCAGGCGATCACTTGCACCCGCTACTCCTACGATGAGATGGGTCGCGTGATCCGCACCGAGGTACGCGACGGCGCCGGCACGATCGAGGCCGCCACCGAAACCGAGTACGACGTGCTCGGCATGCCCACGCGCATCCGGACCTGGGTCGAAGGGGAGACCTGGCTCGAAGCGACCCGCACCTACGACGCCAACCGCAATCTGATCCAGGTCGACGCGCCGAACCGCGCGCCCGTGACGATGACCTACGACGGGCGCAATCGCCTCACGTCGGTGACGACCGCAGACGGCACCGAGACCTACGCCTACACGCCCTCGGGCCGGCTCCAGTCGCGCACCGACCGCCACGGCCAGACCTGGACGATCGACTACGACGCCTACGATCGCCCTGCCGTCCACAAAGATCCCGACGGCCCGAGCGGGACGCGCTCGGGCGCGTCGTCCGCACGGCCGCCTGCCAGTCCGACGGGACACTGCTCGCGCAAACGTTCTACGAGTACGACGCGCTGGACCGCCTCGTTGCCGAGCGGCAGTGGCTCGCCCCGGCGGACGATCCTGAGAACGGCACCACCCTCGAGACCCGCGCCGAGTACGACGCGGCCGGCCGCGTGACGAAGGTCGTGACGCCGGAGGGCGACGAGACGACACACCTCTACGACCTCCTGGGTCGCCCGTGGTCGACCGAGCACGCGAAGAACGGCACGACCTCGCTCGCCATCCGCCGTCTCTTCGATCCGCGCGGCAACGTCCTCAAAGAAACGCACGCGGGCACCGACGGCAGCTTCACGACCGGCTACGCCTACGACGCCCTCGATCGGCTGGAGCGCGTGCGGCCCGGCAACCAGACCGCGCTCGAGACGCGCCGGGCCTACAACGCGCGCGGTCTGGTGACCCAGGCCCAGCCGCCGGGCGTCGCGCCGACGCTGGCGAGCTACGACGGTCTCGGTCGTCA
>JBCBCF010000098.1:0-14217 GCA_038530905.1 Acidobacteriota bacterium
CGAGGCGTGCTTGGGCGATCGGGCGGCTCGGGCCGAGAGCGCAGAATCCGTTCGGCGCGCTCTCGAGCGTCGCCTGACAACGTCGCATCAGCCCACGATGCCGCGCTGCAGCGTATCACCGCGTCGCCCGCTGCCGCGGCGCTCATCGCCGCGCGTTCGCCAGGGTGGGACCCGCCGGCACGGCTCCTGGATCCGACCGCTCGCGACACCGCCAGAGCGCCTGGAGGTGATCGAGCATCGGCCGATGATGCGGCGCCTGCTGGGCCGCTTGCCAGAGCCAGGGCGCGGCGTCCCGACAGCGACCGGCGGCGAGCAGTCGGGCACCGCGATTGGCGTCGATGAGCGCCGCGGCAATCGCGTCGTCGAGGGTCTCGGCGCGCGGGCCGCGAGGGCGGATGCTCTCGACGTCCACGATCCACCCGCGCCCCGTCGCGTCGCGCACCGCCACCGCCACGTGGTCGAAGCGCAGACTCGCCATCGATCGCCGCGCGGGGCGCCCCCGACCCGGCAGCGCGACGAGCTCGACGTCGAGATCGAGAGCACGTCCGAGACCGAGCAGCAAATAGGCGAACGACACGCAGTCAGCCCGCCGCCGAGCGAAGGCCGTCGCCGCATCGGCGGTCAGGACGTCGCGCGCTTCGAGGCCGAGTACGTCGGGGGCCAGCAGCGCTAGGCGAAGCGCCGCCAGCCGCTCACTCGCCTCGCCGTGTGTCGGCACCCTCGCCTGAGCCCATCTCACCATGGCCGGTGTCGGCACCCAAGGCGGCGTCTCGGCCAGGGCTCGAGCGCCGAGGGAACCGCCGGCGGAGACGGCGCCTGCGGCGAGGGTGTGCTCCGAGGACGAGGCTGCGTGAGGCTCGCCGGCGGCGGCTGGCGATGCGTGGAAGCCAACGCCGATCATCGCGCCGGCGATCAACGCGCAGACGGTCGCCGCGAGGCCGGACGATCCGCGCCCGGCCGTCCGGCGGCTGACGTTCGGCGCCGGACTCGGCTTCAGCACGGAGCCGACACCGGTTCGGCGGCGAGAAAAGCCGTCGCCTCGGCGACCACCCGAGGATCGTGCAGCAGCCGTCGGTGTCCGAGACCCTGCGTCCGTCGCAAGGTGGCGCCCGGCCAGCGATCGACCAGCGCCAGGCCTTGATCGATCGGGACCTCGCGATCCCCCGCGTCGTGCAGGACCAACAGCCGGCGCCCGTCGGCCGCCGCGCGAGATGTGGTCTCGAGCGACTCGAAGTCGATCGCGAAGCGATGCTCCAATCGGCGCTGCAGCCGTTCGACGACGCTCGGAGGGAATCCGGTCAGCCCACCGAAATAGCGGAAGACGTCCGCGAACTCGACCACCGGCGCCAGAAAAACCAGCCGCTCAATGCCAAGGTCAGGGCGGCGAGCCAGCGCCGCCAATGTCGTCGCGGCACCGAATGAATGCGCCACGACGGCGTCGAACGGGCCCCAGCGATCGACCGCGGCAAGCACCGCCTCCACCATGGCAGGCAAGGAGGAACGTCGACCGGTCGATGCCCCGTGCCCCGGCCCGTCGAACGTCGCGACCTCGGCTCCCCGCTCCTCGAGCGCCATCGCGATCGCACCGAGCTGCAGGCCGCGCCCTCCCCATCCGTGCACGAGCAAAACGCGGGGCGAGCCCAACGACCCCCACCGCCATCCGGCGAGGCCGCCGAGCGAGGTCGTGAGTCGCTCGGAGCGCGCCTCCGCACTCCACCAGGACTCCCGCGCCGGCGGCGCGACCCGCGGCGGCGTCAAGAAGAGACGGGTGGCGAGATGCGAGACCGGCCCGGGCGCCAGCCTGCCGAGCGTCGAAAGGCCGAGCCTCACCGCTCGCACTGGCCACGGCGCGGATTCAAAAATAAAACGATCGGTCGTGCTTTTATTAAGGTCAGAAAGCTCGAGATGCGCTGGAGTGGCCATGGGTTCCTCGGTCACCGCACACGCGCAGCGCAGCGGCGACGGTCCAGAAGTCGAAAGGTGCCAGACGCCGCGTTTAAGGCGACGCCTCACGGAAACTCAGAGTTCGAGCAGTGTCTGCAGAGCGGCTCTGCTCGACCAACGACGTGAAGGCCGTGCGCGCCCGCTCGCGTGCGC
Organism: Acidobacteriota bacterium; assembly: GCA_038530905.1. Classification (GTDB taxonomy): domain Bacteria; phylum Acidobacteriota; class Thermoanaerobaculia; order Multivoradales; family J023; genus JAUIJL01. The sequence continues at coordinate 2,098 of JBCBCF010000098.1, forward strand.
CGGGATCGCGCAGTAGGCGATGGAAGTGGTGGTAAGCAAGGATGATCGAGTACAGCTGATAGGCGAACTGTTCGCAATCGAGGTCGGCTGCGAAGTGCCCTTCACGCACCGCGATGCGCGCCGCGTGAGCCAGGGAGTCCAACCAGTCGCGCTGCGCCGAGACCAGCCGATCCCGGAGCTCACCGGGACGGTCGTCGAGCTCATTTGCCGCGGCGATGAAGACACAGCCGCCCGGCATCCACTCTTCCCAGGCCAGCCAGTTCTCGACCAACGCACGGATTCGAGGTTCGCCCCGCGGCTGGCGCAGCGCTGGTGCGATGACCATCCCAGTGAAGCGGTCGACCGCGGCGGCCAGCACCTGAAGCTGAAGATCCTGCTTCGATTCGAAATGAGCAAAGAGGCCGCTCTTCGACATCTCGACCTCGCGTGCCACGCTGCCGATGGTCAAGCCCTCCAGACCGAGCGTGCTGGTCATCGCCATCGCACAGTCGAGAATGATGCGGCGCGTTTCTTCTCCCTTCGTCACCATGGCGAAATAATAGCACGATCGTTCGTTTTCTCAAACACAGTCCTTCACGGCGCGGATGACACTGCGGACGCTTTATCATCCGCCGGTGCCCCACCCACCGACATCCTCGCTCTCGGGATCGACGCTCGATCGCCTGCGGGCGATCGTCGGCGCCGAGCACGTGCGGATCGACGAGGCGGCGCGGGACACCTACGGACGCGACGAGACCGAGCGCCTTCACTTCCCGCCCGCCGCCGTCATCCTTCCCGCCACGACCGCCGAGGTCGCCGCCATCCTGCGACTGGCGAGTAGCGAAGATCTGCCGGTGACACCGCGTGGCGCCGGCACCGGCCTTTCGGGCGGCGCCCTGGCCGTCCGCGGCGGTCTCTTGCTGTCGATCGAACGCATGAATCGCGTGCTCGCGATCGACAGCCGCGACCTTGTCGTCGAGGCCGAAGCCGGCATCGTCCTCGGAGATCTGCAGCGCGCCGTCGCCGAGCATGGCTTCTTTTATCCGCCCGACCCGGGCAGCCGCGACGTCTGCCTCCTTGCCGGCACCCTCGGCGAGAACGCCGCCGGGCCGCGCTCCTGCAAATACGGCGCGACCCGCCGCTGGGTCCTCGGCCTCGAGGCGGTGGCGATGGACGGCTCGATCTTCCGCACGGGAGGGCGCAATCGCAAAGACGTCGCCGGCTACGACCTGACCCAGCTGCTCGTCGGCTCCGAGGGGACGCTCGCTGTCGTCACCACAGCCACCCTCGCACTCATCGCGCAGCCCACAGCACGGCTGACGCTGCTGCTGCCATTCCCCGATCTCGAACCGGCCGCCGCCGCGGTCGAAGCCCTGTTTCGCGCCGGCCACGCGCCGGCCGCCTGTGAGCTGATGGACGAGAACGCCCTGCGCGCGGTCGCCGCCGTCACCGAGCTGCCGTCGCAGCTCGAGGGCCACGCGGCGCTTATGCTGCTCGAGCTCGACGGCGACGACCCGGATCGGCTGCTCGAAGAGGCCGAGCGGCTCGACGCCCTGGCCACTGACCTCGGCGCAGGCGAAGTGATCGCCGCTCACGAGGTGAGCGACCAGGAGCGCCTGTGGGCGATCCGCCGATGCGTCGGCCGGGCCGTCAAACACCGCTCGATCTACAAAGAGGCCGACGCCGTCGTGCCGCGCTCGAAGCTCGCCGAGCTGGTCCGCGCCGCGCGCGCTGTCGGTGCCCGGCACAGCATCGAGGTCATCTGCTATGGCCACGCCGGCGACGGCAATCTGCACGTCAACCTTCTGCGCGGCGACCTGGACGACGCCAGCTGGGAGCGCCGACGCGACACCGCCGAGCGCGAGCTCTTCGAGCGGGTCGTCGCACTGGGCGGATCGATCACGGGCGAGCACGGCATCGGCTGGACCCAGCGCGCGTTCTTACCCCTGGCACGGGACGCTGTCGCTCTCCGGCTGATGCGCGGTCTCAAGGACACCTTCGACCCGCAGGGCCTCCTGAATCCGGGAAAGGTCTTCCTCGACGCTTGAGACCGTGCGAGTCGTCAGGAAAGGCAGCGCTTGCCTTTTTCGACAATCCGTGAAACCCTCCACTCACGCCGCACTGCGGCGCCCGTCGCTCACCTGACTCGACTCGCGCTCTCCGATCGTTTCGATCTCTTTCTGAAGCGCCCGCCGACGACGACCTTCTTCCGTCGGCCTTCACGAGCGACACGTTCCTCCCTCGGGCTTCTCGCCCGGAAGCGGCGGCCTCCCCGGTCAAGCCCTCCGTTTTTTCGACATCTCAGGCCGGATCTCTGCGAGCGCCCTGCGCCGCCCCGATCGTCGTGCGTCGTGTCGACCCGGACCAGCGTGGTCCGCGTCCGATCCGATCCCTCGGTCTTCAGGTGGAGTGCGTTCCGAGGCACCCATGAGCATCCAGAGCTTTTCTGACTTCGACCTCCACCCTGCGCTCCTGCGCGGTGTGCAGGACATGGGCTTCAACGAGCCCACGCATATTCAACGACTCGGCATCCCGCCGGCGCTCGAAGGACGCGACGTCCTCGCGTGCGCCATGACCGGCAGCGGCAAAACCGTCGCCTTTCTGCTGCCGATCTTGCAGCGGCTGCTCGAGAGGCGCCGCGAGGAGCCGAAGCGCCGCGCGACGCGCGCCTTGGTGCTGACGCCGACGCGCGAGCTGGCGGCGCAGATCCTCGAGCAATTCCAGGCGGTTGCCCGCTACACCAAGCTGCAGGGCGCGGCGGTCTACGGCGGCGTCGGCCACAAACCCCAAGAGCATGCCTTCCGCTCGGGCTTCGACCTGATCGTCGCCTGCCCGGGCCGACTGCTCGATCATTTTCAGCAGGGCACAGCGCGTCTCGACGCACTCGAGGTGCTGGCGCTCGACGAAGTCGATCGCATGCTCGACATGGGCTTCCTGCCGGACGTGCGCCGCGTGCTGCGCCAGATTCCCGAAGTCGATCAAGCGCTCTTCTACTCCGCAACGCTCGCCAAGCCGATCGCCCAGCTCGCCCGCGAGCTCTTGGACGATCCGGCGACGCTGCAGATTGAGCGCCAGGCAACACCAGCAACCGGTGTCACCCAGACCCTGTGGCCGGTGCGCTCGGAGACGAAGCGGCTGTTGCTGCATGAACTGATCACACGCGGCGAGATCGACCAAGCGCTGGTCTTCACGCGCACCAAGCATCGCGCCAACCGCCTGGCTCAATTCCTCTCCAAACGTCGTGTCTCCGCCGATCGCATCCACGGCAATCGCTCGCAGGCGCAGCGCACGAAGGCACTCGCCGACTTCAAGAGCGGCCGAACACGAGTGCTGGTGGCCACCGACATCGCGGCGCGCGGGATCGACATCGCCGAGCTGCCGCACGTGGTGAACTTCGACGTTCCGAACGTGACCGACGACTACATCCACCGCATCGGCCGCACGGCGCGCGCCGAGGCGACAGGAGACGCCTTCACGTTCGTCGCTCCCGAGGAAGAACGCGACGTGCGGGCGATCGAACGTGTCGTCGGCCGACGCCTCGAGCGCCGGACGCTCGACGCGTTCGACTACGGCGCCGTGCCGGACGAGAAGCTCGAGATTCCGGTCCGCGAGCGCCTGGCCAAGGCGCGGGCTCAGCGACGTGGAACGGCCGCCGGCCCCGCTGCGCGCGGTGCGTCAGGACGTCGTCCCGACCAGCGAGCCCGACGCGACGAGCGCCCGGGGATCGACCGTCACCGCACGGAGCGGCCGGGCCGGCGTGATGAGCGTTCGTCGACCGCCGAGCCGCGGACAGCGCGAGGCGGCCGAGGCCACGGAGGCCGCCCCGCGCGGCCTGGCGACGAACGGCCGCGGCGCAACCACTCGGCCCAAGCGGCCGATGGCCGATCCCGCGATGGACGACATCAGGAGGCCCGCCCGGCGAACGGCAGGCGGACCGAGGGCCGCTCGCAGGACGCATGGCGGGACGAGAATCGCCGCGGCGACACCCGCCGCGGCGCTGCCGGCCCTGGCGACCCGCGACGACGCGCTGGCCGGAACGGAGGCCCGCGCTCAGGGGAGTTCCGAGACAGAGATGCGCGAGGTGGAGATGCTCGGCCTGGAAATGCTCGGCGCGGTGAGGCCCGGCACGGTGAGGCCCGGCGCGGTGAGGCCCGGCGCGGTGAGGCCCGGCGCGGCGATGTCCGGCACGGTCATGCCAGGCGGAGCGACGCCCGACACGGCGACGCCCGACACGGCGACACCCGGAACGGCGACGCTCGGCACGGCAACGCCCGGCACCACGACGCCAGGCGGCGAAGCGACCTTCCAGGAGCGGCCCGTTCGGCCCAGCCCAGCGGCCCCGCGCGCGGAGGTCGGCCAGGCGCAGGGCGACCGAGCCCCGGTCGCCCGGGCGCGGGCCGCCCAGGCGCGGGCCGCCCAGGCGCGGGCCGGTCGGCGCAGGCTGGTGGACCAGGCCGCGCCGGGCGACCCGGCGGGACTCGCTCCTCGAAGGGAGGCGGCCGACCCGGTCGGCGCCGCGACAATTTCTGATCGACGGCTGATCCGCCCTCTCGGCCGATGCCGACGGGTCGGATCGCCCGACATCCGACGCGCCGAGCGTTCGAATCGTGGGCCCGAGTGAGGCCCCGATTCCCAGGCGTCCGGCGCGCCGAAGCGGTCCGCAGTCGCGGATCGATCGTGCGGTGCCCACGTGAGGCACCCACAGGCACCCGGCACCGACACGCTCGGCCGCCGAGGCGCCACCGTTCAGATCGCGGGCGAGCGTCTCGACCCTCGTCGAGGCGTCGCTCCGCGGCCTCTGAACCCAACGGGCGCTCGCGTCCGCTGAGCGTCGGCCGAGGTGATCGCGCGCGGAACTTAGGCACAGCGGCTGCTAGGGTCAGTCCATGAGCCCCACGTCGCCCCCAGAGAGCGAAGCCGACACCATCGCGCCAACCTCCGACCGAGACGCTCCGATCAACGCAGCGGACCGTCGACGGCTAGACGAGGAAATCGAGCGGTATCGGGACTGCACCAACGTCCACGAGCTTCCTGCGATCTTTCATCTTTGGAGCCACCGCTACGTTCTCCCCAAGCTCCAGGCGTGTGGTTTCGAATCGATCGCAGAGTTTCAGCTGCACTACCTGGACGATGCGTGCCGCGCAGGTGCCGCCGCCGGGGATCCAGAGCCGCTGATCGCGTCCATCGGCTCAGGCAATTGCGATGTGGAGGTCGAGCTCGCCGAAGCTCTGCGCGCGCGCGGCCTCGATCAATTTCGTTTCCACTGCCTGGATCTCAATCCCCACATGCTCGAGCGGGGACGGGCCCTCGCCGCCGACCGGAACCTCGAGCAGCACTTTCTTTTCGAAGAGGTCGATCTCGATCGATGGACGCCGTCCAGGCGCTATGCCGGCGCGTTGGCCCATCATTCCCTGCACCACCTCGTCGGCCTGGAGCATCTCTTCGCGTCGTTGCGAGAGGCGTTGGGAGATCACGGAGTGTTCGTGATCAACGACATGATCGGGCGCAACGGTCATATGCGATGGCCTGAGGCCCTGCACCACGTCGGGTCCATCTGGTCCGAGCGCCTCGAGCCACGTCACCGCTACAACAATGCGTCCCGCTGCATGTCCGGCGACTTTGTGAACTTCGACTGCTCGCAGGAAGGCAACGAAGGAATCCGCGCTCAAGACATCCTGCCGCTCCTGCTTGAGGAGTTCCACTTCGACCTCTTCATCGGCTTTGCCAACATCATCGAGCCGTTTGTCGATCGGATCTACGGGCACAACTTCGATGCTGAGAATCCGCAGGACGTGGATCTCATCCTCGAGATTGCGGAGCTCGATGAACGGCTGCTGAGCACCGGCGAGATCACACCGACGCAGATGTTCGCGGCTGTGCGCACCCGACCGGTCGCATCGCCTCGTCACTATGCACATTGGACCGCCGACTTCTGCGTCCGCTGGCCCGACTCGCCCTACCGCCGCAGCGGATCGCCACATCACGCTGCACCAACCGCCTGATCGGGTCGCCGAGAGGTCCGGACCGAGGCGAACAACGCGCCGGATCGAGGAGACATCCCTCCGCTGACCCGAAAAGAATCGACTGCTCGCTAGGCCCCACGTGAGGCGCCGAGCGCGAGGCGGTCGCCCAAGGAGATCGAGCCCGATGGGGCCCGATCGGGGAGCAGCCCGCGTGAGGCGCTCCGACCGCGCCGCGGTGGCCGACGACTTCAGTCGGCTCCCGCGGCGCCGTCCTTTCGGTAGAAGAAGAACTCCTCGACCACCTTGCCGTCGCCGTCGAGGCGGTACTCCGCGACCTCCGTGAACTGCAGACGCTCGCCTCCTCGAGGCGTCAAGTCGAAATGGTGGCGCACCAAGAAACGTCGCTCACCACCGCAGCAAAATGGCCCGTCGACGTGCCACGCGTGAAGCTCGTGGTGGTCGTTCCAGATCTGGTTGCCTTCCCGGACCTTCTCCTTCCCCCGCGTCCGCTGTTCGGCACCCGGCATCGCCATGCCTTCGACACTCGTGACGTCATCCGAGTAAAGCTCATCAATCGCCTGCAGGTTGGCCCGCTGGCGGCACAGCTCCACCAGGCGATCGGCGACCTCGCGGACCTTGCTCTCAGATTCCTGCTCTGCCATCGGTGATGACCTCTTCGCCGTTCAGACGTGAGTTGGCGACCCTTCGGCCCGCGGATGCGCACTTGGGACTACGCGATGCATCGTCTCAGCCAACGAACGACTCAGCTTAGCGCGGCGGCGCGGTCCGAAATCTGCGCAGCGCAGGAAGCGACGGATCCTCGGAATTGAGACCGGCGTGGATGAGAAACGACTCGATGTCGCGATGGTACGCGTGGGTCGACAGTTTCCAATACAGGATCCCGGACAGGCGCGGCCGCGACGGGTCGGCGAGCGCGCGATGGAGCGCCTCGATCGCCATCGCGCGCTCGACCTCCCGCGCCGGCTGCTCTCGCCAGACGACGAGGCGCCCCGGCAGCTCTCCATCGCTGGCGGCGGCCGGTGCCGAACCGGGCGCCACCTCCTCCGTTCCGACGGGACGAGCGGGCACGCCACCCGTCGTCGATGGCATCGGCGCCCGTTCGGGAATCAGTGCGAACCCTTGATCGGCCCACGGCTCGAGCGTCGAGCCAGCCCGCCATGTATAGCCGAGCTCGGTGAAGACGAGGGGCAAATCGAGATCGTGCTCTGCCCGAAACGCCGCCAGATCGTCGAGGACCGCGCCCCACCCGCGCTCCAGCTCGGCGGCCAGGTCGAGCCGCCGTGCGGCATCGAGCGGCTGGTTCAGCTCGCCGGGCGCGAGCTGAGAGCGCAGCTTGAAATAGGCGTTGACGCCCATCACGTCGAGCGCGTCCCAGAACCCGACTTCGTGGTACTGATCGAAATTCGCTGCGTAGCCGATCGGGCCATCGAAGCGCTGCCGGACGCTGGCGATGACGTCACGCCACAGCGAGTCGAGCAGGTGCCGTCGCGTGTCGAGCTTGGACAGCATGCCGGCTTCGAGCGCCGTCACATCTGCGGCCGCCGCGTCGGCGCGCGCGCGGAGCGCCTCCGACTCCGGGTCGCCGGTCCCTTCCACGACCGCGTCGGCGGCGATCGACGCCTCCGACGCAAGACGGCGGGCCGCAGCGAGCGCCTCGACCTCGGCCGCGCGCCAGCCGGTGGTCCGCTGCGCCCAGGCCCGCTCCGCGGCAATCCGAGCATCGAGCTCGGCCGTGAACTCGGCGAGCGACGGACGCGCCGGGTCAGGACGTCGGGCGTCGAGCAGACGCCGTTCCTCGAGCGCGCGGACGCGACGGTCGGCCTGCTTGCGATCGTTGAGAAACCACTCCTGCAACGTCGGAGGAGCGGTGAGCGGCAGGGTCGACGCCAGCGCGTTCATCTCGCTTCCGATCATCAACACGTCGACACCTTCGGCGCGCGCGATCTCGGCCCAGCGCCGGGCGAATTGCTCGTAGCGCGCGAACCAAGCGCGCACCTGCCGCTCGGAGGTCGGCGCGATCATGCCGTGCCACAGAAAGGCATTGCGCTCGAACGCATGGTCAACGGCAACCCGCAGCACCAGCACAACGCGCAAGCCGCGTCGCTTGGCGCCGCGGATCTCCTGGACGACCCACGGCGCCTCGGCGTCCCACCACAGATGCGCCGAATCCCAATCGCCCTGCATGGCGTAGTCGGTCACCTGCACGGTGTTGAAACCGTGCGCCTCCAGTGCCTCGAACCAGTCCTCGTGATCGGCTTCGTTCACCTGAATCCCGCCGAGCAGAAACGGCTCTGGAAGCGCGGGACGGGCGTTCGTGCGCTCGTCGCTCTTCGCCGGCGTCGATGCAGCAAAGAACGCGAGCGCGAGCAGCAGGGCGAGGAGAACGGCCGCGCGCCGTGCCGAAGCGTGCCGCCGGTGAGATCGAGCGCTTGGCAGGGAGATGCTCATGGCGCGATCGTACCGCCCGCCACCGCCCGAAGGCACTTGCTAGAGTTCGCCGATGGCCGACGATCTCCATCGCTACCGAGGCGACGCCATCACGGTGGCCTACGACGCCCGCCGCTGCATCCACGTCGCCGAATGCGTCCAGCGCCTCCCGACCGTCTTCAACACGTCGCATCGTCCCTGGGTGCAGCCGGACGCAGCCTCGGTCGACGCCGTCGTCGACACGGTCGAGCGGTGCCCGACGGGCGCTCTCCGCGTCGAACGGGCCGACGGCGAACCGCAGGAGACGCCGCCCGCCGTGACGACCTGTCGACCAGCGAGCGATGGTCCGCTCTTTCTGCATGGCGATCTCCGCCTGCATCGTCGAAGCTCGAACGGCGCTGGCTCAGAGGGCGCTGGCTCAGAGGGCGCGGACGAGTCGATCGAGCGCCACGTACGAATCGCCCTCTGCCGCTGCGGTGCGACCGCCAACCAGCCGTTCTGCGACGGCAGTCACCGCCGCATCGACTTCCAGGCCGCGGGCCAGCTCGCGGTGGGGGTCGCGCTGCGCGGTGAGGCGGCAACAGAGGGACCGCTCGAGATCCGCCTCCAGCCTGATGGCCCGGCTGTCGTCACCGGGCCACTCCGCCTGTGCGACGAGAATGGCACCCCCCGCGCCGACGGCGCGAAGGCCGCGTTCTGCCGCTGCGGTGCGACCGCCAACCAGCCGTTCTGCGACGGCAGTCACGCCCGCGGCGGCTGACGGCTCATCCTTCGATCAGGCGCGACGCCGCCAGAGGCGCTCGCCGCCCAGGCGGCGCCAGCGGCGGCGAAAGGTCCGACGCATGGCGTCCGAGCTGCCGAAGAGAAGCGGCACCTGGGTGATGTAGCAATCGACGGCGGCGAGCACTGCGTCCTGCACCTCGCGCGGCACCTCGAGTCGCTCGAGGCGCCAGGCACGACGCTTCCGGCTGAGCGCCGACCAGCCAAGAACCCGTCGGCGGGCTCGGCCGCGGCGGGCATACGGGACGTCTTCGTAAAGTCGCAGCTGATGGCCGAAGATCGCCTCGGCGGCGTGGCGCACGGCTCGATGATCCAGGTGGCCACCGATGGCGAGAGGTGCCACCAGACGGCCGGCAACCGGCAGATCGCAGAGCCGGCGCGCGATCCGCTTGTGCAAGATCAAGTCGAGGCGCTGCCGTGGATCGAAGACGTGGCGCAGGTCGTGGATCAGCGGCCCGCCGTCGGCATCGCGCCGGTAAAGAGCGTCGGGGAGATCCCACTGCTCCACCTCGACGCCGAGGCGCGCGCCGGCGGCCCGGTCTTCCTCGCGCCGGCGCGCTGCCGCATCGTCGCCCAGACCCATGGCCTCGTGCAGCCGCCGCGCGGTCGGCGTCGGCTCGCCCACTGGATCGCCTGCAAAGACTGTGACCACCCGCACCCGTTCGCCGCGTGCCACGGCCGCCGCCATCTGGCCGCCACACGACAGGATCGCGTCATCAAGATGAGGCGACAAGTACAGAGCGTCGACAAAGTCGCTCATCGCGCGTGCCCGGGCGCGAAGGTCGCGGTGGCGCTGTCGGGCGCGGCCGGTGGCGCGACGTCGCGCCAGGAACCATCGAGCAGGCGCGCCGCGGCCTGTCGATAGCCGGCACGAAAGCCCTCCTGCGTGTTCTCGCGCCGCGCTGCCGCGCGCGCCGCCCGCGCCATCCGTTCCAGCTCGGCAGGCGGCCGACGCGACAAGGCCCGGACCGCCCGCCGAATGCCGTCGACCGACGGATCCTCCAGGGCGATGCCCCAGGCGGGATCGATCGGCACGCTGGTTTCGAAGGTCGTCATCGGCACGAGGCCAGCATGCATGCAGGTGTAGACGCTGCCGCCTCCGCCCTCGGAACACGACGGATAGACAAGGCCGAGGGTCGAGCGAGCCAGCTCGAGAAACGCCGGCGAACCGACATCGATCCAGCCATAGGTGTGGATATTGGGCGTCTCGTAGAGCTCGCGGAAATAGGCCCGCTCGAAGTCGCGCTCGCGCCGGACCGGTCCACAGACGGTCAGATGCAGCTCGGGCATGCCGGCGAAGGCCTCGAGGACCAGATCGAGACCTTTGTGAACTAGCGCACCACTCCCGAACCAAACGAAGCGACGGCTTGCCGAGGCGAAGTCTTTTCCCTCGATCCACGGATAGATATGAGGCACCGAGATCGGGACGTGCAGCAACGGTCGGCCGGCGAAGGCATAGGTCCCCTGCGTGAAGCGATCGCCCATCACCGTCGCCACCTGCGCCGACTCGATGGCCCGATTCTCAGGCAGCAGCTTGTGACCGCGGAGAGGCACACCGCGCCGCGCCGCGACGGCGTCGAGCCGGCGTCGCTGGGCCGGGTTGTGGAAAGAGTAGTGACCGGTGTCGATATGCAGAACGCGCAGCGTTTCCGCCGGCAGACGCGGCGCCCATCGCTCGAGATTGAGGCGCACGTCGATCACCACCTCGTAGGCTCGCTCGGGTTCGAACGCGCCGTTGGTCCAAGAGATCGCGTCAACCCGCCGCCCCATCTCGAGGAACGTGCGCGCCATCGTCCAGGCCTCCCAGAAGTGGGTATGCGTGCGCGGCATCCGCGCCTCGACCTGTGCCGGATCGTCGCCGAGCAGGAACGGATCGAGGATGTACGAGAGGAGCACCGAGCCTCGGACTTCGCCCTCGGGCTCGAGCGACACCACCTGTCGATCGACTCGGCGCAGTCGCCGCGACCACTTCGAGCCCAGGCGGCGCGCTTCGCTTCGAAAATGGGAGAGCGTGAGGTCCTTGCGCAGCTGCCCGCCGTGCAGCGTCGGCAGGCGACGCAGGATCGACGCCTTGGAACGAGGTGTCATGCCGAAGCTCCCTCGAGGAAACGTCGCCAGCCGGAGCCGAAGCGCCAGGCGGCGAAGGCGACGACGACGAGGCCGGCAACGGCCGAGAGCCCGAAGCGGGTCCAGGCGGCGGTTGCCGGGATGAGCCACCAGATCGGCAGGAAAAGAGCCGCCGCGATCCCGTCGATCTCGAGCAGCTCGCGGCCGAGTCTCAGCAGACCGCTGCGGTCGAGCCGCCAGATCCCCCAGGTCAGGAAGAGAAGTCCGAGCGGGAAATACCCTGCCACAGCCATGCCGTTGGGCCCGAGATCGGTCGACGTGAGGTACAGGCCGAGACCTCCCAGGGCCAGGAGATTGGTCGCCGTGTAGGCGATGAGGAGACGATCCATGTGACGCGTCAGGAGCAGCTCGAGGCCGAACATCGCGAGCGGACGGACCAGCGGCACGAGGCTCAGAATGCGGAGATAGTCCGCCGCGCCGAGCCAGCGGTCACCACCCAAGAAGAGCACCGCCAGCTCCGCGTTGACGAAGAGGAAGAACGACATCGGCACCGAGAAACTGGCCAGGAAGACCGTCGCCACGCGAAACGCGTCGAAGAGTCGAGGCGGGTCCTCGCCGAAGCGGACGAGCGCGGGATAGAGCGCCCGCCCGATCGAGTCGGCCAACATGCGCGGAAAGAAGAACACCGCGTAGACGGCGAGGCCGGCGGTGCCGACGACCTCACTCGGAAAGCGCAGGCCGAGGACGAACGCGTCGAGCTTCAGCACCGCCTGCTCGAGGAGCGCCATCGCCGCCAACGGGACGCTGGCGGTGAGCAGGGTGCGCAACGACGGCGCCCGTCGGTCGAGAGGCAGGCGCCCACGGACGGCCCACCACAGCATCG
>JBCBCF010000099.1:0-14117 GCA_038530905.1 Acidobacteriota bacterium
GTCGGGTCCTCGGCCTCGCGCGGCAGCGTCTGCCAAACACCGAACCCGAGCACCGCCAGGATCAGCAGCGCAAGTGCCGTCCAGGCCGCGATGGCCGTCCAGGTTTCAGCTGTCCGGGCGGCCTCGGCCGACACCGATCGAGAGCGAGAATCCGGTGAGCTCATGGGCCGGGAGCCTATCAAGGGGCGGTCGCTCCTCGGGGCCCGTCGCGCCTCGCGGCGACGGCGCCGACCTGTCATGATCCCGCCGTCTCGCCGATGGTTTCGATCGGCGCTCGTCTCACGTTGCGCGTCGCCCCGCGCCGGCGGCGAGCGCGTGGAGGATGTGCGATGAAAGCCCTCGAGCTGCACGACGACTTCGGCCTCGACCACCTCCGGCACGTCGAGCGGCCGGAGCGCGAGCCCGGCGACGGCGAGGTCCGGCTGGCGATGCGCGCCGCCTCGCTCAATTATCGTGATCTCTTGATGGTGACGGGCCGCTATGACCCGCGCCAGCCGCTGCCACTCGTCCCGTGCTCCGACGGCGTCGGCGTGGTCGAAGCGATCGGCCCCGGCGTCGAGGGCCTCGAGATCGGCGATCGCGTCGCGACGCTCTTTTGCCAGGGCTGGCTGGCCGGCGAGCCGACGCGAGCGGGCATCCGACAAACCCTCGGCGGCCCGATCGACGGGGTTCTTAGCGAGCGGCGCACCCTGCCGGCACACGGCGTCGTGCCGGTTCCCACCGGCTTGAGCGACGTCGAGGCCTCGACTCTGCCGTGTGCGGCGCTCACCGCCTGGAGCGCGCTGGTGTCACAGGGCCGCGTCGCGGCTGGGGAGACCGTCTTGGTCCAGGGTACGGGCGGCGTGTCGATCTTCGCGCTGCAGATCGCGCAAGCGGCCGGTGCTCGCGTCATCTTGACGTCGTCACAGCAGTGGAAGCTCGATCGTCTCGCCGAGCTCGAGCCATGGCGCACGATCCACTATCGCGACGACCGCCGGTGGGGCACCACAGCGCGCGAGATGACCGGCGGCCGCGGCGTGGATCACGTTCTCGAGGTCGGCGGTGGGCAGACCATGGCGCAAAGCCTGCGTGCCGTGCGAGTCGGTGGCCACATCGCGCTGATCGGCGTGCTGTCGGGCGTCGAGGCGACGCTCGAGTTGACGCCGATTCTGATGCGCAACGTCAGAGTGCAGGGCACGTTCGTCGGCTCACGCGAGCGCTTCCTGGCCATGTGTCGAGCCTTTGAGCAGCACGACATCCGCCCCTGGGTGGATCGCGTGTTCCCGTTCGACGAAGCGCGCGAAGCCTTCGCCTATCTGGCCGCCCGCCACCACATCGGCAAGGTTTGTCTGGAGTTCTGAGCTCGGAGCACGGGCGGCCGACCCGCCGACTTACGATCCGACGGTCCGTCAGTCGACCGCCAACCGCAAGAACACATCCTCGAACGCCGCCGACGGCAGGTCAGCCGCCCGGCGCAGCTCCTCGGTGTCGCCCTCGGCGACGACGCGGCCTGCGCGCAGCACGATCAATCGATCGCAAACACGCTCGACGAACGACATGACGTGCGACGACAGCAGCACGGCGATCCCCTCCTCCGCCATGCGGCGCAGGCGCAGGCGCAGCGCGCGCATCGCCTCCGTGTCGAGGCCGTTGAGCGGCTCGTCGAGAACCACCAGCCGCGGCGCCCCGGCAAGCGCCGAGGCAAGCGCCAGCTTCTTCCGCATGCCGAGGGAGTATTCGGCGATCAGGAGCCCGGCGGCGCCCGCCAAGCCGGCGCCGGCCAGCTCTGCCTCGAGCGTCGAGCGATCGGTCGGCAGGCCCTTGAGCCCGAGAACCAACTCGAGAAGCTCAACGCCGGTCAGCCGATCGTAGAGCCGCAGCTCTTCGGGCAGATAGCCAACGCGACGGCGGGCCTCGACGCCGTCCGCGACCGAGTCGAGCCCATCGACGCGAATGGTCCCGACGTCGAGCGGCACCAGGTCGAGCACCGCCCGCATCAGCGTCGACTTGCCGGCACCGTTGGCTCCTAGGAGGCCGACCACTCCACCGTCGACGCGCAGCGAAACGTCGTCGAGCGCCACGACGTCCCCGTACCGCTTGCCAGCGCCCTCGACCACCAACGGCGGAGCGGTCACGCTGCCTCCTCGGCGATCTCGACCTGTCGATCGGCGCGGCCGGCGAGCTGACTCGCGACGTAGCCCCACAGGCCCATCCACAGCCACCAGGCGCGGGGATAGACGATCAGCAGACCTGCGATGGCGAGGCCGAACAGGCCGCCAAGCAGCAGGCCGAGCATCGGCTGCGACGCGATCTCGTAGCTCGCCAGGCCGACGGTGCCGGCCACCGCCACCATCACCAGAAGGCCGAGCGCGGCCGCCAACACCCGATCGATCGCCTCGCCGCCGCCCAGACCAGCGATCAGCGCCGCGCCGAAGATCGCCGGTCCCGCCGCGAGAACGGCCGTCAGCGTCGCCTTGGCGAGCCAGACCGTCCGCGGCGCGACGCCGAGGCTCTTCTCGATCCACAGCAGCGGCAGTTGCTCGCGGATCAGGAACGGCACGAGCGAGGCCGCCGCCAGCGCCGCCAGCGCCAGGGGGGCGAGTGGAGCACGCAGCGCCCAGCCAACCGGTGCGTTCGGTAGTGGGTCGGCGGCGAGCGACGCGGTTGCCGCGAGGGCGACACCGACCGCCAGCGTGGCAAGCCCGACCACCGGCGAGAAGCGACGCAAGACCAGCCGCAGATCGCGCCGAACGAGCAGCGCCCTCGACGTCATGCCGAGCGGCCTCAAGAGCCCGTCGATGGGCAGGCGGCGCGGTCGATCTGCCGCCTGCACCCTCTCCAGTGCCGACCGGCGGGTACCGAACACGGCCAACGAACCGACGATCGACAGGCCGACGACGGCGAAGCCGGCCGTCCACGGGTCGAGTGATCCGCTCGCAGGAGCGGCGGTGGGCACGATGGCGAGCGCCTCGTCCATCAGCCGACGCAACGGACGGCCGGCCCAGCGCCAGGGCGTCAGAAGCGGCGCGAGAGCCTCGACGCTCAGCGCGAGCAGAAGGGCGGCGCCGCCCGCAACCACGACCTCCGTGCGGAGCAGGCGCGCGCGGGCCAGCAGCAACACGATCAGAAGGTCGAGGATCGCCGCCGCGGCGGCGCCCAGGGCCGCCAGGCCGATCCAGACTCCCCAGCGTGGGTCGACCACGGCCGGTGCCAAAAACCAGGCGGCCGCCAGGACCGCGAACGCCGGCGCGGCCGCGCGCGCGCAGACGATCACCAGGGCTGCGCCGGCTCGATCGATCTCGCGGACCGGCAGGGCATCGAGCAGGTCGTGCTCGCGTCCGAACAGCTCGCGCCGCGTTCCGGCATGCAGCGCCGCGGCCACCGTCAGCGCGAGGATCACCTCGACGGCCTGCGGCGCCGAGCTCAACAGCCGGGCGCACAGATCGCGCGCCGTCGACAGGCCGCGCTCACCGATCCACAGCGAGCCGCCGAGGATGATCGGTGCCAGCACGCCGAGAGCGTAGGCCTCGTCGCGCAGGCGCCGTCGCGCCACGCGGCGGCGAGCGCGCACCACGCGCGCGACGCTCACGTTTCGCCGCCGGACGCCAGCGAGCGCTCGTCGCGCGGCAGAAGGTCTTGCGCCGACCACCGGAAGCCGCCGGCGGTCGCCATCCTCTCTAGCCGGCGAGCCACGACCTCGGCGCTCGGGCGCTGCTCCGGATCGACCGCCAGCAGTTCGAGAACCATCTCTGCCAAACCGTCCGGCAGGTCGACGACCGATTCGTCGAGGGGACGCACTTCGCCGCTGAGCGTCTGGAGAATGGTGTCGCGCAAGGACTCGCCGGCAAACGGATGGAATCCGGCGAGGCTCTCGTAGAGCGTTGCCCCGAGGCCAAAGAGGTCGCCGGCCTCGGTGTACGGCCCTTGCCTCAGCACCTCCGGCGGCACATAGCCCGGCGTGCCGGACAGCTCCGTCATGCGCTGGCCGAGCACCGAGCTGACGACGTAGGACAGGCCGAAGTCGGTGACCTTGATTTCACCCTCGACCCCGAGGAGGACGTTGCCGGGCTTGACATCGCGATGGATCACCTGCCGGGCGTGGGTCGACGCCAGCCCGCGGGCGATGCCGAGAGCCAGCGGCACGACGCGTGACGACGGCAGCGGGCCGCGTCGATTCAGCAAGTCGCCCAGGCTGGTGCCGTTCACCAACTCCATCGCCACGAAGGCCGAGTTCCGCCCGCCGCCCATGTCATAGACCGCAACGACGTTGGGATGGCTCAGGCGGGCGATGGTGATCGCCTCTCGGCGCAGCAGATCGAGCAGCTCCTCGCGGCCGGCGGCGGTGGTCGCTGCGTCGAGCCGGATCGTCTTCAGGGCCACCTCCCGCTCGAGGCGCGGATCGCGCCCTCGGTAGACGGTGCCCATCGACCCCTCACCGAGCACGCCGAGGACCTCGTAACGGCCGAAGTCACCGCCGTCGACCGCCGGCCGCGGCTCTCCCTGCTGACCGCGCCACTGTGCCAGGCGCTCCACCCGCAGCACCAGCTCGGCCGGCTCGAACGGCTTCACCAGGTAGTCATCGGCGCCCTCGGATAGACCCCGCACGCGATCGGCACCGCCGCCAAGGCCCGAAAGGAAGAGGATCGGTACGGGCGCCGTCCGCTGGTCGTCGCGCAGGGCGCCGAGCAGCTCGAAGCCGGAGACCGGCATCATCACGTCGAGGACGATGACGTCGGGATCGACATCGAGCGCCAACGTCGGGACCTCGCGCGGATCGCTGGTCGACACGACGTCATGCCCGGCCTCTTCGAGGACCAGGCTGACGATTTTGAGGATCTGAGGGTCGTCGTCGCTGACGAGGAGTTTGGCCACGGCTCGCTATCCGTTTGGACGGGCGGATCTTACCGCGGCCGTTGGCGCGTTCGGGGGCGATGCGAACGACCGCCTCCTGCGCCGGATTCCCCCGCGACGACGGTGGGATAGAGTGCAGCGACCGCCCACTTCGCACACCGTCCGCCGTGGCCGGACCGTGATCGCACGACAGCCTGAACGAAAGCCCCCCCTTGTCGGCCGATCTTCGCCGCCTCCGCGTTCTTCTCATCGACCGCGACCGACCGATCAAGATGTTGGTCGATCGACCGCTGCCGCGCGCCGGCGCTACGCTCGTCGAGGTGCGCTCGGGCGACGACACCGACGAGCTGCTCGCCGGCCGGCACTACGACGTCAGCCAGCTCGACTTCGAGCTCCCCGGCATCGGCCGGGTCGAGCGACGGCGACGCGACGACGAAGAGCTGCTGCTGATCGACCGCCTCGAGGCGGAGTCGCCCGCGGAAACAGGCAACGGCCTGCCCGACACGCTCGACAGCCTGCAGGACGATCACTTCCTCACCAAGCCCCTCGGGCGCGAGCAGCTGCGCGCATACGCGCTGGCGGCCAAGCGCGAGCTCGAGACGCCGCGCGACTTCGACGCGGTCCGTGGTCCGATGCTCGGCGACAGCTCCGCGATGCGCCAGGTGCTCGGCATCGCCGAGCGCATTGCGGCCGGCGCCGCGTCGGTGCTCATCCACGGCGAAACCGGCACGGGCAAGACGATGCTGGCGCGCCGCATCCACGACCTGTCGCCGCGCGCCGAGCAGCGGTTCGTCGCCATCAACTGCAGCGCGTTCCAGGAGCAGCTGCTCGAGAGCGAGTTGTTCGGCCACGAGCGCGGTTCGTTCACCGGCGCGGCGGCAACCAAGGAGGGGCTGTTCGAGGCGGCCAACGGCGGCACGCTCTTCCTCGACGAGATCGGTGACATGAGCAGCGCCATGCAGGCGAAGCTGCTGCAGGTCCTCGACGACGGCGAGCTGCGGCGAGTCGGCGGCACCAAGCTCCTGAAGGTCGACGTCCGCGTGGTGGCGGCGAGCAACAAGGATCTGCAGCAGGAAGTAAAGGCCGGGCGCTTTCGCGAGGACCTCCTCTTCCGACTCAACGTCATCCACCTGCGCATGCCCCGACTGGCCGATCGACGCTCGGACATCCCCGGCTTGATCGAGCACTTTCTCGATCGCTACCGCGTGGCCGGTCAACCGCGCAAACAGGTGTCGCCGGAAGCGATTCAGCTCCTCACCGCCTATTCCTGGCCGGGCAATGTGCGCGAGCTGGCCAACACCGTCGAGGGGCTCGTGCTGCTGGCACCGGGCGCCGAGATTCAGGCGGCCGACCTGCCGCCGAGCCTACGGCCGCGCACCGAGCTGCGTCTGGACTCCGGCGAGGCGCCGCTACCGCTCACCGAGGTCGAGCGACTGCACATCGCGCGCACGCTGCGCTATACGGACGGCAAAAAGGCGCCGGCTGCCCGCCTGCTGCAGATCGACGTGAAGACGCTCGGCAGCAAGATCAAGAAATACGGCATCGAGGTGTGAGCCGGTCCGCCGCGCGCGGCGGGGGCGCGAGGCGCTCAGCGCACCCGCAGGACCACGCGCCGGCCGTCGCCCCGCTCGAGCGTCGCGCGCTCGCGCTCGAGATCGACCAGCCGCCAGCCTTCCACCTCCTGACCGACCGACAGGAGCCGGCCGTTGATCTGAGCCAGCGGGCGGTCGCTCGACCACACCACGAAGTCGAGCCGCAGCGTCGTGCCGTCGACCTCGGCCTCGAGCACGAAGACGTCGTCGCCGACGCGGCCGATCGTCTCGGGGGGACGCGCCGTGCGGGTGCGGCCCGCCGCTGCGGCTGAGATCGGCGCCTCGTTCGCCGGAACCGTCTGGGCAGCTTCGTCCGCCCTCTCGTTGCGATCCGACGGTCCCTCGGCCGCGCCTTCCGTGGAGTTGCCGACCGCCGGCCCGGCGGCGGCAGGATCGATCCTCGTCTCCTGGACTGGAGCGGGAACCTCGGCGACGGGTGCAGCCATCCCTGGGCCTGGCGACGCCGACTCGGCAGCGACCGTTTCCGGCGCAGCAGTCTCGGGAAGCGTCCGATCGGCCGCGCCGGGTCCGCCCTCGCTCGGCTTTGTCTCGGTTGTTTCAGGCTCGATCGACCGGACAGCGACCGGCCGAGGGCGCCGCGCGTTCTCGACGCTCCGATCGCTCTCGACGGAGGCCTCGCCCTCCGTCCCGACGACCGGCACCGCGGACGGCCCGCCACCGTCGGCAGAGGCGGGCTCCGTCGTCGCGACCGGCGCGTCCGCTGCCGGGCGGGTGACGAACCAGCCGCCGACCGCCACCAGCACGGCGAGCAACACTCCGAGCGCCAACCCCACCGCCACCGCCGGAATCCGGCGCTCCGGGGGCAAATGAGCACGCGGCGGACGGTAGACCACCCCGCGCTCGCTGGCGTCGCGTTCGGCAGCCTCCTGGCGCGCCTTGCGCAGCGCGTCGTTGATCAAGCTCATCGCCCCTCCAGCTCTCGCACGGCGCGCCGGACCTGTCGCCTCCCGAGCCGGTCTGTGCCCTCGACGTAGCCCGCCAGCAGCGTCTTGTCACACACCGCGTTGATCAGGCGCGGCACGCCACCGGCGTAGCCGTGCACCGCGCGCACCGCCCACGAGGTAAAGGACGGCCGGCCGTTGGAGCCGGCGACGGCCAGCCGATGCTGGATGTAGTACATCGTCTCGTGGCGGGTCAGCGGCCCGAGGTGGTAGCGCACCGTGATCCGCTGCCGGAGCTGCCGGAGGGCGTGGCGGTCAAGCTTGGCGCGCAGCTCAGGCTGACCCAGGAGCACGATCTGGAGCAGCTTGCGTTGATCGGTCTCGAGATTCGACAGCAGTCGGACCTGCTCGAGCAGGCCGTCGTCGAGATCCTGCGCCTCGTCGATCAGCAGCACGACGTCGCGCCCGGCGGCCAGCTCGTCGAGCAGAAAGCGGTTCAGCGTCTCGAGCAGTCGCACGCGATCGTTGCCGCGCGCTTCGAGACCCAACTCGCGCAGGATCGTGCGCAGCAGCTGGATCGGCGTCATCACGGGATTGAGGACGAGGGCGCTCGACCAGCTGTCGCCGAGCTGCTCGAGGAAGGCGCGGCAGAGCGTGGTCTTGCCGGCGCCGACCTCGCCCGTGATCTGTACGAAGCCCTTGCGCTGCGTCACCCCGTAGAAGAGATGGTCGTAGGCCTCGCGATGCCGGTGACTGAAGAAGAGGAAGCGCGGATCGGGCGTGATGTTGAACGGCGACTCATGGAAGCCGTAAAAGTCTTCGACCATGCCCGACCGCGCCCCGCCGATCGACTCAGAGGTGCTCGAGGACGGCGTCGACGCCCGACACCGTGACGTCGCGCCCCAGCTCGCGGCCGAGGTAGGTCACCGTGCCGTCGTCCACCACCATGGCAAAGCGCGCCGAGCGCTCGCCCATGTGGACGGCGGACAGATCGAGAGTCAGGCCGAGGCTCGTCGCATACTCACCGTTGCCGTCCGACAGCATCTGGATGAACTCACCCGCCCCCGTGTGCCGGCCCCACGCGGCCATCACGAACGGATCGTTGACCGCCATGCAGGCGATCGTGTCGACACCGCGCTCCCGGAGCGTGTCGGCCTGCGTTTGGAAGCCGGGCAGATGCGTGTCGTTGCAGGTCGGCGTGAACGCGCCCGGCACGCCAAAAAGGACCACCTTCTTGCCGGCAAAGAGCTCGTCGGTGGTGACCTCATGCATGCCATCGGAACCGAAGACCTTGAAGGCTCCCGCGGGAACCTGATCGCCTTGCTGGATGCTCATCGGACGTTCTCCTTCTGCGGACGCTGGATCGAGGGCGAGTTTCTGAAGCGGAGCGTGCGGGCCGGTCCCGCGCGTCGGGATGGTACCGGATCGCGCTGGCTATACTGCCGAGCGTGGCGACCCTGCGGCTGAATCTCGACGACGCCCTCCTTCGGCAGCTGATCGAACGCGCCGAGCGCGATGGTGAGTCGACCTCGGGCTGGGTCGGTCGGCGCCTCGCCGAGATCCTCCAGCGTCTGTGGCCGCCCGAGATCGAGGGTCTTGCCGGCGCGTGGGCAGGCGAGGCCGTGCCGCTCGCCACCGCACAGCGCGCCGGTCTGCCGCCGGCGGCGTCGCGGCCGACGCTCACGCCCGCCTGATCGCCTTCGACCCGCTGCAGCCCTCGCGTGATTGTCCTCGACCCTGACCTCGTCGTTCTCTACTTCCGCGGGCATCCGGCGGTGGCGCGGCGGCTGCTCGCGACACCGCCGAGCGAGCTGGCGATCCCGTCGGTGGCCATCCATGAGGTGCTGGTGGCGATCGGCGAAGGGCCTGGCGCCGCCCGTCGGCGCGGCGAGCTCGACCGGCTGCTCGAAAGCGTGCGGACTCCCTGGTTCGGCCTCGCCGAGGCGCGGGTGGCTGCCCGACTGCGGCATGCCGCCATCGAGCTGCCGGCGTTCGATCTGATGCTCGCCTCGACCGCCCTCTGCTACGACGCTGCGGTCGCCACGCCGCGCCCGGAAGCGTTCGCGCAGGTCGCCGATCTGCGCACGATCGACTGGAGCGCCGACGACTCGGCGCCGTCCTGACGAACGATCTCGGTCAAGGATCGGCGAACGGGCCCACCCAGGCCCCGTCGACGATCAGAGGCAACTCGCCGCGCGCCGAGCGGGTGGCGAGGATCGACACGTCCGGCGAGCCGAACATGATGTCGGTGTGGATGCTCGAGCTGTTGGCGCCGAGCGATTCGAGCTGCTGAATCGACAGGTTCTCGCCGCCACGCAGGCACGTCGAGTACGACTGCCCGAGCGCTACGTGCGGCCAGGCGTTCTCGTCGAAGAGAGTGTGCTCGAAGAAGAGGCCGCTGCGCGCGATCGGCGAATCCTTGCCGACGAGCGCCAGCTCGCCGAGGTAGGACGCACCAACGTCGGTGGCGATCCAGCGACGGAAGCCGTCGGCACCGCGATCCGCCTCGACTTCGACCAGCCGGCCGTCTGCGAAGTGCATGACCAGGCCCTCGACCAAGAGACCGCTCTTGGTGCGAAAAGGCATGGTGGCGCACAACACGCCCTCGGCCTCGCGCCGATCCGGCGTCGTGAAATTCTCCTCGCTCGGCACGTTGGCGTTGAAGACCTGGCCGTCGGCCGTCTCCTTGCTGCCGCCGAGCCAGCGCGCGCGGTCGGAGAGGCCAACCACGAGATCGCTGCCACCGCCGGTGATGTGCACCTGCCGGATCTTCAGGTCGTCGAGCAGCTGACGGCGAGCGTGGAGGCGTCGGTCTTTCTCCGCCGCGGCGTCGACGGCGTCCTCCCGATCGGCGTAGGTGAAAGCGAAGATCTTCTCCCACAAAGCCTCTTGGGCTTTGTCGGCATCGAGGCGCGGAAACACGAGCTTCGCCCAGGCCGGCGTGGCCGCTCCCGCCACCACCCACGGACAGAGCGAGCGGTTGACGCCGTGATGGAGGAAGACCTTCGCCTTGCGATTGGCGCTGCGGGTGTAGACCGCGTGGCGCTCAGGCTCGTCCTCTGCCAGATCGCGCATCAGGCGCGGATTCTCTTCGCCGCGGATCGACAGCAGGGCGCCGCGCGTCAACACCACCTCCTCGTACCAGAGGCGCTCGCGCGCGTGGCTCATCTCGACCAGGTCGAGGCGAGCGTTGCGGATCCGCTTCGCTTCCAGCACCGGATCGCCGAGCCACAGGGAGACACCCGAACAGCCGCGCGCGTAGGCCGCGTCGGCGATGCGATGCACCAGGTCGCGGTGAGCGACCTCGGCATGGATGTAGAGCGGCTGTCCCTCGCGCAGCCCGGTTCCGTGCTCGACCAGCAGCCGGGCGTAGCGATCGAAATGCGACGCGTTCATCGAATCGTTCCTCCGTGGCGGTCGTTCAGACTAGCAGGCGTCGCTGACGCAGCTCCCGCTCGAGCAGCTGCGCGACGCGCTGGTGGCCGCGCGCGTCGAAGTGGCAATAGTCAAAGAACCAGTCTGGATGGGTCGCCAGCGCGCGCTCCGCATCGATCCACACGAGGCCGTGCGCCGCAGCGACGTCTTCGACCGACCGCCGATAGTCGTTCTCGGCCAGGATCGGGAAGCCGCCGGCGAGCGAGCGCAGTCGCCGCGGGCTGTGTCGCACCGCGTCGGCGGACGCTGCATCGCCGAGCGCGCGATGGATGTCGACCAACCGCCGCCGCGCCGCATCGCTGAAGGCATTGTCCAGCGCCACAGCGCGCTCCAACGGCGCGACGGCGCGCTCGGGCGCGCCCTGAGCCCGCCGCTCCCCAAGCTCGAGAGGTGCCGCCTGCCGCGGATGATCGCCGAGCTGCAGCAGGATCAGCTCGACGTCGTGCGCCGCCGCCAGCCGCGCCGCCGCGTCGAGAGCGCGACGATAGCGCTCCGGATCGACCCGCGGTCGCAAGGTCGTCACGTCGACTCCAGAGGCCCCTCGAACCAGACTGCCGAGCGCTCCGACCACGCGCAGTCGACCGATCCAGCCGATCCGACGCAGCCGCCGCGCGCGCCGCGTGAACGCCGTCGGCTCGTCGACCTCGGCCGCGCGTTCGACCGATCGGCGATCGTTGAAGCCGAACCCGAAGATCACCGCGCGCGGCCGACGGAGCGGAATCTCGTCGCGTAGCCGCTCCACGCCCTGCACGGCCGAATAGCCCGGTACGCCGAGGTTGAGCACATCGATCGCCGGCAGTCGTCGATCGAGGACCTCGGCGAACGTGGCGTCGGCGGCGACGGCGCTGCCGAAGGCGCGGGAATCGCCGAGAACGAGGATCGGTCCCGGCCGACCGGCCGCGGCCTGACCGCTGTCGAGCGAGAGCAGGCCCTGGGCGTCGATCGCGCGCTGAGCGTCGGAGATCTCGCCGACGAAGTCGGGCCGCAAACGCCAGCCTAGAGTCGGCACGTCGAG
Source organism: Acidobacteriota bacterium (assembly GCA_038530905.1). Lineage (GTDB taxonomy): Bacteria > Acidobacteriota > Thermoanaerobaculia > Multivoradales > J023 > JAUIJL01. The sequence continues at coordinate 11,775 of JBCBCF010000099.1, forward strand.
CCACCAGCGCGGCTCTGGTGGCGCGGTGAGCGCGCGGGCGGCCAGCTCGAGCGCGCCGAGGAGGCCGAGCGCCAGGGCTCCCACGAGGAGCGCGTCGCGCAGCGGGCGCCGGCGCCGTTCAGAAGAGTCGGAGCTGCTCATCGTCACCGATCGCCTGCTCGAAGACGAGATCGAGGCGCGCCAACACCGGCTCGGCGATCGGCCGGATCTGCTTCTGCACGTAATGCTCGTGATCAAGGGGTGCCCGCTCGGCGACGGCCGCGACGGCACGCCGCGGATCGAGGTCGGTCGCCACCGGCTCCGGCCCGCTGCGCGTCATCACATAGTGAACGACGCGCGGCGGGCGTCGCTCGATCCCGAGCTTGCGCGCCGCGGCGACGTGCGGCGGGGTTGTCGCGGTGTACTCGGCGAGCGGCTTGCGCAGCGCCTTGCGGTAGACCAGGGCGGCATCGTGCTCGCCGGCGCGCAGCGCGCGGACGACATCGCGCAGGTACGCGGCGAGCCCTTCAGTGCCGGTCTCGGTGATGCCGGTCCCGGAGGTGCCGGCCGTGGAGGTGTCCTCGCGAGGCGCGTCGGCGAACAGGCGCTCGTAGAGGGCGCGCTGAACGTCCTTCGCGAGATCGGTCCAATCCCGCCGCACGGCCTCGAGGCCGATCAGCTCGGTCTCTCGGGTGCCGTCGGCGCGCTCGACGAGGCCCGCGTAGCGCTTGCGGGCACCGGAGCGACCTCCGCGCGTCTCCTGCAACAGCAGCTTGCGGTAGAGCTTCTCGAACTCGAGCTCGAGGCGACTCTCGACGCTCCAGCGCTCGCGAATCCAGGCCCCGATCTCGGCATCGAGGCGCGGTGCGAGCTCTTCTCCCAGGCGCCGCGCCGCGCCCGCGTCGTCGGCGCCGGAGAGCACGAAGAGGCTGTCGGTGTCGCCGTAGATCACGCGATGGCCGAGGGCCTCGAGACGGGCACGGGTCCACAGGAGGATCTCTTTGCCCCACGCCGGAATCGCACTCGCCAGGCGCGGCTCGTAGAACCGACACGCGGTCGTGCCGAGGACGCCGTAGAACGAATTCATCAAGATCTTGATCGCGTGGCTGGCCACCGAGTCGCCCTCCCGCTTTGCCGCTTCGCGGCGCGGGAAGAGCGCGTCGAGCAGCCCGGGCAGAATGCCCGGGCGGCGATCGAAGGCGGCGCCGTTGGGGGCCACGATCGCCTCGGCTCGCGATTCTGCGTCGAGGTCGTCGATCGCCCCGAGAAAGCCGAGGGGGTCGATCTGAAAGGTCCGAATCAGGCTCGGATAGAGGCTCTTGAAGTCGAAGACGAGAACGTTGTCGAACAGGCCCGGCTCGGGCTCGAGCACGTGGCCGCCGAGGGCCGCCGTCTGCCGATCGGCGGTGTCCGCCGTCTGCCCAACATTCGGCGCCCGCAGAGCGCGTCGCCCCAGCTCATGCAGGTAGAGCGAATCGAACGCGGCGATCGCCCCCGCCACCCGATCGACCGGCAGGCCGGTCAGCCTCGATCGTTCGACCGCCAGCTCGATCAGGCGCATCTTGGCGAGTATGTCGAGCACGAGGCGCGCGTCTTTGAGGTTGTAGTCCACGAGGAGCTGTCGATCGCCGCGCCACGCCTCGAGGATCTGCTCGCCGCGATCGCGGCCGGTGAGGAGCTTCTCCTCGCCGAGCACCTCGCTCGCCACGTGGTTGAGCGAGTAGCTCTCCATCCGCACGAAGGCGCCGCGCAGCAGATCGATGCCGTCGAGCACGACCCGGCCGGGCACAATCGCCTCCCACTCGCTGCGCGGCGACCGCGACGGGCGCAGGCGCAGCACGCCGCCGCCGCGACCGAGCGCCAGCCGCACGCCGTGAGCGCGCGCCAGCCGGTCGAGCACCCGCAGGTCGAAGCCGACGACGTTCCAGCCGGTCAGGATGTCGGGATCGGCGCGGCGAACCCGCTGGACGAGGGCCGGCAGCAGGTCGCGCTCGCGCAGGAAGCGAACGGCACGCTCGGGCGTCGGCGCGTCGGCAGCCACCGCCTCCTCGGGCATGCGCAGCAGCACCTCGGAGAGCCCGCAGCCTGAGAGTCCGATCGACAGCAGGCTCTCGGCGCGCGGGTCGGTTTCGATGTCGAGCGACAGGACGCGCAGCGCCGGCGACCAGTCGGCGGGCTCGAGGCGCGGGTTGTCGAAGCGCGTCACGCCGTCGCGCGTGCGGATCGGCTCGCCGTGGATGGCGATTGCACCCCGCAGACCGCGATCGATCAGGAAGCGAATCGCGAAACGGACGTCGGCCTCGTAGCAGCGGACGCCGTGCTCGATCAGGCGATCGCGCAGCGGCGGCGGGTCCGACGGAATGG
>JBCBCF010000100.1:0-13944 GCA_038530905.1 Acidobacteriota bacterium
CCCTGCGCTCGAAGGAAGCACGCGCCAGCGGCCTGGCGCAGATGACCCGCGCCTTCCGCCTCAATCTGACGGCGCTGAGCCTGCTGGCACTCGTCGTCGGCATGTTCTTGGTCTACAACACGATGACGTTCTCGGTGGTTGAGCGCAGGCCGCTCCTCGGACGCCTGCGGTCGATCGGCGTCACGCGACGGGAGATCCTCTCCACAACCCTGCTCGAAGCGGTGGTGCTCGGCGGCCTCGGCACGCTCGTTGGTGCCGTTCTCGGCTGGCTGCTCGCCCACGGGCTGCTGCGTCTCGTGTCCCAAACGATCAACGATCTCTACTTCGCCGTCAGCGTCACGTCGGTCGAGCTGCCGGCGGCGGCGCTCGCCAAGGCCTTGGCGCTCGGTCTCGGTGGCTCGACGCTCGCCGCGCTGCGCCCGGCGCTCGAAGCGACCGCGGCGCCGCCGCGTGCGGTCCTCCAGCGCTCGAACGAAGAGCGTCGAGGCCGCGACGCGCTCCCTGGGCTCCTGCTCGCCAGCGGTGCCCTGGCGGCGCTTGCCTGGGGTCTCTTGGCGGCTTCGGAGCGCAGCCTGATCCTCGCCTTCGCCGCCGTGTTCGCCACCGTGCTGGCCGTCGCCTGCGCCGTCCCAGCCGCGACCTGGGCCGCGGGACACCTCATCGCGCGCCCGGCGCGTCGTCTGGCCGGCAGCGTCGGCGCGATGGCGGCCCGCGGCGTGGCGGCGACTCTCAGCCGCACCGGCATCGCCACCGCCGCGCTGGCGGTGGCCATCGCCACGACCGTCGGCGTCGGGGTGATGATCGACAGCTTTCGCGGCACCCTGGTGCGCTGGCTCGACACGACGCTGGTGGCCGATGTCTTCGTGACCTCGACCGAGCAGACACCGCGCGGCGCCAGCCCGCTGCTCGATGACACGCTGATCGATCTCGCCCGCACGACCACCGGCGTGACATCGACCGTCACCTATCGCCGGGTCGAGGTCGACTCGCCACGTGGACCGACCCAGCTCCACGCCCTCGATCTGGATCGCCGCGCCTTTGACGGCTTCGCGCTCCGCAGAGGTGATCCCGATCGCGCCTGGTCACGCCTCGCCAACGGGGACGCAGTCCTGGCCTCGGAGCCCTACGCCTGGCGGCATGGCCTGGACGTCGGCGACGTCCTCGAGCTGGCGACCGACGCCGGCGCGCAGCGCTTCGAAGTGGCCGGAGTGTTCGCTGACTACGCCACCGACCGCGGGCGCCTGCTGATTCCTCGACGCGCCTACGATCGCCACTGGTCCGACCGTGGCGTCCAGTCGTTGGGGCTTTTCGTGGAGCCAACGAACGCGGCCGATCGCGTAGCCGAAGCGCTGCGTACTGCCGCCGGCCCGGAAGTCACGGTGATGGTCAACCGGGAGCTGCGCGCCCTCTCGCTCGACATCTTCGATCGCACGTTCCGCATTACGGCCGTCCTGCGGCTGCTGGCGATCGGCGTTGCTTTCGTCGGCGTGCTGTCGGCGCTCATGGCTCTGCAGCTCGAGCGCCGCCGTGAGCTGGGCGTGCTGCGGGCACTCGGCATGACGCCGGCGCAGGTCTGGGGATTGGTGACGGCACAAACCGCCCTCCTCGGCGTGGTGGCAGGTCTCGTGGCGGCGCCGTTTGGTGTCCTCCTCGCCGCCCAGCTCGTTCACGTGATCAACAAACGCTCGTTCGGCTGGACCCTCGAAATGACTGTCGATCCGGCCATCCTCGGCCAGGCGCTGCTGCTGGCGGTGATCGCCGCGCTCGCCGCCGGCATCTATCCAGCCCACAAGATGGCGCGCGCTCGTCCCGCGGACGCCTTGCGCAGTGAATGAACCCTCCCGACCCATGATGCCTTCGACGACTCCACCGGTCTCTGTTCATCCGGAATCCCGCCGCGCCACCGGGACGAGGCACGCCCGGCGCGCCGCCCTTGGCCTTCTCGGCGGAGCCATCCTCGTCGGTCTCGCCGTTCTCGGCTGTGGCCTGCCTCAATCGAGGACCGACGCAATCGACCCGCCGGCGGTCGGCTCGGCGGTCGAGGCCCTCGGCGCGCGGGCCGATGCACCACCCGATCCGCGCTTCGCGCGCGCCTTCGAGCCGCGGGCCTTCGTCTTCCCACACGATCACGGCCCGCATCCAGACTTTCAGACCGAATGGTGGTACTTCACCGGCAATCTGGAAGCCACCGACGGCCGGCGCTTCGGCTTCCAGTGGACGATCTTCCGCCGTGCGCTGCGCCCGCCGGGTCCATCCACGCCAGGTGACTCCACGCCGGGCGACTCCTCGCCGGGCGACTCCACGCCGGGCGACTCCTCGCAGGCCGCGTCGAGTGCTGCGAGTTCCTCCGCCTGGTCGACGCGGCAGCTCTACATGGGCCATGTCGCCCTGGTCGATGTCGCTGCGGATCGCCACGTGGCGGCCGAGCGGTTTGCGCGCGGCGCCGTCGGCCTGGCAGGTGCCGTCGCCGACCCCTTCCGCGTCTGGCTCGAGGATTGGGAAGCAGCGACCGTCGATTCGGCCACAGAGAACGCTGCTCTGGAAACGGCGGGCCTCCAGAATGATCTGGCCGCCCGCACGCTCTTTCCGCTGCGTCTGAGGGCAGCCGAGGGCGACATGGCGTTCGATCTGGAAATCCGCGCCGCGAAGCCCCACGTGCTGCAGGGCGAGAAAGGTCTGAGCCGCAAGAGCGATCTGCCAGGCGGCGCGTCGTACTACCTCTCCTTCACCCGCCTGCTGGCGAGCGGTCGGGTCCAGGTCGACGGCGAGGAGTGGATCGAGGTGGAGGGCACCGCCTGGCTCGATCGAGAATGGTCAACAAGCGTCCTCGCCCCGGAACAGACCGGCTGGGATTGGTTCGCGCTCCAGCTCGATGCGGGCCCCGAAGGACTCGATCGCGACGTCATGGTGTACCAGCTTCGCCTCGACGCCGACGACGATCAACCGCAGGTGGATGACGCCAGCAAGGGCATCCTCGTGGACGCGGCGGGCGCCGGAACCGTCCTCGCCCATCACGACTTCACGCTCGAGGTGCTGGAACACTGGCGCAGCCCGACGAGCGGAATTCGCTATCCGGTCCGCTGGCGCCTGCAGCTGCCCGCGCACGACCTCGACCTCGACATCGCCGCGGTGGTCGACGATCAGGAGCTCGACATCTCGTTCCGCTATTGGGAAGGGGCCGTCGATGTCCGACCCTGGACCGAGCGCGAGGGGCCGGCGATCGGCCGCGGCTACGTCGAGCTGGTCGGCTACACCTGAAGAGGCGGATCGGTCGGGATGAAGGAGGTCTCGCCAGGGGACCTCAGGCGGATGTGCCCATGGCGACGGCCAACTCGACCATCGAGATTCAGCCGGCCGATGGGTCGGAGTCTGCACCCTCTGGACCGGGGGTGTCGGTCGAGGCGGCTCGGTCTGCCGAGCGCGGGCGCTCCGCCCCGCCAGCGCTCTCGCCCGCCGAACCTGACGCAGAGTTCGGGCGCGGGACCCAATCCGCGCCGATCCAGGCGCGGCCGAGACGGAATCGACGCCAGCGACCTCCTGCGGCCAGCCGAAAGGTCTCTGCGCGATCCGTTTCTCCGCGCTTCTCGTGCCAGCGCGCCAAGGCCAGACCAAGGTGGAGGCGCTCGTCCTCGGCATCCTCGCCCGGCTGGTCCTTGAGGTCAGAGAACCGTCGGTCGGCGCCAGACGCCCACGACTCAGGCAGAGGGCGGTTGAGACGATCCGCTTCGAGCGCGGCCGCGAGGTGGAGAGCCGGCTCGGCCGTCCCACGATCGAGCAGATCGTCGACCTGCGCCCAGATCGGCGCATCGGCGGCCCGAAGCTGAAGAAGCGCCACGAGCGTCTCAGCCTGCCCCGGAACACGCGAAGCGATCGCCCGAAACGCTTCGATCGCACCATCGCGGTCGCCGCGGCCGCGACGGATGAGAGCCAGGGCGGCACGCGCCTCGGTGGCGCCCGTCTGCTCGATCGCACGCTCGAGCAGAGCCTCGGCGCGCGCCGACGCGGCGGGCGACAGGCATTCAGCGACCAGCTGGAGGAGATCGGGGGCTTCGGGATCGTCGGCGAGCAGGGCTTCGGCATCGGCGAGCGCGTCGGCCGCCCGACCGCCGCGGGCCATTCGGCGCGCGCGCTCGATCCGCGGACCGAAAGCCGCGGGCATTCGCTCGATCGCGGCATCGAGGAAAACCGGGATCGCCGAGTCATCGAGACACGGCGTCAGCCACTCGATGAGCCTTTCCAGCTGCCGAGGGGCAATGCCGACAGCGAGTCCCTGGTCGACGATCTCGATCGCCCGGTGTGCCGCCGCCTCGTCGCGGCATGAGCCCAGTGCGGGTTCAACCAGGCGGAGATCGGCGATGCGCACGAGGGCCTGCGCCGCCAGATCGGTTGCCTCCGCGGCGCTGTGCTTCTCGAGCGTATCGAGAACATCGAGGATCTGCGGCACCATGTCGCGCGCGGCCTGCGATCGCCCGACGGCCTCGAGCCGATCCTCGATCGAGCGAAGAAGATCGTCCCTCTGCACGCCCCATCCCTCGAGATCGCCTGCCCCGTGCCGCTCTCGCAGGTCGATCTCGAGAGCGCGAACCGGCATCGCGTCCCGCGCGCCGTCGACCGCGTCGAAACCTTCACGGGCTGCCTCGACATCATCGGTCGCGAGAGAGGCCCCCGCGCGCACGCCGGCAACGGCCGCAGGCGGCATGTCGCGAGCTGCCTTGGCGAGAAGCTCGAGAGCAAGATCGACGCCGCGCTCCCGTGCCGTTGCGCGGACCAGGGCGTCGAGCGCCGCAATGGAATGAGGCGACCGACGGCAGCGGCGACGCAAGAGCTCGAGCTCGCCGCGTCGATCATCCAGCTGCCGATAGACCGTCAACAGCGCCTCGACGGCCCGACCGTCCCCCGGCCGGCCGGCCAGAGCCTCCCGCAGAAGGTCCCGCGCTGCCGTGAACTCGCCGCGACGCGCGAGGTGCAGGCCGAGCCGCGACGCCGCGACGGCGAGCTGCGGCGCGGATTGGCGGAGCCGTCGGTAGCGCACCGCGGCGGCAAGCGCGTCGCCGGCGGCATCCTCGAGCGCACCGAGCTGCAATTCGAGGCGCGGCGAGAGGTCGGCCGAACAGTCGTCGGCTCGCAGCTGGGCCCGGACCCATCGGAGGAGGGCCGCCGCAACTCTCGGCTCGAGCTCGGTCGTCTCAGGCGTGATCGCGTCGAGCAGCACGCGGACTGATGCGATCGGCGCCGAAGCCCCATCGAGTCCATCGAGTCGAGCAGAAACCGCCGCCGCGGCGTCGGCCCGCGTCGTGTCTCCGGCAGCCAGCTGATCCGACGCTTGGCGCACGTTCGAGGCTGCCTGCAGCAGCGCCTCGAGCCAGGTCGGTTCCCCGGAGTCCGGCATCGCCTTGAGGCTCTCGTCGAGGACCTCGGGCACGAGTCCGGCCTCGCGACGTTCCGCCTCGATCGCTTGGGCCAGATCGTCGCGTCCCTGCTCGCGCAGCCAGGCGGTCCACATCGCCACCAGATCCTGCCGGCGCGGCAAGAAGCGCACCGATTCCCGCAGCGCGCGCTCGAACTCGCGACCACCGCCGGTGTCGGCCCACGCCCGCACCAAGATCGGCCGCAACGCATGCTGCGAAGGATCGATCGCCAGCGCGTCGTGGAGGCGATCGACGCGCGCGCGCGGCGACTGACGATCGCGTGCGAGCCGGTCCGCCGCGGCATGGAGCGCCGGATCGGTCGGCGCCAGCTCGAGCGCCCGCTCGAGATCACGCCAGGCCTCCTCCGGGCGGCCGAGCAGATCGCGCGCCTGAGCACGAGCACGCCAGGCCCAAACTCGCTGCGGCCCCCGCGCCAGGACGGCGCTCGCTTCGACCTCGACCTCGCGCCACGCACCGCGGCGCCCGAAGGCGGCGAGCCGCGCTCGAACCGTTCCCGACCGCTCGTTCGTCGTTCCGTCCGGCTCCCCGACGATCGACCACACGGTCACGCCCAAACCAATGGCGTCCCGGCGCGCTGCCCACGGCGAGCCGTCGGCAATGGCCTCGGCGGCGTGTTCGGCCCGCTCCCGATCGCCTTCGGCGCAGGCCGCCGCCAGGGTTGCCAGCGCTTCAGGCTCGATCGCGCGAGCCTCCGGGACCCATCCCACCCGGGGCGCCATCAAAGGCGGCAAGAGCGCTACGAGCGCGGCGCCCGGCGCCCCGTAGCGACCGGCCAGCTCGGCGAGCGGAATCAGCCGAGGCAGCCAGCGCGTCGGATCGCGCACGTGCAACAAGCCACGCCCCTCATCGAGGCCGACGACGATCTCGATCGACTCCTCGTCCGACCGGCGGTCCCGAACCTCGGGAACGGCGGAAACGCCCAGAAGCGGCACGCGCTGGGCCAGAAGTGAGCGGAGGACCGCCGGCTCCGGACGCACGAAGCGGACATCGAAACGCCGCCGCCGGAGGGTCTCAACGACACGCCAAAGCGCCACCGACTCGCGCCCCTGCATTCCCGCATGCAGCTCGCGCGGATCGAGCGCGAGATTCTGTGCCGCGGCGATCGTCGCCACTGCCAACGGCGCCGCCAGCGCCTGTCCGTGACGCATGGCCGCCGCGCCCAGAACGTGTCGATCGCCGGCCGGCGCGTCCACCAGCCGGCGGTAGAGGTCAGGACGGGCGTCGCGCAACCGGTCGAGCGTCGGTCGCGCCGCCTTGGTCGGTCGCCAAGGCAAACGAGCCAGCAGCTCGCCGAGCGCGGGATCCGGTCGAGGCCAGTCGAGGAACGAGGGCACGAGAAGCTCGAGAGCGCGATCGTGATCCCCGAGATGGAAGGCCTGGATGCCGGCAACGCGCTCGAGGCCAGCATCTTCCGGCCCGGTGGCGACCAGGTGCGCAAGCAGCCGCAGCGCGTCGGTCGGTCGGCCGCGCGCGCCCAACGACTCGGCGAGGAAGAGCCGTGCTCGCACCCATCGTGGCGCTCGTTCGACCACCTGCGCGGCCAGTGAGGCGGCCTGGTCCCAGGCCCGCAGGCGACGGGCGACGCCGGCCAGCTCGAAGCGCGAAACGACATCGAGCATCTCGTCTGCGGGATGGACGGCGACGGCGCGCGCGTCCGGGCTGATGGCGTCCGGAGCGTCCGCGTCGAATTCAAGGGAGTCGAGCGCCCGATCGCGTGCTCCGGCGGCACGATCGACGAAGCCGAGGCCAGCCCACAGCGCCGCCTCGCGCGCGTCGAGCAAGATCGACTGACGGGAACGAGGCGCCATTGCGCCCTCGTGATCAGGCGTGTCGGCACGCAGCACCTCGAGCCGCTCGAGCGCCAGACGCCATCGTTGGCGACAGATCGCGACCCGCAGTCCTTCGAGCGCGAGCAGCGGATCGGCAGCAACGCGGCGTTCACCCAGACGAAGAACCGCCGCAGAGCGGCGCGGATCGCCGGCAGCCAACGCCAGGTCGGCGCTCAGCAGGACGTCGCCCGGAAGAGCCCACGGGCCGGCGGCGGCGATCAGGCGCAGCGCGTCGCGGGTGGCGCCGGCGGCAAAGCGCTCGGCGGCGGGAGCGTAGGCGTCGGAGACGGGCGGCGGCGCGACGCGCGACTCGAAGAACACCGACGGAGGGTACCGCGAGGACGCCAGCCGGTCGAGCTGACGCTAAACTGGCAACACCAGCCCGCATTGCTACCGCACGGATCCCGTTGACTGGATCTCGCGCCGGATGTTCGACCTCGACCCTCGGGGGCCCATGGACGTCTCGACTCTGCCTGCCGTCGCGCATTCCTCGTCGCCGCCGTTCGAGATGTTCGCGCCGCCGCACCTGGCGACCATCGCGGTCATCCTCGGCGTGGCGGCCGTCTTGCCCTGGATCGCCCGCAAGCTGGATCGGCGCCGCGAGATCGCCATCGGGCTGGCGGTGGTGATGGCCGGCGGCGAGATCACCAAAGTCGTCGTGCGCACGGCGATCTACGACTTCCCGCTCGCGACCAACCTGCCTCTGTCGCTGTGCGGCATCGCATCGTTCCTCGGCGCGGCGATGCTGATCTGGAAGAACGAGCGACTTTGGGAGCTGGTCTACTTTTGGGGGATGGGCGGGACGCTGCAGGCAATCGCCACGCCCGATCTCGAGTGGGGCTATCCGCACCCGATCTATCTCTTCTACTTCCTCACCCACGGAGCGATCATCGTTGCGGCGATCTACGGCCTCTGGAGCTACGGCTTCCGACCGACCTGGGCGGCTCTGCCACGGGTGTTCCTGACGCTCAACCTCTACGCCGCGCTGGTCACGCCGATCAACCTTCTGCTGGACGCCAACTACCTCTACCTTCGAGCCAAACCGGTTCAGGCGTCGCTGATGGACTACTTCGGACCGTGGCCCTGGTATCTCCTGTCTCTCGAGGCGATGGCGCTTCTGTCGTTCGTCGTTTACTACTTGCCGTTCGCAGCCTGGGACGGATGGTTGCGCGGCGTTGTGGGGCGCGCGCGGAGCTGGCGTCGGCAGGCGAGCACGGGGCCCGACGGCGGCCCCTGACGCGCAATCAATGAGCGACCTCGCCGGCGGCGATGGGCTCAGCCGATCGACGGCGGACCCGCGGGCAGGACATCGGCGAACCACAGCGTCCGCTCGGCGCCGTCGTCGAAGCGAACCCGCCAGCGCAGACGAGGCTCGACGATCTCGATGACCTGGGCATCGCGCAGGCCGTCAGCCCAGGTCCAGGCGCGCACCCGGTCCCCCACCGCAGCGGCGTCGAGCGGCCCGGCGGGCGACACGTCGGCGACTGGGGCGACAGCGACAAAACCGCTGGCCTCGAGAATCCAGACCTGCTCTTCCGACGCTGCGACCGCGATGCCAAGGTGCCGCACGTTCTCACCGGCGTAGACCACCCGCCGCGGCAGCCCGTCGACCGGGAACGGCTGCGCATGGGCGACGTCGGTCTCGACGGTCGTGCCGTGTCGGTCGAGAGCGACGATCGGCCGCGCACCGTCCGCGCGCCAGCGCGCGACCGCACCGTGGACGTCGAAGCGGTCGATCAGCACCGCGGTGCCGGCTGACGGCGGGTTGCCCTCGGGCAGCGGATGGACCAGCGCCGGCGCTAGCACCGGCGCTTCGACGCCGAGCGCGTCAACGAGCCGCCGCGAACCGTCCTCCGCCGAGATCAGGCGTTGGATACCAAGCTGGAGAGCTCCGTGCTCGCCGCGCGGAACGGCGGCCCACACCGCGGCTCCGTCCGGAATCGCGTCGAGATCGGCGGCCGGAAGCTCGCGCAGCCATTCGGGGCCCGGCTCAGGAGAGCAGCCGCTGCAGCCGGCGATCAGTGCGCTGAGGACGACGACGAGCCAGAAGCCCAGGCGCGGCAGGCGAAGGGCGCGCGACGAGCGACTCACGGTCGCGACCTGCGCTCCGTAGCCGACGGATTGAGAAACTGTGCTCGCGGAGACCTGGAGAGCCGCCGGACCAAGGTCTGAGCAAAGCGTCGGCAGGCGCTGCGGGCGAGAGCGAACATGACGAAAGTCTACCCGAGCGCCTGCTAGCATCCATTCGAGCGAACGACATCACCCCGCCGGCCTTCTCCAGCCGTCGGCTTCACGACCGCTCACCGCGAGGGCTCCCGCCGTGTCGAACCGTCTCGCGCCTTCCACGCTTCTGCCCCGACTCGCGCTCGTCGTTCTGGTGGCCGCTCTCACGGCCTGCACGGCGAGCTCTCCTCCACCACCTGAGGTCGGCCAGGCCTGCGACGGCCGGATGCCGTCCTGTGCCGAGACCGCCTACTGCGAGCCGAGCGATCTCTGGGACTGCGGAGGTCCCGGCATCTGCCTCGAGCGCCCGGAGGCCTGCACCCAAGAGTTCGACCCGGTTTGCGGCTGCGACGGGACGACTTATCCGAATGCCTGCGCCGCGGCGGCCGCCGGAGTCTCGGTGGCAGCGCGTGGCATGTGCGCCGAGAGCGGTTTTCCGGTCTCAGGGGGAGCCGCCGGGTTCGATCCCTATCCCGAGCCCGGTGTCGAGGAGCCGCGACGATGCGGCACCCCCGGCCTCGCCCCCTGCGCTGACGACGAATGGTGCAACGTCTTCGATCCGAGATCTTGCGGAGGCGACGGTCGCGGAGGAGTCTGCAGGCCGCGACCGATCGGCTGCACCAAGGAGTACAGCCCGGTCTGCGGCTGCGACGGCAAGACCTACGGCAATGCCTGCTCCGCCCATCTAGCCGGCGTCGATTGGTCAAACGTCGGCCCGTGCACGGCGCCGTAACCGAGCCCTCGCGATGAAGAGCCCGATCCTCGTCGTCGAGGCCGCGACCAACGCTCGACCCGGTCGGCACGGGCGCAGGGCCCTGCAGGATCTCCAGTCATGAAGAACCTCATCCTCTTCGTCTTCGAGCCCAAGAGTGGGAAGAAGAAAAAGAAAAAGAAAAAGAAGAAAAAGAGACTGTCGTTCGAAACCGTCGAGCGCCTGCTCTCTCTGCAGATCGACAACAGCCTCGAGCTCGGCTGGGCGAAGAACGACCTTCTCGTCTACACGAACTTCCCGTTCCGCCACGCCGGCGTCACGGCGATCGAGATCGAGCCGCCCGAACGCCCGCGCACGGCACGTGCCACGTCGTTCCACAAGACGTTCTGCCTCCGCCTGGCGCTCGACCGGCTGGCTCACGACGAGGTGCTCTGGTACCACGACGTCGACGCCTTTCAGCTCGTGCCCTTCGAGCCGCCGAGCGAGCGGCCGCTCGCCTACTGCCTGTACTCCGCACGCGAGCGCCTCTTGGTTCAGGGCGGCTCGCTCTTCGCCCGACGCTCGGCGCAACCGGTCTTCGACTACGTCTGGCACCGACTCACCGAGGGGCGATGCCGCAAGGACGAGTTCGCGCTGACCGATGCCGCTGCGCAGGCAGAGTTCGTCGACTTCTTCGATCTGCTCGACGGCTCCTACAACCTCGGCACAACCGACTTCGCCCTGCGCTGGCAGCTCGCCGAGCGACCGATCCGCGTGGTGCATTTCCACCCCGAGCGCGGCGCCCATCGCGAAGTCTTCATCGATCGCCGCAATGCCTTCGGCGTCGATCCACTCGACGCACGCTTTCGCGCCCTGCTCGACCGCCACGGGTTCGACGGTCAGCCGTCCCCCGCGAAGCAGCGGAAGGAGTCCAGCAGCGCCAAGCTGGGCGCCTTCGGCCTGCTCGGCTAGGCGCACCGATTGATCAGACGGACTTGCCGCGCCAGCGGCCGCTGCGAAAGGCCAGGGCACTCAGGACGGCAAGCAGCGAGAACGCAACCGCAATCGCGACAAAGACACCGTGCGGGCCCAGCTCTGTGGCAGACAGGCCATAGGCCACTGGAATCTCGACAAGCCAGAAGCAGATCAAGCTCAGCCAGGTCGGTGTCCAGGTGTCACCGGCGCCGTTGAAGCTCTGCGTCAGCACCATGCCGTAGGCATAGAACGGAAAGCCGAGCGAGACGATGCGCAAGCAGGAGACGGCGTAGCGCTGCGTCTCCGCGTCTCCGCCGAACACAGCGACGATCTGCGGCGCAAAGACGAGGAAGACCAGCCCCGACGCGCCAAGGATCACCAGGTTGAAGCGACAGGTCCGCCACACCGAGGCCTCCGCGCGCTCGGGCTTGTTGGCGCCCAACGCCTGACCGACCAGCGTCGCCGCCGCGTTGCTCATCCCCCAACTCGGCAAGATCGCGAAGAGGACGACGCGGATGGCCACCGTGTAGCCGGCCACCGCGACACTGCCGAAGCTCGCGATCACGCGCACGAGCAGAACCCAGCTGGCCGTCGAGACAAAGACCTGGAAGGTGCCGGTTCCCGACAGGCGCACGAGACGCCACATCCTCGCCGGCTCGAGGCGCAGATGTCGCCACCCGACGCGCACGCGCCCGGCGCCGAAGGCCAGCAACCAAAGCTGCACTGCGACCGCCGTGCCCCGCCCGATGTTGGTGGCGATCGCGGCGCCCTCGAGACCGAGCTCCGGAAAGGGCCCGATGCCGAAGATCAACATCGGATCCAGCACGATGTTGATGCCGTTGGCCAGCCACAAGACGCGCATCGCGACCGCCGCGTCGCCAGCGCCGCGAAAAATGGCATTGATCAAGAAGAGCAGCAGCACCGTGCCGTTAAAGCCGAGCAGGATGCGCGTGTAGCCGACGCCGGTCTCGATCAAGGACTCGTCGGCACCGAGCAGGCGCAGCGCCGTCCCGGCGCCAAACCAGCCGGCGATGCCGATCGCCACCGCCACCATCACACCGAGCGCTACCGCCTGCACGGCGGTCCGCGATGCGCCATCCGGATCTTTCTCGCCGATCCGCCGTGACACCATGGCGGTGATGCCGATCGACAGGCCCATCGCGACGGTGTAGATCAGCGCCATGAGCGACTCGGTCAAGCCGACCGTCGCCACCGCCTCGGCGCCTAGGCGCGACACGAAGAAGACGTCGACCAGCGCGAAGACGCCTTCCATGACGGTCTCGAGAACCATCGGAACCGCGAGCAGGAGAATCGCGCGGTCAATCGGCCCGCGAGTGAAGTCCTCGTCGGGCACGCCACGGACGGCGGCCCACAGATCGCGCCACAGCCCGGAACGGGCGGGCGTCGTCGTGTTCATGTCGACTCCAGGGGTGCCGCCTCAGCGTCGGCGGCGAGAAAAGAAATGCAGTCGGATCTCGGACGATCCCGGCACGCTATCGCAGACGTCGATTCGGCGCTGCGGAATCCGAGAGGACGCCGGCCTGTTGTCCAGCCGCCGGGCCGACCGGGCGTCGCTGCGATGTGTCGAGCGATGGCTATAATTGGAGACCTCTCGAGGAGCCGATCGCGGCCGACCTCGAAAGACCTTCCCCCTCGCCTGTCGCCATCCAGGTCGTCCGGTTCGTCCCGATCCGCCCAGCCGGCTCCGAAACGAAGCCGGCCGTCGAATAGTCAAGCGACGCGGCCGCGCACCGTCCCGCCCGCCGCGAGGAGAGATTCGCCCATGTCCGCATCGACCGCAGACGAACCCCAGCACACCCGCGTTCTGATTCTCGGCAGCGGCCCCGCCGGCCTGACGGCGGCGCTCTACGCGGCGCGCGCAGACCTGGCGCCGGTCGTGCTCGAAGGCAGTCAGCCAGGCGGCCAGCTGACGATCACGACCGATGTCGAGAATTTCCCGGGCTTTCCCGAGGGCGTTCTCGGCCCCGAGCTGATCGATGCCATGCGCCAGCAGGCGCAGCGCTTTGGAGCGCAGATTCGCTTCGAGACGGTGTCCCGGGTCGACCTCTCGCGCCGGCCGTTCGAGATCGAGTCCGACGAACGCTTGTACCGAGCCGACTCGCTGATCATCTCGACCGGCGCGCGCGCCAAGCTGCTCGGCCTCGACTCGGAGAGCCACCTGATGGGCTACGGCGTCTCCGCATGCGCCACCTGCGACGGCTTCTTCTTCCGCGACAAGGAAATCGCGGTGGTCGGTGGCGGCGATTCGGCGATGGAAGAAGCCACGTACCTGACGAAGTTCGCCGACAAGGTGACCATCATCCATCGCCGCGAAGAGTTCCGCGCCTCAAAGATCATGGTCGACCGCGCGCAGGCGAATCCCAAGATCGAGTGGCTGCTCAACAAGACGGTGGACGAGGTCCTCGGCTCGCGTGAGGACGGTGTGCATGCGCTGCGGCTTCGCGACACGCAGACCGGTGAGGCGAGTGACTTCGCCACTCAGGGTCTGTTCGTCGCCATCGGCCACAAGCCAAACACGGCGCTGTTCGAGGGTCAGCTCCCGATGGACGACACCGGTTATCTGCAGGTCCACTCCCCGACCACCCGCACCGACGTCGCCGGCGTGTTCGCCAGCGGCGACGTCATGGACCCGAGCTATCGCCAGGCGATCACCGCCGCCGGCACCGGTTGCCAGGCGGCGATCGACGCCGAGCGCTGGCTGGAGGAAGCGCATTGAGCCGACCGACCGCCCGCACCCTCGGCGAGCTGAAGACAGCCGGCCGCACGTCCGAAACCG
>JBCBCF010000101.1:0-13938 GCA_038530905.1 Acidobacteriota bacterium
CCTCCAGGTCTCCGGCAGGGTGGCCGCGATAGCCCTCGAGCAGTCGACGCCCGCGCAGAGCACGCACCATCTCGTGTGCGTCGCGATCCGACAGAGGAGCGACCCGGAAGGTGACGTCGCGCAGGATCTCGACATGGATGCCGCCGAGGCCGAAGGCGAGCAGCGGGCCGAAGAGCGGATCTTGCTCGACACCCAGCATCACCTCGACGCCGCCGTCGACCATCGGCTGCACGACGACGCCGTCCATCGCATCCTCTTCCCCGGCGGCCGCCAGGCGTGCGGCGATGGCGTCCCAGGCGGCGCCGACCGCTTCGGCGTCGGCGAGATCGAGGACCACGCCGCCGTGCTCGGTCTTGTGCACGATCCGGCGCGACGCGAGCTTGACGGCGACCGGGAAGCCGACCTCGGCAGCGAGTTGACAGGCTGCCGCGCGGTCGCCGGCGAACCCGCCCGAGAAGCTCAGGCCGGCGGCGGCCAGCACGGCCACCGCGTCCTCGATCGACAGCCAGCCGTCGCCGTGGCGTTTGAGCGCGGCTCGGCAAATCGCTCGCGCGCGCTCGAGATCCTGCCCGCCCGGCACCACGACATCGCCGAGATCGGCGGCCCGCCAGGCGGCATAGGGAGCCAGCTTGCCGAGGACGCGGGCGATCTCCTCGGGGAAGGCATAGACCGGCACGGTCTCGCCGCCTGCCGTTTCGAAGCGCACGGTTTCCCCCTCCTCGCCGATCAGTGAGGCAAGCACCGGCTTGCCGACGGCGCCGGCCGCGCGCGCCGTCTCGATGCCGCGGCCGACGGCCGCCATCACGTCGGCGACCGGGTAGATGCCGGTTGGCGTGTAGATCACCACCAGCGCGTCGACCTCGTCGGCGCTCAGCACCTCGGCCACCGAACGCTCGAATGCTTCGGGGGTCGCGGACGCGATCATGTCGACCGGGTTGATCCGGCTGGCTTCCGGCGGCAAGAAATCGAGGAGAGCTGCCTGCGTCGCGTCGGCAAGCGGCTCCACGCGCAGCCCTTTGGCCTCCAGCGCGTCCGAGCACAAGATCGCCGGCCCGCCGGCGTTGGTGACGATCGCCACGCGCCGGCCGGGCGGCAGAGGCTGATCGAGGAGAGCGCGCGCCAGCGAGAACATCTCCTCGAGCGTCTCGGCGCGAATGATGCCGTTCTGGTGGAAGAGGGCATCGACCGCCGAGTCGGAAGCCACCAGCGCCGCCGTATGCGAGCTGGCCGCGCGCCGCCCGGCGCCGGTGCGCCCCGCCTTCACCACGACGATCGGCTTCGAGCGCGCGAAACGCCTGGCCAGGCGCGCGAAGCGGCGCGGCTCTCCCACCGACTCGAGATAGAACAGAGCCACGCGCGTTGCCGGATCGTCTTGCCAATACTCGAGCAGATCGTTGCCGGACACGTCGGCCTTGTTGCCGACCGAGACGAACGAGCTGAGGCCGAGGCCGAGCCGTCGAGCCAGCGCGATGATGGCGATGCCGAGCGCCCCGGACTGGGAGCAGAGCGAGACGCCGCCGTGACGCGGCAGAAGCGGCGCGAACGACGCGTTCATCCGCACGTCTGGATGGGTGTGGATGACGCCGAGGCAGTTCGGGCCGACCATGCGCAGGCCTGCCTCGCGGACGCGTCGCGCCAGCTCGTTCTGAGCCGCGCGGCCGCCGTCGCCGACCTCGGCGAAGCCGGCGGTGATGACGACCAGGGCGCCGGCGCCGACGGCGATCGCTTCGTCGACGACCGCGGACACCAACCGGGCCGGCACGGCCACGACGACCAGGTCGATCGGATGATCGATCGCGGTGAGCGACGGATAGGCGCGCACAGAGCCGACGAAATCAGCTTTCGGATTGACCGGGAAGACCGGACCGTGAAAGCGGCCGGTGATCAACGCGTCGAGGATGCGGAAGCCGACGCTCGAGGGGTCCCGGGAGGCTCCGACCACCGCGATCGATCGCGGATGCAGCAGCGGCCGCAGCGAGGCCGCGCCGTGCGCGCTGGCCGCCGACTCGGCGGGGTCGGCGCCGAGCGGCGCACGGGTGGCGAAGACGAAGCGGGTCGCGCCGTCGTCCGTTTCGGTGTCGGGCGCGAAACCGCCGTGCCGAAAGAGAGCCGCGAGGGTCTGATGGTCGCGACCGGCGACGCCAATCAGCCGATCGACGCCGGCGCGCGCGGCCGACACCATCAGCCGCTCGAGCAGCAGCGTTCCGAGGCCGAGTCGACGGGCCGACGGCGCCACCGCGAAGCCGAGACGGGCGCTGCCGGCCGCATCGAGTTCCGAGCGGAACGCGGCGATCCCAAGGAGCTCGTCGCCGCGGCGCGCGACGTAGCGTGAGTCCCCGTCGCGCGCCACGATCTGGTCGACAAGGGCCTCGACCGATGTCGCGAGGTCGAGACCGAAACTGCGCGCCACCTCACGCCGCTCGTTCGGCGCAAGGCCGTCGAGAAAGCGCGCCAGGATCGCCGGCTCTGCGGTCAGCAGCTCGGCGCGCGAGCCGTCGGCCAGGACCAGCACGCCGTGGGCACCGTCGGCGCCGGCCGGCGACGGAACGAAGGTCGGCCGGACGCGGCGAGCCGAGGCGTCGCGCGCCATGGTTCAGTCGAGGTCCTGGTCGCGTGGGACCGGGCGGTAGTCGAAGAGCGCCAGCGCTCGCCGGACCTCGTGGCGCGGCGGCACCTGGACGGGCGCCCACCAGCTCTCCCACGTCACGCAGCGCTGGGCACGGCTGCGATTGGTCTGCGGGCGGGTTTCCTTCTCCTCGCAGAGCTCGATCCAATCTTCCGGGTTGCCGCCCTGATCCTCGATCACGACCACGTTGCGGCCCTGTGAGAACCGGAAGCTCAGCGGATCGGAGATGCTGAGGACGTTCTGCTTGAAGATCAACTCAACCTCGGCCGGTGCGCCGTTGTCGGCGACCTCGAACGAGAAGGCCGAACCGGCTGCGTAGGCCCAATGCTGCCACTCGCGTCGACCTTCGACGTGGCGCTCGCGCATCACCCTCAGGGTGTGGCGCCCCGGCGCGACGAAGTAGCGGAACTCCAGCTCCTGCGGCCGGAAGATCGTCGACGACGGCACGATCGAGAGTGGCTTCCCGTCGAGGTAGACCATCAGATCCCACTCCTCCTCGTCTTCGAGAACGAAGGGAACGTAGGTGAGCTCGAAGCGGACCGGCACCTCGACGTCGTCGAGCGGATCGGTCAGCGTTGCAGCGGGCGGCGGCTCGGCGGCCGGCGGCGCTTCCGGGGAAGGGGCCGGAGGGGCGGGCGGTGCTGGCGGCGGCGGCGTGGCGGCCAGATCCAGCAGATGGGTCAGCAGCTCGTCGGAAGCGCCGGCGCGCTTCAAGGCGACGATGTCGTCGGCGTCGGGGAAGGCGGGGCGGCGGGTGCTGGATGAGAGCCACTGGCGGACGATGTCTTCCGACACGTCCGCCTCGAGCATGCGAGCGACGTCTCGCAGCACGGGATCGGTCGGTTCGACGACGGTGTCCTGCGCCGCCAGCGGCGTGGAGAGCAAGGAGATGATCAGCAGAGCGACAGCGAAAGCGAAGCGAAACGGCATGCGACGGGCTCCTTCGAGGATTCGGCGAGATCGGGTCGCCGATCGCGTGTCGGCGGGATCATACCGAGGCTGAAGCGGCTGCGGCGCCGCCTCGTCGCGCAGACGCGAGATCAGCGGCCAGGGCGAGCATCGCCGGCTCGTAGGCGACGGTCGGTCGCCAGCCGAGATCGCGCCGAGCACGCTCAGTCGGCAGGTCCAGTGGCCGGGTGACCAGGCGAAGCGCCTCGCGCGTGATCGGCGGCCGGTGCGCCTGGCGCGCGAGCCGGAAGAGCACCTCGCCGGCCGGTGCGATCACCTGGGCGAGCGGTCTCGGCAGTGCGACCGGCGGCGGGGTGCCGGCCGCCGCGGCCAGGTCGTGGACGTAGCGGCGCCAGCCGATGCCGAAGCCGTCGGCTGCGTTGTACACGCCTCCGACGGCTTCCGGAGCATCGATCGCGCGGCGAAGCAGCGCGACCAGATTGTCGACATGGCAAAGGCCGGCGTCGACGTCACCGTCGCCGAGAAGCGTCGGGCGCCGTTGGTCGAGAAGGTCGATCATCGTCTCGACCCATGGTCCGCTGCCCGGTCCAAAGACGTTCGCTGGGCGGACGACCGCCAGCTCGACGTCGAGCCGGTCGGCGAGATCGAGAGCCAGCCGCTCTTGGGCCTGCTTGGCGCGTGAATAGGGACCCGCGGCTCGGCCGTGCGGGGTCGTCTCGTCGCAGGGGCGGCGCCCGAGATGCTGGCCGTAGACAACGATGCTCGACGCCAGAACCACCCGCGCTCCGGCCCGCGCAGCGGCCCGCAGGACGTGCGCGGTGCCGCGCACCGTCACCGCCTCGAAGCGCGACCATGGTCCCCAGTCGCCGACAACGGCAGCGAGGTGGACGATCGCCCGAGCTGGTGAGTCGCCCTCGGCACCGAGCACCGCTCGCTCGACGTCGGCCGGCCGCGTGACGTCGCCTCGCACGATCGACGGCGGGGTGCCTGCTCCGGTCGGCGGCGCCTCGCCCGGCAACAGAAACGCCCGCACGCGGCAAGAGTCGGCAAGAAGCGACGCCACGAGATGGCGGCCGATGAAGCCTGCCGCCCCGGTGACGACGACCGGTCTCGTCACGTGCGCTCGGCCCGTTTCTTCCGACGGTTCGCTCAGAACTCGAAGCGGATCTGACCGCTGACTTTGCGGCTGATGATGTCGCCGAAGATGTGCTGCTGGATGTCTTCGTCGAAGATGTTGTTGCCGATCACCGCCAGGCTGAGGCGATCGTCGAGCAGCCGGATGCCGACGGTTAGGTTGACCATCGTGTACGACTCGGTGGTGCCCCAGAAGCGTTCGTCCAGCACGTCGGTGAACCGCGCCTCGTCGACGAAGTTGAGCGTCGCGTCGGTGTACCAGCGCGGCCCGTTGTAGCTGATGCCGGCGTTGAAACGATTCTCCGGCGGAATATTGGTTTCATCGATGCTGATGCCGGTGACATCGGGCTCGTCCTGGTAGGAATAGTTGACGTTGAACTTCCAGGCCAGCGACGGACGGTAGTCGAACGACAGCTCGATGCCTTGATTCACCGTTTCGCCGATGTTGCGGTAGGTGAATTCGGAAGGCAGGGCGCCGGCGAGCGGCGGCACGGCGAGAGCCAGCGGCGGAAACGGGAAGCCGGGCGGCGGATTCGTCGGATCGTAGGCCGCCGACGGGAAGAAGTCCGTCGCGTCTTCGCGCTCGTTGCGGTAGATCGCGGCGCTCACGGTCACCCGGCCCTCGGCGAAGTTGCCAACATAGCCTGCCTCGTAGGCGGTGAGCGACTCTTCTTGCAGCTCCGGATTGCCGAACGCGATGCTCGGGAAGGCGTAGAGCCCGACGACGGGCAGGGTGACGGTGTTGACGATCGTCGTATCGAGGAAGTTTTCGATCAGCGACGGCGCGCGGAAAGCCTCGTTGTACGAGATCCGCAGGCTGTGGTCGGGCGTCGGGAGATAGACGAGGCTGGTGCGCGGAGAAACGACCGTGCCGGTCGGATCGATGTCGTCGAGGCGGGCGCCCACGAGCCAGGTCAGGCGCTCGCTGAGCTCAATCTCGTCCTGCACGAAAAAGCCGAACTCCTCGCGCGAGTCCTCGGCCGGGGCGATCGACAGGTCGAATTCCAGCGATCGAACGTTGCCGCCGTAGGTCAGGAAGTGACGGCCCAGCTCGGTCGAGTTCGAAGCTTCCAGGTGATAGACGTCGCTCTTGAAGTCGAAGAGCAGCGGCAGGCCGTCGGCGCCGCGAGTGAGGAGGTTGGTGGCGTCGCCCTCGACTAGGTTGGCGTAGCCGGTGATCGTCGCCGCCGCTTTGTTCCAGGTCGCCTTGCCGTACGCGAGACGCGACGCGCTGTCGAGATCGAACGGCCCGATGCCGGAGTGCACGATGCCGTCGGTGCCGGCATAGCCGGCCTGAAGAGTCAGGAGCTGCTCGCCGTCGGCGAAATTGCGATCCCAGCGCAGATCGAGCTTCGGCTGCTCGGTCCCCTCGTTCTCGAATGGCGGGTAGGGTGTGGTCGTGCCGGGCACGAAGCCCGTGGGACGGTCATAGGCGTCCTGTTCGAAATAGCTCAGCGAGATCTTGTAGCCGGAGGTGTCAGCGGCACCGGCGTGGGTGACGCTCGCGTAGGCGGTGGACAGCTCGCCGCCGCCCGCTTGCACCGTGGTGCCGGCAAGCTCCCAGGGCGACTTGGTGATGAGGTTGACGACGCCGCCCAGCGCGTTGGCGCCCCAGACCGCGGAGCCAGGGCCGCGCACCACCTCGATCTGCGACACCTCGCGAAAGTCGATCGGCAGCAGGTCCCACATGACGAAGCCGAAGAAGTCGAGATAGACCGAGCGGCCGTCGAGCAGCACGAGCTGGCTATTCGACAGGCTGCTGGCCGGGCCGCGGCCGTCGATCTGCACGTCGCGGGCGCTGATCTGCGACACGTTGAGACCCGGCACGGAACGCAGCACGTCGCCGTAGTCGTCGGCCGGCAGAGTCTCGAGATCCTCGGAGCTGATCACCGACACAGCCACCGGCGCCTCGAGCAGGCGCTGCTCCGTGCGCGACGCGGTCACCACGATGACGTCCTCGATCGGCGAGTCGGCCTTGGCCTCGTCGCCGGTGCCGTCGGGTGACTCGGCCGCGGTCTGCGCGAGGACGACGCCGGCCGGAACCATCAGGGCGAGCGCCAGGAAGACGAGAAGCACGAGCGGCGGGCGACAGGGCGGGACCGGGCGGACATCTGGCTGCGACACGGGCTCTCCTTGACACGCTACGGCGCGCGAGCGCGCGGATGAAACGACCTGCAGACCTGCCGTCAGGCGACCGAACCATTACCCCGCCGCAACCGCGGCTCCGACGGTATACGAGCGAAACCGCGCCCCATGGCGGGAGGGTGAAACGCCGAGAGCGACGATCACAAATTGCCTGGCTTGCACAGAAAACTGGGCACAGGGTACCACAGCGTCCTGCGACGCTCCGCGGACTCGGCGAGGCCCGGTGCCAGCGTCGACCTCGCGCAGCGTTCCGCGCTGAGCGAGGTCAGAGACGTTTGGTGAGCAGCGCGCGGACGCTTTGGGGGTCCGCCTGGCCGCGCGTGCGCTGCATGATCTGGCCGACAAAGAAGCCGAGCAGCGCGGTTTTGCCGCCGCGGTAGGCCTCGACTTGCTGAGGGTGAGATGCGAGCACCGCCTCGACATGTGGCACCAGCGCTTCGTCATCGGCGAGGCGAGCCAGACCGCGCCGCGCGACGACCTCGCGCGGCGGGGAGCCGGTCTCGACCATCTCGGCGAGGACGGTCTTGCCGGCTGCGGCGGTGATCTCGCCACCGTCGACCAGAGCCACCAGCTCGCCGAGCGCCGGCGGAGCGAACGGCAGGTCGCCGATCGGACGCGTCTCGAGCAGACCACGCAGCTCGTTGAGCAACCAATTGGCGACCGCCTTCGGTGCGTCGTGCGCTTGGAGCGCTCCTTCGAAGAACTGGGCGAGCGCAGGATCGAGAGCCAGGAGACGAGCGTCTTGAGTCTGCAGGCCGAGGGCCTCGAAACGCTGAGCGATCTCTTGGCGCTCCGGGTCGAGATCGGCGACCTCTCCGGTCTCGGCGGATGCGCGTCGCTGCTCGGCCTTGAATGCAGCCTTCTCGGCCGCGTTGCGCCGCGCCCGCTCGGCGGCCTCGTGGGCCTCCGGCAGATTGGCGATCTTTGCCCAGGTGTCGCGCAGCGTCACCGTGCGGTTGAGCACCGGCCGCTCGGGTGTCGAGCTGGCGTCGACGACGAAGTATCCCTGCCGTTCGAGCTGCACGTGCTCTCCCGCCGCCGCGTCCGCCAGCGACGGCTCGAGGCGGGCGGCGGTTCGCACTTCGAGCGAGGTCGGGTTGAGATGCCCGAGAAAGTCACTCTCGCCGGTTTCTGGATCGACCGCGTCGGGCTGCTCGACGGTGAACAGCCGATCGTAGAGCCGGACGTCCGCCGACACGGAGTGCTCGGCCGACAGCCAGTGGATCGTGCCGTGGATCTTCGGCGCGTCGGCCGGCCGCTCGACGCCGCGCGGCTCGTGCGTGCAGCGCAGCGAGACGACCCGGCCGGCGACGTCTTTCACCACCTCGACGCAGTGCACGACGACGCCATGACGCAGGCGCACAGAGCGATCCGGAGCCAGACGGTGCCAGTCGGGCGGCGGATCGTCGGAGAAGTCGTCGCGCTCGATGATCAGCTGACGCGCCAGCGGCAGCGGTCGCGAGCCCTCGCGCGGCACGTCGTGCGGCCAGGACGGCGCGTCGAGCCACTCAACGCGATCCGCCGGCCAGTCGATGAGCTCGAGCGGCAGTGGATCGAGTACGCCGAGGGCGCGCGGTGCCCGATGGTTGAGATCGTCGCGCACGGCGTGCTCGAGTCGCGCGACGTCGATCACATTGTGGCTCTTGGCCACACCGATGTCGTCGCAGAAGCGGCGGATCGCCTCCGGCGTGACGCCCCGGCGCCGTAGGCCGGAAAGCGTCGGCATGCGCGGATCGTCCCAGCCGTCGACGTGGCCTTCCTGCACCAGGCGCAGCAGCTTGCGCTTGGACATGACGGTGTAGCCGAGATTGAGCCGGGCGAACTCGGTCTGCTCGGTCCGTGGCCGTTCGATGCCCACCGCGTTGAGCACCCAATCGTAGAGCTCACGGTTGTTCTCGAATTCGAGCGTGCAGAGCGAGTGGGTGATGTTCTCGATCGCGTCTTCGAGGCAATGCGCGTAGTCGTACATCGGGTAGATGGACCACGCATCACCCTGGCGATAGTGCGGCGTCTTGCGGATGCGGTACAGCAGGGGATCACGCATCAGCATGTTGTCCGCCGCCATGTCGATCTTGGCCCGCAGGACGTGCGCGCCCTCCTCGTGCTCGCCGCGCCGCATCTGGCGCAGCAGCTCGAGGCTCTCTTCGATCGGTCGATCGCGGTCCGGGCTCGGCGTTCCCGGCTCGGAGATGGTGCCGCGTCGGTGGCGAATCTCCGCCTCGCTCGAGCTGTCGACGTAGGCCAGGCCGCCGCGCACGAGCTGCTCGGCCCAGGCGTAGAGGCGCTCGAAATAGTCGGAAGCGAAGTAGAGATGCTCGCCCCAGTCGAAGCCGAGCCACGCGACGTCGCGCTGGATCGCCGCGACGTATTCAGGATCTTCGGTCTGCGGATTCGTGTCGTCGTAGCGCAGGTGGCACCGCCCGGCGAACTCTTCAGCGAGGCCGAAATTCAGGCAGATCGACTTGGCGTGCCCGATGTGGAGGTAGCCGTTCGGTTCGGGCGGGAAGCGGGTGACGACGCTCGGATACTTGCCGTTCTCGAGGTCACGGCGCACCATCTCGCGGACGAAGTCTTCGCCCTCGGCTGGGTGGCGGGAAGGGCTCATGGCGTGCTCAGCCTCTCAGGATCTTCGGCGCCAGCGTCTCGTATTTGGAGTCGAGGAGGCCGTAAACGGCGGCGATCTTCTCGAGCCGGTCGTCGAGCTGCTCGGTCCAATGCTCGTGGCGATCGCTTTCGACGCGCAGCGCCGAGACGCGGAAGGGCAGGGCGTCGAAGCGGAATGTCGACTCGCCGACGATCAGCTTGGCCGTCAGCAGCCGCGCGTCGCGCTCTAGATAGCGGTGTAGGTCGGGCAGGACGGCGCCCGACAGTGTCACGCGTGCGTCCTCGGTGCGCAGGCGCACGAGGCCGGCCTCGGGCTCGACGAGGATGTCGGGGTCGCCGACGAGATGGCCGAGAAAGCGCGAGCCGAGCACCGACTCGCCGGGCTCATAGGTCTCAATCACGGAGTCTTCGATGTCGGGATCGCCGCGCTCGGCCCACGGCGCCCGGACGTCGACGCCGACGCCCAGGCGGCGCAGCATCTCGTGCACTCGCCCGATGACGTTCTTGGCCGTCGAGCCGATCCAAAGGGTCGAGCCGTCGAGGCATCCCTCGACGATCTTGGTGCGCGGGCGCGCTTCGAGGATCAGCTCTTCCTCGGCCAGCTCCTTGAGCTGCTTGCGCTTCTTCGTGCCGACGAAGCCGAGGCCTTGTTCGATCTCGGTGCGCACCAACTCGTTAAGCCGCTCGCGCACGGCCGTCGGATCGGCGCGCAGCGTGTCGATCCGCACGCGAAAGAACCAGCGATCGTGACCGGCGCGGTACGGTGCCTCGGGCTCGATCGGCACGAAGCCGATCGCCTCGCGCGTTTCGGAACCCGGCGCGATGGCGCGGAACGCGTGCGCGTCGAATCCCGGATCGTCGAGAACGGGCGCGACACGGAAGCGCGACACGCTGGCGGAGCCGGAGAGAAGGGGCATCGGAGACGCTGCAGGTCGATCGAGGGCGGTCGCTTGAAGGAGTCCGGTTCGCGCGTCGCTCGTCGAGGGGTCGGCGCGAGCCGCGGATCTTAGCAGTCGATCTTGCGCACGGAGCTTTCGGCCTGATCTCGCGGGCGCCCCTGGCCGGGCGCCCCTCGCCGGGCGCTTTCAACCGAAGATCGAGAGCTGCTGGTTCGGGCGGCGAAACGCATCGGGCGACGGGCGCGGTCCGCGCCGCGCCAGTCCGTGTTTGCGCCGGGCGATTTCGAAGAGCTGCGCCACCTGCTCAGCGAAGAAGCCTTCGCCGCGCATGCGGTGACCGAAGCGGGCGTCGTGGAGCGCACCGCTGCGCATCGAGCGCACCCTTGCCAGGATCTTCTTGCGTCGATCGGGAAGGGTGCGCTCGAGCCAGTCGTCGAAGATCTGAGCCACCGCGCCCGGCAGTCGCAGCACGGTGAAGCCGGCGAAGGTGGCGCCGGCCTCGGCCGCCGCGTCAAGAATGGCCGGGATCTCGTGGTCGTTGAGGCCGGGCACCAGCGGGGCGACGCCGACGCCGACCGGCACACCTGCCGCAGCAAGGCGCGCCACAGCTTCGAGCCGCCGTCGCGGCGCGCTCGCCCGAGGCTCCATGCCCGCCGACAGCTCCGGATCGAGGGTCGTGATCGAGATCGAAACAGAGACGGCTTGATGGGCGGCGAGGCGCTGGAGCAGGTCGAGATCGCGGGTCACGAGCGCGTTCTTGGTGACGATGGCGAGCGGATGACGCAGCTCAGCCAGCACTTCCACACAGCCGCGCGTGATGCCGAGGCGCTTCTCGATCGGCTGATAAGCGTCGGTGACACCGCTCATTGCCAGCGTCTGCGCGCGCCAGCGCGGAGCGGTCAGCTCCCGCCGCAGCAGCTCGGGCGCGTCGTCCTTCACCAGAATCTTCGACTCGAAGTCGAGGCCAGCGGAAAGCCCGAGGTACTCGTGGGACGGCCGGGCGTAGCAATACGAGCAGCCGTGCTCGCAGCCGCGATATGGGTTGAGCGAGGCGTCGAAAGGAATGTCCGGGCTCCGGTTGCGGCTGATGACGGAGCGGCTTGCGTCTCGGAACAGGGTGGTCGTGATCGCCTCTTCGGCCGGCGTCTCGTGCAGAACCTCGAGGCGCTCGAAGCGATTCTGCGGATCGAATCCCGCGCCGCGCCCGCGCACGGTTGCCGCGCCCCGCACGGTTTCCGGGCCAGCCGAGTCGGCCCGAGTCGGCGGGCTGGTCACGAGGTGACCTCCACGAGCAGCGGCGCCGGGCGTGCAGGCAGGCGAGCGCCCGCGGAGCCGACGGAATCTGGCGATCGATGGAGTTTCATCGGGCACAGCTTAGGCGAAAGTTGGGCGTAAGTTCAAGTCCCGGCCGACGCTGCGCTTGCTTGACGGGGAGCGGACGGCCCACCTCAGGTGGCTTCACGTCGGCATGCTGGACCACCATCAGAAACGGCGGCTAGACTCAGGCTTTGCGTCGGTCCTTCTCGCCGCGCGACCGATGATTCCGCAGGAACCCCTCGTGGCCGCCGAAGCTCTCCCGGTCAACACCTTTGTCGAATTCGGCGATCGCTCCGCGATCCTCGACGACCTGCGCGCGATCGAGGTCTATGAGCGCGCTATGGAGCCGATGTTCGGTCGCGTCGCCGAGCGCCTGGCGTCGCGCGCCTACGATCGGTCGGCGTTCGTCTTCATTCTTCTCGAGCTGATCTACGACTACGAGGAAGAGGCGGTGGCCTGGGGCGATCTGCTCGGCCGCATGGTCTTCGCCCTCACCGACGACCTCGAGCTGGTGGGCGGAGCGCTCGATGCGTTCGAGGAGATCCGCAAGACGCTCGAGCCCGAAGCGCCGAAGGTCGAGCCGGCGGCGCCGCCGCTCCCCGAATCTGAAGAGGATGCTTGGGAGCCCGGCTCCGAGAACGACTATCTGATGCTCGAGCTGCAGCTCGCACAGAAGCGGGTGATCGATCTCGGTCTGGCAACGCGCATCTCGATCGAGACGTCGCTCAGTCGCCCGACGCGTGAGCACGTGCGCCAGACCCTGCGCGAGGTCTCGGTGCTGCGGTCGAATTTGCTGCGCTTCGAGCATCTGCTACGCCAGTCCGAGGAGCGGATCCTGGAGGCGATCGGCGTGCTCGACGCTGAATGAGCCGGCGCGCGGCGACGGTCGCCTCCTGGCTTTCCCGCCGTGCGCCGGCGACGCTCGTCGCGCTGGCGATGGCTTTCGGCCTCGCCGCGGGAGCCGTTGCGCCGGCCGCCGCCGCCGCGCCGCTGCCGTGGAGCGCGCTCGACGACGTGACGCAATTCCCGCGGCTGCGCGACGACCTGGCGGTGCGGCTGGTCGCCAGCGCCGAAGTCGGCGACGGCGCCTACGATCGCCACAGCCCGACCTCGCCGCGCTACCAGCGCCGCGAACGTGGCGAGGCGATCCTGTTCGAGACCGACGGTCCGGGCGCGCTCGTGCGCCTGTGGATGACGACCGGCGACGGCACGAGCCAGCCTCTGCCGTCGTGGGCTCGCGTGCGGATCTACCTCGACGGCAGCGAAGCGCCGGCCATCGATCTTCCGCTGCCGCGTCTCTTCGACGGCTCGACACCACCGTTCGAGCGTCCGCTCGTCGCCGATCGCGAGCGCGCCAGCGGCGGCAACATCTCTCACGTGCCGATTCCCTATCGCCGCGGCTGCCGCGTGACTCTGCTGGGTTGGGAGAGCCTGAAGCTCTGGTACCAGATCCATCATCTGAGCTTCGCGGGCGAGCCGCCGCCGGCGCTCGCCACCTTCCCGGCGGATCCTCAGCCGGCGCGGGCGCTCGCCCGTCGGTTCGATCGCGTTGGCGACGATCCATGGCGCCGCGCCGGCCGCTGGCGCTCCGGGCGTGCCGCGCTCGATCCCGCTGCGCCGCTCATCCTGCTCGAGCGATCTGGAGTCGGTCACGTCACGGGGCTGCGTTTGCGTGTCGAGCCGCAGGCGTGGGAGACCACCCGGCTGCGGGCGACCGTCGACGGCCGCAAGACGATCGATGTGCTGCTGGCGGATCTGTGGGGCGTCTCGGCAGACGAAACCGTGCCTGATCTCAGGCCGCCCGACGCATCACCGCCCGACGCATCACCGCCCGACGAGACGCGGCGCGACGAGACGCGGGCCGGCTCCCGGCGCTCGACCGTCGACGGCTCCGTGGTGCAGGTCGAGCACGCAGATCCCGCCGCGAGCCTGTGGACGCGCGTCGATAGGCGGGGCGGCGAGCTCGATCTTTGGCTGCCGATGCCTTTCGACGACGGCGTGCGCCTGTGGCTCGAGCGCGGGGTCGCTCGCCGTGCTCCGCTGACCGAGCCGATCGGCCTGGCCGCGATGCGTGATCGCGCGAGGCCTCTGGAGGTGTCCTGGCGCGTCCGCGTGGATCCGCGACCGCCTGCGGTCGATGCGGGCCGGCTGGAGATCCGCACGCGCGCCGGCGAAGGCGTCGGTCACGCGTCGTTCACCGTCGTCGAGGGGCGCGGGCGATGGATCGGCCTCGGCGCTCGGCTGGTTGGTGGCCGCGGCGCGGCGACCTATCTCGAGGGCGACGAGCGGGTGTGGATCGACGCC
>JBCBCF010000102.1:0-13924 GCA_038530905.1 Acidobacteriota bacterium
TCGGCAGCGTGATCCGACTGACGGCGTACCTCTACGAAGACGAGATCGCCGTCATGCGCATGGTGGGCGCCACCGAATTCTTCATTCGGGGCCCCTTTTACCTCGAGGGCGCGCTCCAGGGGCTCCTCGGAGGGCTCGTCGCGATCGCCTGCCTGGCCATTGGCTTCGGTGCCCTCCGCGAACGAATGGCCGGCTCGATCGGCAGTCTGATCACCCAAAACTTCTTGTCGATCGGCCAGCTTGGAGCCCTTGTCGGGCTCGGTGCCACCGCGGGCCTTGCGGGCTCGATCCTGTCGCTGCGCCGCGAGCGCCTCGGACGCACCGCCGAGACCTCGCCGCGCGACGCCTGAGCCGCGCGTTCTGAGAAAAGGCGGAGGCGGCTCAGCCGAACCGTCTCTTCGAGCGGCTCCGAAGGCCCACTCCAACGCCCACAGCGGTGACTCGGCGGCGATCGCTCAGGAACCACTGCGCTCACGGTCGCTGCGCCGGGAGTTCGCTCACGGTCGCTGCGCCAGAAGTCGCTCCGCTCGAAGTCACAGTGCTCGCAGTCACAGTACTCGAAGTCACTCCGCTCGAAGTCACTCCGCTCGAAGTCACTCCGCTCGAGGTCATGGTGCTCCGACTCACCGCTCTCCGATCCACCGCACTCCGAATCTGACACCAACGCGAACGGGGAGGCTCACGCCTCCCCGTTCAACTCGGGAACTCTCATCGTTCCCGCGTGGCGCCGCCGACGCGGCATCAAGCGCCGTCAGACGCCGCCGTCGCCGCTACCTAGCGCCTCGAGCTCGGCCTCGAGAGCGGCCTTCTCCGCCTCCATGACGCGGATCCGCTCATTCTCAGCCTCGATCGCATCGTTCTCGAGAGCGGTATCGCGGTTCTTCTCGACGCGCGCTACGGCGGAGGAGTCGCCAGCGTTGCGATATGCATCAATGGCGCGCGGGAACTCCTTCTGCTTCTCATAAGAGAAGCCGAGCTGCTGCCAGACTTTGCGCTGATTCGTCGGGCTCGCGACCTGCAGCGCTTTCTCGAGTGGCCCCTGCGCGGCGCCATAGTTGCCGGCGCTGGTGTACGCCTGACCGGTATAGAAGAGCGGCAGCCAATCGTTGGGCTTCTTGGCTGACGCCTGCTCGCCGGTCTTGGCGGCTTGTGGATACTGACCGGCGCCAAGCTGGGCCGACAGCAGCAGCATCAGATTCTCGAAGCTGGCGTCCCCCGAGACCAGAGCCGTGGCCGCAGTTGCAGCCTGGGCATAGCTGCTCTTCTTGGCGGGGTTGCCCTTCGGCAGTTCTCGGGCCTTCTTGACGAGAGCCTGAGCATACGCCTTGCGCATCTTCGCGTCGCCCGACTGCGCCGCCTTGCCGAGAGCCGCGACCGCCGAATCCACGTTGCCGGCCCGCAGCGCGACCAGCCCGTAGTTGTATTGGATGGCCGCATCGCTTGGCTTCAGCTTGGCGAGCTGAGCGAGATCCTGGAGCGCCCCACCATCGTTGCCGGACTTCAGCCGTGAGTTGCCGCGCAGCTGGTAAAAGGCCGCGCGACGATCGGAAGGCAACGCGCTGGCGTCGACGCTGTTGAGCACTTTCGCCGCTTCAGCGAACCGATTCGCCTTGTGGTAGCTCTTGCCAAGTTCCGACTTGATGCTGAGATCGTTCGGGTTGAGGTCGTAGGCCTTGCGCAGGTGCTCGAGCGCCTGCTGGTTCTTTTTCTGACGCTGCAGAACCAGGCCGAGCATGTAATGACCCTGCCAGCCGTCCGGCGATTGGTCGACCACTTCCTGGAACTCGGCCGCGGCCTGCTGCAAATTGCCCTGCTTGAAGGCAGCCACGCCTTCCTCCCAGCCGGCCCAGGCCGGGCCGACGAGAAGGGCGAGGGAGAGCACGGCGAGAACACCCGCCGACAGTTTCGATGAACGCATGTTGAAGGCTCCTTTCCCCGGCGTCGCGTGGTGTCGTTCGCGGGTGGTCGAACGCCGGCCGGCTGATTCAGCCGCTCAGTTGCTTGTTGACGCTTTCCAGGAAGACCCGACTCTGGTTCGGACCGAGTGCCGCCGACATGATCTGCTCGACCGAGCGCACCATGTCGAGGACGGCGTCGTATCCGCGACCCGATTCCATCTCTCCCCGCGCTCGCTGGGCAACCGCCTCGAGATCGTCACGACGGGGCGGCTGGCCGGCCAGCAGCGTCTTCGACTGATCTTCGAGCCACCGTGCGAACTGCGCGAGGTCGTTGGGTGTCATCTGTTGGAGACGCTCGGCCTGTAGCTGACCAAGCCCCTCGCGAAGCTCCACCAACCCCGCGGTCACCAGGCCGTAGAGGACTTTGCAGACCTCGAAGGCGCTGACCCCCAGCACGGAGGCAAGGTCGTCGATCGATCGACGTTCATCGATCTTGCTAATGACGTGCCACTCTTGCGGAGTAAACGACACCGACGTGCTGGTGTTGTGGCTCGTAAAGGTCGGAACCATGCGGGTCGACGGCACCCGCTTCGACAGAACCTGCCACTCGTCGATGCGACGTGCAGCTTCCATCAGAAGGTTGGTGTTCGACTTCTTGATCGTCCGCCGGTCGGTTTCGGTGCCCGGCCGGAAGACGAACTCACCGTCTTGCCAAATGGCCAGCTCGTAGACGGCGTTCTCGCCCTCGACTTTGCCGACCGCGGCATGAACGATCTCGCCGGCGTCGAGATAGATCTCACCGGTCTGCCCAGGGGACTGAAGCACGAAGACTCCCGTCTTCCCGGACACCGAGACCAGCTGGATGATGTCGGGAAGAGGGAGCTCTTTAAGAGAGCCTTGGAAGGCCATGGAGTCGAAGTCAGCTCACTGCAGGCGGAAATTGACCGTCAGGTTGTAATAAACCTCGACGGGTTTGCCGTTGAGGGTCGCTGGCTTGAACTTCCAGCTCTTGATCGCTTTGACCGCCTCTTGGTCAAGACCCATCGGCAGACCCTTGAGCACCTTGACGTTGGTGACGTCGCCCTGCTTGTTGATGATCGCCTGCACGATCACCACGCCCTGGATGCGCGCCTTGCGGGCGATCTCGGTGTACCGCGGCTGCGGGGTCGAGATTTTCTCCGGCTTCTTGACGTTGCCGCCGACCTGCAGCGGACCTGTCGGCTCAGGGACGGCAGGTGGTGCGTCAGGAATGCCGAAGACGACGTCGTCTAGATCGGGAATGTCGACCTCGGGCTCGGGCTCGTCGATGACGATCGGCTCCGGCTCGTCGGGAGTCGGATCCGGGATCGGCACTTTCTTTGCCTTCGGCTTCGGGATCTCCTGCTTTTGCTTCGGCGGTGGCGGCTTGAAGCGCACCTGCTGGACAACGTAGACCTTCTTCTCTTTCTCTTCTTCGGCCTCGACCTCGTCGGGGAAGAGGAAGCCGAAGTTGATCGCGAAGAGCACGAGGTGGAATGCCACGGCGATCGCGATGGCGATCTTCATCGCGCGGCTGTCTTCTTTGTCTTCGAGCAGGAAGAGGCTGAACTCGTCTCCGCCGTCGACGGCCGCGGCTGGTGCAGCTGGCTTGACGGGCTTCTTCGTGTCGGCCATGACGCCTCCTCAGAACCAGAAGCTGTCGATCTCGCGCTGGGTCGGGATCGAGATGTTGATGTTGCGCCCGGCGTCCCAGTCTTCCTCGGGGAAGGTCTCCGGAAGCTCATGTCGAGCCACGAGGCCACGCCCCTCGATGATCTTGGTCCGCCGCAGCGTGTCGAACACCGAGACCATGCCGCCGTAAGGCGCCTGAGGCTCGGGCTGGATGATCACCGGCTTCTTCGGGTTCGCATCCAGCTTCGGCTTGAGATACGGCACGATGTCGCCGATCTCCATCGGCTTCTGGTCGACCAGCAGGCTGCCGTTCGGCAAGATCTTGACCAGCACCGACTCTTGCTTGTCGACCACCGGCGGCTGATCGTCTTCCTCGGGTAGCGAGAAGTCGAGACCTCGCGTGGCGGCGAAGGTCGTCGTCACCATGAAGTAGACGATGAGCAGAAAGGCGATGTCCGCCATCGACGAGGTGGGAATCTCGTCGTCCGGACGCTTGGTCTTCAACTTCATCTCGAGGTCCCTTTCTGAGGGCGGGCGACCGTGTCGCCCGCCGTCGTCACTCGACGGTCTTCTGGTCGGAAAGCAGGTAGATCAGCTTGACCTTGGACTGCTTCAGGGAATCGATCACCTCGTCCACGTAGCGATACTCGACGTCCGCGTCGGCCTTGAGAACCACCGGACGGTCGGGATAGGTCGCTGCGAGGTTGCTGGCGAACGAGTCGACGTCCTGCAGTCCCTGGATCGGCACGCTGGTGTCCTCGCCATCGGTGACGCGGATCTGGCCGGCGCTGGTGATCGAGACGTAGGCCGCCTCCTTGGGCACTTCGAACCGAAGCTCGGTCTGCGGCAGCGAGACCTGCGTCTTATCTTTCTCAAAGGTGATGGTCACCATGAAAAAGACGATCAGCAGGAATGCGATGTCCGCCATGGACGCGGTCGGAATGACCGGCTGCTGCTCGTGTTTCGCTTTCAGTGCCACGGGATCGCTCCCTTCCCGGAATGTCGTCGCTGTCGGTTCACGACTTCTTCGCGGCGGTCGCGGCCGCCGGCGCACGCAGCGCGGCCGGATCGGCGGTGATGCCGCTCCGCTTCATCTCGCTGAACGTCTCGAGCAACATGTTGGTGGACGTTTCGATGTCACGCACCGTCTTGTTGATCGCGTTCATGAAGAAGTTGTAGGCGATCTGCGTCGGAATGGCGACGAACAGACCACCGGCCGTGGTGATGAGAGCCTCGGAGATACCCGAGGCAACGGCGCCCGGATTGGACAGACCCTGCTCGGCGAGCGCATCGAACGAGCGGATCATGCCCGTCACGGTTCCGAAGAAGCCGAGCAGCGGAGCGATGTTGGCGATGGTCGCAAGCACCACGAGGCGCTTCTCGAGGCGGGCGATCTCGTGCAGGGCCGCCGTCTCGACAGCCTTCTCAACATCTTCCTTCGGCTGGCCGTACTTCAGCAGGCCGGTCTTCATGATGGCCGCCAGGGGACCGCGGTACTGCTCGCAGATCTTGATGGCATCCTGAGGCGACTTGTTGACGATCAGCGCCTTGCGCAGCTTCGCAAGGAACTCGTTGACGTTGATCTTCGCCCGGCGCAGCACGAGAAGGCGCTCGAAGGTCACGGCGAGAGCGAGGACCGAGCAGAAGAGCAGGACCCACATGACCCAGCCGCCGTCATTCATCAACTGCACGAACGTTCCGCCAATATCCACGGCATTTCCTCCTTCAGGACGTAGAGACCCGCGTCATGCGGATCGAGTTCCCACAGATTTCGATGGACCGGGCCGCGAACCGCGACCAGGTTGTGGCGGACCGTCGCTCACCAGGGGTGAACCGACGATCCACTCGTTCAGGACGTGAAGCGTGTGAAGGCATGCAGACGCACAGCCGCTCTGCGTTCGGGCGCCGCGCGGCCTCGAGATCAGCCGCGCCGACGCCCGACCGCGCCGAGGCGGACCACCGCGCGACGATCGGCGCGTGTGACGGGACGGTGGAAGCGCGCCGTCGACGGCGTCGGAAATCCAAGCGAGAGGTCACGAAATCGAGTGCTGGATCTGCAAATGCGAATCGGACGGCGATGCTACCACACCAGAATCCGCCGCCGAGCCGGGTTCAGCGGAGCGCAGACGCCGGTCGCTGCGCCACGAACGCGTCGAGGCGAGCACGCTGACCGAGGCAGATCGCCGCAGCCAGCGCGTCGGCGGCGTCGGGCGACAACTCATCCGACCGAAGGCCGAGGATCTGCCGCACCATGCGGCCGACCTGGTCTTTGTCGGCGCGTCCGAAGCCGGTGACGGATGTCTTGATCTGTGCGGGAGAGTACTCGCGCACGTCGACCTCCGCAAGGGCGAGCGCGGCGAGCAGGACACCACGCGCCTGGGCCAAGACGATCAGCGAGCGCGGGTTCACACCGTGGAACAAGCTCTCGAGCGCCGCGACGTCCGGCGCGTGCTCGGCGATCAGGCCGCGGACCTGCATATCGAGGCGGGCGAGACGGCGAGGAAGCTCCCCGGCCGAGGCGAGCGCGAAGCGCCCGTGGCTGATCGGCCGCAGGCGGCTGCCCTGGCAGTCGACCACGCCCCAGCCCGTGAAGCGGCTCCCCGGGTCGAGCCCAAGCACTCGTAGTGGCCGGGGGCGGCGGCTGTCGGTCAAGCCGACGCCGCTTCGATCAGTGCGTCGTCCGCCTCGAAATTTGCCCACACGGCGGCGACGTCATCGAGCTCTTCCATCGCCTCGATGAGGCGCAGAACCTGCGGCAAGGAGCCTTCGTCGAGCGCGACCGTGGTGCTCGGAATCCGCGCCAGCTGGCCTTCCGCCGCGACGCCGCGCTCGGACAGCTCTTCGCGGATCTCGAGATAGCGGGTGGGCTCGGTGAAGATCTCGTAGCCTCCCTTCTCGGTCTCGATATCGGCCACGTCGAGCTCGAGGGCGAGCTCCATGAAGGCTTCCTCGTTCATCCCCTCTGGCTCGATTTGGAAATGGCCCCGCTGCTCGAAGAGATAGTTGACGCAGCCGTTCTCACCGAGGTTGCCTCCGTGCTTGTTGAAGAGGTGGCGAACCTCACCGACCGTGCGGTTGCGGTTGTCGGTGGTCGCTTCGACCATCATCGCGACGCCGCTCGGGCCGTACCCTTCAAACACGATCTCTTCGTACGTCGCGCCTTCCAGCTCACCCGTTCCTTTCTTGATCGCGCGATCGATCTTGTCGTTCGGAACGTTGTTCGCCTTGCATTCCTGAATCGCGGCGCGCAGCCTGGGGTTGCCACCGGGATCCCCACCGCCTTGACGCACCGCGATCGTGACCTCGCGAAGGAGGCGAGTGAAGATCTTGCCGCGCTTCGCGTCCTGAGCGCCCTTGCGACGCTTGATGTTCGCCCATTTGCTGTGTCCAGCCATTGCGAATTCCTCGTGCCGTCGCGACGCATCGGTCGCGTGCTGTACAATCGTCTCCGAGTTTTTCGAGAGGAGACCGGTGATTCCTCAAGATGCAGGCGTGCGGCCAGCGGTCCGTGCCATCGACGAGGAAGCGCGACCGCAGCCTGATTCGCAGGCTCGATCCAGACCGTCGGTTCCTCACGAGGCCGGATCGCCTAGCGCACGGCGCTGTTCTGGCCTTCGTCGTTCGTCTCGCGAGGGACTCGAGCTGTCGGCAGTTGCACGCCTCCGGTGCTCGAACTCCGGCGGCGCGACCCACCGCGATGCCGGTCGCCGCCGCGTCCGTTCGCGACGGGCTTCAACCATCTCGCAGCGCCCACGTTGATCTCTCTTGAGTTTACAGGAAGCCCCGTTCCGAACCGCTTTGCGACCGCCGCGCCCAATCCTGGCGTCGCGGACCGGCGCGGGGCGCTGAGCCGATGTCCGCGATCCTAGTCGTCGAGCAAGACGCTGGTTATAGCCAGCGCATCTCCGGCTCGCTGCGCGCGGCCGGATTTCAGGTCGCCACCGCCACCAATCGAGAGGCGGCCCGTCTGGCGGCCCTTGCCGAGCCGCCCTCGCTGATCCTGATGAGCGGCCTCCTGCCAGGCTCGCGCGAGCTGCTGTCGCAGTTTTCGCGTCGCCAGGGCGGGCCGGGCTCGGTCGTCCTCTTGCCGGTGACCGTGGCCGAGCAGGCGAGCCCGGAGCAGTTCGGGGCGGATCATCTAATGAGCAAGCCCTATGCCGACGAGGATTTGCTGGCCCTGGTCTCTCGTGCGCTGAGAGGCTCTGAGACCACCGGTGGAGGAGCGGACGTCGGCCAGCTGACCTCTGCCGAGATCTTCGGCGACGTCCTCGCCGAGGTCGAGGCCGAGGTCCAGGCGCCGAGAGCGCCCGGCCGCACCGACACCGCGTCCACGTCGCCGCCGCGCGCGACCGTCACCGACACCTCGGACATCGACCGGAAGCTAGAGGAAACGCTCTCGGGCGTCATGCCCATCGCGCTCGAGAAGCCGCGAAAGACATCGAAGGCGAAGCGAAGAGAGCGCTCACCGAGCGCCAGCGAGATCGACGATCTGCTCGACAAGACGCTCTCGTCGCTCGAGCTGCCCACTCGACCGCGCAAGACCAAGGCGCCGCGACCGGCAGCGCCCGCTGCACCGCCCCAGCAGCCGGCGCCGGTCGCGACCGAGGCGACGCCAGAGCCCGATGCCGGCGGCCTCAACGAGCCGGCCGCACCCGCTTGGCCGTCCAGCGCGCCACCGTCGGCGCCGCCGCCGCTCCAAGTGCCGACTCTTGAGGCACCACTCCTGGGCCAGACGCCACTGGACGATGGCGCGAGCTTCGAGCCACCGGCCCTCGACCCGCCGCCGGCGTTCGACGTGCCGTCGCTGCCCATGCCGACACCGTTCGGCACCACCGACCAGGCGACGGCTGACCCGCCGACCACCGCGACGCCCACGGCGCAGCCGAGCTTCGACCTGGAGCCGATCCACGATCCGGCCGACGCGTGGGCGGAGGCGCCGAGCCCCGGACCGCCGCCCGCCGACGCCGCACCGCAGATTGCGCAGCCGCCGAGCGTCGGTGATCCGCTCGCCGCGGCGGCGTTCGACGGAGCGACGAACGACGCGCTCTCGACCGTGCGCCTGCCGGCGCTCGATCTCGATCAGCTGACGCCAGCCGACGCTGCCGAAACACCGCCAGCAGATATCCCGGCCTCGGAGGCCTGGGCAACCTCGTTCGAGAGCCTCGACACCGCGGAGGTGGCAGAACCCACTGCGGCCGACGCGCCGGCTCCTGTCGAACCGGCAGCCCAGGGTGCACCGACCGACTTCACCGATGCGTTCTTCTTCGAGCCGCCGGCACAGGACGGCACGTCCGAAGCCTCCGGCGTGGACGCCCCGAGCTCGGACGTTCCTGGCTCGGAGCCGGCGCCGGAGAGCGACCCACGCCAGGCGCTTGACGGTGTGCTGCAGATCCGCGGTGATCAGCACGGCGAGGGGCAACCGTTCGGCGACTACCGGCTGCTTGAGCGAGTCGCGGTCGGAGGCATGGCGGAGGTGTGGCGGGCGCGGCGGCGCGGCGTCGAGGGATTTCAGAAGACGGTCGCCATCAAGCGGATCCTCTCTCACCTCACGGGCAGCTCCGACTTCGTCACGATGTTCATCGACGAGGCCAAGCTGGCGGCGCAGCTCACGCACAACAACATCATCCAGATCTACGATCTCGGCAAAGTCGACGATGCGTTCTTCATCGCCATGGAGTACGTCGACGGCAAAGATCTCCGCACGATCCTGGCGACCGCGCGCCAGACCGAGCAGCCATTGCCGGCCGGTCTGGCGCTGCTGATCATCGCCGCCGTTGCGCGCGCCCTCGACTACGCCCACCGCAAGCGCGACTTCGAGAATCGCGAGTTGGGTCTGGTCCATCGCGATGTCTCGCCGCAGAACGTGCTGATCGGCACCGAGGGGGAGATCAAGCTCTGCGACTTCGGGATCGTCAAGGCGGTCGCGAAGGCGTCGGAAACCCAAATGGGCGCGCTCAAGGGCAAGCTCCAATACATGTCGCCGGAACAGGCCTGGGGCAAAGACGTCGACGCGCGCTCTGACATTTTCTCGCTCGGCGCGGTGATGTTCGAGGCGCTGACCGGCCGCAAGCTCTTCCAGGCCGACAGCGAGCTGGGCGTGCTCGACGCGGTCCGCGAATGCCGCGTGCAGGCGCCGAGCGAGCTGGCGCCGTCGCTGTCACCGGAGATCGATCGGATCACGCTCAAAGCCCTGGCCAAGAAGCCGGACGACCGCTATCAGACAGCCGGCGCCATGGAGCGCGACATCGCGAAGGTTCTCGAGGCGTCGAAGCCGGTGCCCGGCCAGAACGACCTGTCGACCTATATGCGCGCCGTGTTCGGTGTTGGCGCCCAGCGCCCGAGCACCGGCGAAGCAGCAGCATCTGCCGCCGGCTCGGCGCCGGATGCCGCGACCGCGGCCCCGGAACGGCGTCGAGCGGAGCCCGCAGTGGCCGCCGCTCTGGCCGCCGACACGATCGAGCCAGCTGCCGCCGACTCGGCGAGCGGCGCAGCCGAGACAGCGACCGCGCCACCTGCCGCCGATGCCGCCAAGCGCTCCAAGACTTGGCTCTGGGTCGCCCTCGGCCTGCTGGCTCTGTTGGCCTTGGCGGGCGCCGGATTCCTGCTGACCTCCGGCGGCGACAGCACCTCGACTCCCGCGACCACGGCGCCAGCGACTCCGACAACCGTGCCTCC
The DNA here is from genome assembly GCA_038530905.1 of Acidobacteriota bacterium. Taxonomy (GTDB): domain Bacteria; phylum Acidobacteriota; class Thermoanaerobaculia; order Multivoradales; family J023; genus JAUIJL01. The sequence continues at coordinate 10,224 of JBCBCF010000102.1, forward strand.
AACACCGGTAGACACGACGCCGGCCGCTGAGGCATCGACTCCGGAACCCGCACCAGCGGATCCACAGGCAGTGGACGCGGAAGCGACCGGGCCACAAGACGCGACAGACGCCGGCGTAACCGCCGGCGACGATGCAGTCGCCGGCGACAATGCCACGACCGACGGCGCGACGGCGAGCGAGCCGACCGCAGACGATGAAGAGGCCCTCCGCCAAATCATCGACGAAGAGATGCGCAACCGCCGCGAATCGATCGAGGCCGACTTCGAGACCGAGCGGCAGCGATTGGAGCAGGAGATCGAGCGCGTCCGCCGTCAGGGTGCCGAGACCGACAGCGGCGGCGACAGCTAAGCCAGCCAACCAGCGCGCGCTTGCGGCTGCGCGCCTCCGGCCAGTATCCTCGCCGAGTTTTCCGGCCAGCCCCGAGCCCGACAACGGGCGCGTCACCGATTGGAAGGATCGAACGCTATGTCGATGAATGAACAGCAGCGCAAGTTCTACGAGAACACCCTGAACGTCACCCGCCAGGAAATCACCGATCTCGATCGCCAGATCGAAGAAGAACTGGCGAAGGTCAAGGACCGCCTCGCCGAGCTGCAGAACGGCAAGAAGGCCGCGCGCGCCATGTACGACGCCGCCTGCATGCGCCTCGGCGTGCCCAACGAGCTCGAGGACGAGGACGACGACGACGACCTCGACGACTGAGCCCCGCAGTGCCCTGGTTCCGCAAGCGCAAGCAGCCGAAGCCGGTTCGCGACGACCGGCCACGCAGCCCGGTGCCGGAAGGGCTGTGGGTCAAATGTCGATCCTGCAAAGACGAGGTCTATTCACGCGACCTCGAGGCGACACATCAGGTCTGCCCCCAGCCCCAATGCGGCCACCACTTCCGGATCTCGATCGAGGAGCGGGTCGCGCTGCTGCTCGACGAAGGCTGGGACCAGCTCTTTCTCGATCTCGGCCCGACGGATCCGCTTGGCTTCAAGGACACGAAGCCATACCGCGACCGGATCAAGCAATACCAGCGCAAGACTGCCGCCAAGGATGCGCTGCGCGTCTACGCCGGCTCGATCGAGGGTCTTCCCGTCATGCTGGCGGTGATGGACTACGCCTTCATGGGCGGATCGATGGGCTCGGTGGTCGGCGAGAAGGTCACCCTCGCCTGCGAGGAAGCGATCCGGCGCCGAGTGCCGCTGATCGTCGTCTCAGCCTCCGGCGGCGCCCGCATGCAGGAAGGCATTCTGTCGCTGATGCAGATGGCGAAGATCTCGACCGCGCTCGCTCAGCTGCGTCGCGCCCGGCTTCCCTATCTGTCGGTTCTCACCGACCCCACTACCGGCGGCGTCACCGCCTCGTTCGCCATGCTCGGCGACGTCAATCTCTCCGAGCCGGGAGCCCTCATCGGCTTTGCCGGCCCGCGCGTCATCGAGCAGACGCTGCGCCAGCAGCTGCCAGACGGCTTCCAGCGCGCCGAGTTCTTGCTCCAGAAGGGCTTCCTCGACGCCGTCGTGCCGCGCAGCGAACTCAAGCAAACGCTGGCGCGTTGCTTACGCCATCTCGGCGCCCACCTCGAGAGGGCGCGCGCCTCCTAATCTCTGCCGGCCGGCGTCAACGAACCGACCGGCTGTGCCACACAGCCTAATGCAGTCATCAGCCGAGCCCTCGTTGCGCTCGCAGGCGCTCCTCGATCGGCTAGAGCATTTCGGCGTCAAGCTCGGTCTCGAGCGCATCCGCCGCCTGCTGATCGAGCTCGACTCGCCACAGCTTGCCACGCCGACGGTGCTGGTGGCGGGCACCAACGGCAAAGGATCGACGGCGGCATTGCTCGCGTCGATCGCGCGCGCCACCGGCGCGCGGGTCGGCGGATTTGCCTCGCCGCATCTCGAATCGCCGCTCGAACGCATCGTGCTCGACGGCCGCGCGATCGACGACGACGACCTCTTCGCTCGATTCGAAGAGATTCTCGACGTTGCGCAGCGATCCGGGGCCGAGGCGCCGACCTATTTCGAGGCCTTCACACTCGCCGCCTTCGGCGCCTATCGCGCGGCAAACCTGGACCTGGCGGTCATGGAGGTGGGACTCGGCGGCCGCCTCGACGCGACCAACGCGTCGGAGCCCGTGCTCGGATTGGTGACCTCGATCGGCTTCGACCATCAGAAGCAGCTCGGCTCGACCCTGGGCGCCATCGCGGGGGAGAAGGCGGCGATTTGCCGTGCCGGCCGGCCGCTCCTGGGCTGGGGTGACGAACCCGAGGTGGCGGCCGCGTTCGAACGCACGACGCGGGCCGCCGGCGCCGCACTCGAACGGCTGGAGCAGACAGTGCGCCTGGAGCCGCTGGAGGTCTCCCCGCGTCGCCAACGCCTGCGCCTGCACACGCCCGTCGACCGTTACGATCTCGTCCTCGACCACCTGCCGGGGAGCCACCAGCAGCGCAACGCGGCGCTTGCCGTGCGCGCCGCCGAGCATCTCGATGCCGCCGGAGTTCTCTCGATCGACCGCCAGGCGGTGATCGAAGGCGTCGCCGCCTGTCGCTGGCCGGGGCGGCTCGAATGGGTCGATCTGCCCGATGGCCGGCGGGTGCTGCTGGACGTCGCACACAACGCCGACGGCGCCGCGGCGGTGGCTGCTTTTCTCGGCGACCTTCCAGAGCCACCGAATCTGCTCTTCGGCGCCGTCGGCGACAAAGCGATCGGTACCATGCTCCCGACTCTGGCGGCGGTGACCGACGACATCGTCCTCACCCGGCCGCGCAGCTCGCGAGCCACCGATCCCCGCGCCTGGCTGACGCTGATCGACCGTCCGGCGGACGTGCTGGACGACGCCGACGCGGCGCTCGAGCGTGCTCTTGACCGTCTCGCAGCCGATCGGACGCTGGCGATCTGCGGCTCGATCTACCTTGTCGGTGCGCTCCGCCGCAGCTTGCGCCAGCGCTTCGGGGTGCCGAGCGCGCCCTGAAGGCTCCGTCCGACCCGTTCAGGGCAGGTCGGCGTAGAGCGGAAAGCGTTCGGCGAGCTGCCGAACTCGCTCGCCGACCGTGACCAGCGCTTCCCCGTCGTCCACGACGTCCAGCGCGTCGGCGATCAGATCCGCGACCTCGGCCATCGCGTCCGGCCCCATGCCGCGCGTGGTCAGCGCCGGGGTTCCGAGACGCACACCCGAAGCGACGAGGGGTGGATTGGGGTCGTAGGGAATCGTGTTCTTGTTGACCGTGATGCGGGCAGTCTCGAGGGCTCCCTCGGCGATCTTGCCGGTCAGGCTCTTCGAGCCGACGTCGACCAAGAACACGTGGTTGTCCGTGCCGCCGGAGACGATGCGGAAGCCACGCCGCTCGAGGCCGGCGGCCAGGGCCCGGGCGTTGTCCACCGTGCGTTCCTGATCGGCGCGAAACGTGTCCGTCGTCGCCTCGCGGAAGGCCACCGCCTTGGCGGCCACGATGTGCATCAGCGGCCCGCCCTGAATGCCGGGGAACAGCGCGCGGTTGATGGCTTTCGCGTGCTTCTTCCGGCACAGGATGAGGCCGGAGCGCGGGCCGCGGAGCGTCTTGTGGGTCGTGGTGGTCACGACATCGCAATGCGGCACGGGCGATGGGTGGACGCCCGCGGCGACCAGGCCGGCGATGTGTGCGATGTCGGCCATCAAGAGGGCGCCGCAGGCGTCGGCGATCTCGCGGAACCGGGCGAAGTCGATCTGTCGGCTGTAGGCGCTG
>JBCBCF010000103.1:0-13809 GCA_038530905.1 Acidobacteriota bacterium
ACGTTATAGCGCCCGCCAACGACGTCCTCGCCGAGATGAGCGCACACCGGCTCGACCTGATCGGCGTTGACCACCAGGAGATTTATGTCGAACGAGAAGTCACTGGTCGCGTCGGCGTAGGCCGCTTCCGCCTGGCGGGCAACGACGCCTAGCTCGAGCGCGTGAGGCGACACCGGCAGGTCGGCTGCCTCGGCGGCCTGCACCATCGAGCGTCCGGCCTCGCCCATGCCGGTTTCGGCCCGCAGGTAGCCGACGACATTCAGGCCGACGCGCTCGACGTCTGGCAGGGATGGGTCGACCGCCGGCCCGGCGACAGGATCAGCGGGTGGCGGCGGCTTGAGTCGCCGCTTGAGCGCCCGAAACCGTTCGGGGCCGAGGGCCTTCTTGACCGCCGCCTTGGCAAGCTGCGCCGGCGGCGACTTGAAGGCGCGCCGCGCGATCCTCTTGCCGAGGCCGACGACCGTCGTCGGTGCTTCGGGCGCCTCGACGAGGCCGTCGAGCAGCCGTCGATCGATCTTGAGATGCGCCGGGCCCATGTCGCGCAGCCAGACAGCATAGGCCGCCGCGTCGGCGCCGGCCGGATCGGCGAACGTCGCCCGCAGGTCGGGACGGAGCTGCGCCAGGTGCACCAGGAGGCGCGACATCCCGCCGCCCACCGGCGCGTTCATCCAGGCAAAGAACGAGCGGTCGCCCTCGGCCTCGAAGGGATCGCCGAAGCGGTGCCGGCGCGCTGCGTCGGCCTCGAGGTAGAGGGCCCGCGCCGCGTCCGGCACGGCGATGCCGTTTGAGAACTTGCCGAAGGCGTAACCCCAGCCTCGATGGTCGCGAAATCCCTCCTCGATCAGGCGATCGCGATAGTGCCGATAAAGGGCCGCCGCATCGCCGATCTGCGCCAGCGTGAACCGGTCCTGGTGCTTCGAAACGCCCTCGAGACTGTCGGGCTGGATGCCGCTGAAGTGAAAAAACACGAGGGGTGACGGTGGCTCGTCGCTCCCGCGACGGGCGACGACGGCTTGTAGGACGCCGTTCGCGTCGTGGCCGGCCGACACGTCGACCGCGCGGCCATGCAGATTCCAATAGGCGACGTTGTAGCCCGGATCGCGCAGCACCTCGACGTTCTCGAACAGGCCCGGCACCAGGTCCATCCATTTCTGGTCGACGAAGAGACCCTGATCGATGCGCACGACGCAGCGGTCCCACAGGCGCTCCTGCCACCAGCGCAGGAGGGCGCGACCGACCGCATCGCCGCGCAGCCCGACGAAGCCGAGGTTGTAGGTGCCCGACTGCAGAATGGCCTGTTCGCCGGGGTAGGCACCATCGCTGATCGGCGCATCGAGGTGCGGGGTGAGGACGACCGAAGCGCGCTCGAGCTGCGACGAGAGCGCCTCAAGCGAGCCGAGAATCCAGATGTCCGGATCGAAGTAAACGAGCTTGTCGACGCCGAGCGTCTCGAAGAGATGCTCGAGGAAGAACGGCTTGATCGCCGTGTTCGCTTCGAGCAGCGTGTACTGGAAGAGAAACTGCCGGAGGTTCGGGACCCGGTCGGCGAGGGCCTCGATCTCGATGACCTCGAAGGGCTCGTCGGCAGGATCGAAGCGGCCATCGACGCGATCCACGAGCAGCACGACGAAGCGGCCGTCCGGCTGGTGGCGTCGGAAGGAGCGCGCCAGCACCCGAGCGAAGCTGAGGTAGTTGGCGGAGACGATCGTGCAGGCGGCGAGCGGCGTCATCGCGAGAAGGGTCGATCTTCGGAGGTCGATCGGAAGCTGCCGGGCGCGGGTCGACCAGAGTGCGGCCGGTCGTCGGCGCGGCGGGCAAGGTATCACGCAGGCCGGCCTGCTGCCGGTCGACTGGCGATCGGGGCGGCGGGCCGATCGGTCAGCGGCAGAGTGCGGTGGCGAGGACGTCTGAAGGGTGAGGTGTTGCGACGATCAGCTCGCCGGGACGCTGGCGACGAGCTGCTCCCAGACGATCTCGGCGACGGCGTCCCACGAAAGCTCTGCAGCCCGCGTCCGGCCCGCCGTGGCCAGCTCCCGCCGTCGGGACGGATCGTCGAGCAGTTGCCTCAGGCCGGCCCCGATCGCCTCGACGTCCTGCGGATCGACAAAATGGGCCGCGGTGTCGGTCGCTACCTCGCGCAGGACCGGCAGGTCGGAGGCGAGAACCGGCACGCCATGCGCCATCGCCTCGGCCACCGGCAGGCCGAAGCCTTCGGCCAGCGACACGAACGCAACGAGCGAGGCGCCGGCATAGAGCTCCGTCAGGGTCGCGTCGTCGACCCGGCCCAGGCGGCGAACGGTCCCGTCGTCTTCAGCCGCCTCGAGCGCGGCCAGCAGCTCCGCGTTGCGCCAGCCGCCGCCGCCGGCGATCCACAGGGGAAAACGCTGGCGCAGCGAGCGTGGGAGGCCTGCGTGGGCCCTGACGAGGCGGAGGAGGTTCTTCCGAGGCTCGAGCGTGCCGACCGCCAGGATGTAGCCGGAGTCGTCGGGCTCGGACGAGCCCGGCTCGGCAGCGCGGGAGTCGGCGGACGGCGCGAGCGCCGTTGGCGCGGCCAGATGCGCGACCGCGATCCGCGACGTCTCGAGCCCCAGCTCCTTCTCTAGGGCACGCGCCGCGTCGTGCGAGATGGTGAGGAAGCGATCGTCGTGCAGGATCGCCTGCAGGCAGCCCTCGAGGCAGTGCACGCGATTCTCGAGCGTGTGCATGGACGCGTGCGAAAGGAAGGTCAGATCGTAGGCCACGAAGACGCAGGGCGTCGCCAGACCGGCCGGTCGCGTCCAGGAGGTGGCGAGGACGGCGTCGATGTTCTCCAGGCACGCCGGATCAAAGGTCGCGTCGAGGCGCGCGTCGAGATGCGGATCGAGACGCTCGGCGACTCGCACCTCCACCCCGTCGAGGAGCGCCGCGGGGAGGAGCGTCTCGACGTGAGTCCGCGTCAGGCCGCCGCGCAGGTCGACCAGCGCCCAGGCGGAGCGAGCGCCGTCGACGTCTCGACGCCTCTGCAGCAGGGCGCGGGTCGTCTCGCGCGTGAAGGTACCGATGCCGTCGACGGCCGCGAGGCCGGCGATGTCGATCGCAAAGCGCATGTCGATCGAGACTTCGATCAGGCGGAGAACGAAGCCATCTCGTCGACCTCGGCGCGCCAGCGCGCCGAGGTCGCAGCAAGACGCTCCGCTGTCGATGTCGGCAGGCGGCCGGTGTCGCGGCCGCTGGCCACGAGGGCCTCGACGCCCAAGACCCGCTGGCGCAGAGCCAAGCGGGCGCATCGATGGGTCAGCCGCTCGAGCGCGCGCGACAGATCGTCGGCGCGGCGATCTGCCGCTTCGGCGCGCGCGTGCAGCTCGTGCGCCAGCGCCTCGAGCTGCTGCTCGATCGCTTGCGTTCTCGCCTTGCGTCGCCGCTCAGCCCAGACGATCGCCGCGGCCAGTGCGACGCTAGGCGCCACCGCCGCGGCGAGGGTGACCCACACCGTCACGCGCTCGGCGCCTCGAGGGTCACGGACCCTCGTAGGTGATCATCACCGCCACCGGCTCGTTGGCGGCCGAGCGGGTCAGGGCGTAGGTCAGCGATCGGTCGTCGCGCTTCGCGCGCAGGCCGATGTTCTTGCCCTCGCCGCTGGTCAGCTCGGAGCGCTCGATGGTGAAGCCGGCTGCCTCGAGCTGGCTGCGCAGGCGGGCGTCGAGAGCGTCGATATCGTCCGCCACCTGTTGGTTGAGCATGCCGGTCTGCTTGCCACCTTGGCTGGCGGAGAAGACCACCTGCGTCGACTCGGCGCCATCGAGCAGCACCACCCAACTCGGCATGTCGCCTGCGGCATCGCCGCCGATGCGCGTCTCGCCGTCGCCGGTGCGGATCGTCATGCCGCCCGTCTCGCCGGCCTCTGCGGCGTTGATCTCGAACGTCTCGCCGTCCGAGCCCTCCATGCGGAACTTGCCTTCGGCGATCTCCGAATAGTCGAGGGTTTGTGTTTCGCCGGTCGTGGTGTTCCGGATGGTGAAGGTGCCGGCGTCGGGATCTCGGTCGACGACCTCGAGTTCCGGGTTGGCGTTGATCGCCATTTCGGCCAGCCAGCCGGGGTCGCCCTCGACCTTCTCGACGGCCTTCTTGACTCCTACCGTGCAGGTGGCGACCAAGGCGGCGGCGACGAGCAGCGCGAGGCAGCCGCAGCCGAGGCCGATCTTGGCCCAGGTCGGCAGCCCTTCCTTTTTCGCCGGCGGAGGCGGCGCATACGAAGGGGCGGCGGGAGCGGCGGGGGGTGCGCTCGGTCCAGGGGGAGGGGGCGGCGGCGCTTGGGATCCGTTGGACACGCGAGGTCCTCCTGCATTCGGTCGATCAGCGGGTTCGCCGGAATATACCGGAAGACGACGGGGTAAGCTGCTGACATGACGACGCTTCGCCTGTCGATCCTGGTATTCGGCGCGATCTTGTGGGCTGTCTTGAACGGTCCCGTCGAGGCGCAGCCGGACGATCTCGATCGATGGATCGAGGCCGAGAGCCGGCACTTCGCGGTGCTGTCCAACGCGGAGCCGGCGATCGCCACCGAAACCGTCGTGCGTCTCGAGGCCTTCCGGACGCTCTTTTCCCGCCTGGCGGATGGCTTCGATCTGCGCTCGCCGGCGCCGACGGTGCTCGTCGCGTTCCGCGATGGCGAGTCGTTCTCGCCTTATAAAACGCGCGCCGACGGCGAGGGAACACGCATTCTCGGCCAGTTCGGCGCGCGCCCCGAGGCCAACATCTTGACGCTCGATGTCGGAGCGCACGCAGCAGGTGCCTGGCCGGTGGTGCTGCACGAATACACCCACCATCTGGTGACGCACAACATCCCCGGCGCGCCGCTGTGGCTCAACGAGGGGTTGGCGGAGTACTACAGCACCTTCGAGATGGACAACGACGGCCGCGCTCGAGTGGGTCAGCCGGTCGAGCGACACCTGCAGTGGCTGGGGCGCGATCCGGAGCTCGATCTGGCCGGCGTGCTGGCCGCCGACTCAGGCGAGGCGCGCGTTCACGGGCCGCGGGAGGTCGGTCGCTTCTACGCCGTTTCGTGGCTGTTGGCGCACTACCTGCTGTCGAGCGGTCCGGAGCGCCTGGATCAACTCGCCGGTTTTTTGATCCTGGTGGCGCTCGGCGACGACCCCGAAGATGCCCTCAACGAGGCGTTCGATCTCGATGTCGGCGAGCTCGAGGAAGTGCTGCGTGCCTACCTCGCCGGCACGCTGCCGTCGGCGACGATCGACCTTGGCGGCCCGGCGACCGCCGACGTGCGTCTGCGCCCGGTCGAGCCGGCGGACGTGCTGACGCGCCTGGGCGAGCTGGCGCTGCTGGTCGGAGCACAGGAGCGGGCCGGCCGCCACTTCGACCTCGCCTTGGCGATCGAGCCCGAGCATGCAGAGGCGGCGATCGGTCAGGCGACGCGCTGGGCGATCGCCGGGCGCCTTGACGAAGCCGACGTCGCCTGGCAGGACGCGGTGGCGCGCGGCCTCGACCGGCCGCTCCCTTTGCTTCTCGCCGGTCGCCATGCCTTGCGGCGCGGCCGGCTCGAGGATGCCAAGCCGCTGCTGGAGCAGGCCGCTGAAGCGTATCCGGGCTATGCCGAGGCCTGGCACCTTCTCGGGTTGGCCCATTTGGCGCGCCGTGACGGCTCGGCAGCGAGGCGCGCCGCTCTCGAGGCGCGGGAAGCGGCTCCCGATCGCCCGCAGCCGGTTCTGCTGGAAATCCGGGCGCTGCTGGCACTCGAGGAGATCGCGGCGGCCCGTCGACTGGTCGAGGGTGAGCTTCGGCGCCTGACCTCCGAGGAGGTCGCGGATCGGGCGCGCGAGGAGGTCGAACGCCATCGATGGCTGCTTGCGGCCCGCCGGGCGTTCGCTCAGCGCGCCTACGAAGAAGCGATCACGGCCTTTGATCGTGCGGTCGATGTGACCTCAGATCCGACGCAGCGCCAACGCCTCGAGGCGGAGCTGGTGCGCTGGGTGGAGCAGGTGGAGCGAGCCGCAGCGGCCGCGCCGTGAGCGGGCAGCAGTGGATCGCAACGGTCGTCGATTCTTGGCGCCTTCCGATTTGAGATCGACACCCCGCGCGGGGGGCGAGCGATCGCGCCGCACGGCGACTTGCATTGAGATCACAGGTCGGCGGCCGCTGACGCAAGACCATCTGCTAGCCTGCGGCATCATGCCCAAGATTGGCTTCCGGTCCAGATCCGACGTGTCGTGGCAGCGTCCGCGGCAGCCATTCCATCCGTGGTCCGCAGCGCGAGGAGACGCTCCGTGGCGGCGCTGAGCGAGGCGCGCCAGGTGGGCGCCGACGCCGCGGCGCCGCGCGTTCTCGAGCCGGTGTCCGATCACGATGGGGTTTGGCTGCAGGACAGCGACTCCAACCGGATGATCATCCATTCGGTGTCGACGTTCGAGCGCATGCCGGTCGAGGCCTTCCGCGAAGTCTGGGACGAGCGGGTGATGCAGGCCGGCGGCGGTCAGCGCTATCCGCGCTTTCGCAAGAAGATCGTCAACGTCGGCGGCAAGCCGCACTGGCTGGATGACGACGGGTTCGATCTCGCGCGGCATATCTTCCCGCTCGATCTCGAATTGCGGACCAAGGAGCAGCTGCAGAACTACATCGGGCGCATCGCCGGGGACCCGTTGCCGGACGACCGCTCGCCGTGGCAACTGCAATTTGTCGAGGAATACGGCGAAGAGAGCTCGGCCATCGTCTGTCGAATGCACCACGTCCTAGGCGACGGCGTGGCGCTGATGCCGGTGATCTTCTCGCTGATGGACCGCGAGTCGACGACCGAGCAGGTGGCCACCCGCGGAACCCGTGGCTCGATGTGGAAGGTGATCGGCAAGGCGGCGCTCGCCGGTCTGCCGCTGCTCGTGTCGCAGGCGGTCCGTCCGGCGGATCGCAGCATCTTCCACGGCGAGCCGCTGTCGGGGACCAAGCGCGTGGCGTGGACGCCGGCGATCCCGCTCGATCGGATCAAGGATCTGAAGAATCGTCAGGGCGTGACGGTCAACGATGTGCTGCTCACCCTGGTGTCTGGCGCGTTCGCGCGCCTCGCGCGCCGGCGCGGCGAAACCGTCGACGAGGTGCGCGTCTCGATGCCGGTCAACGTGCGGTCGGCGAGCGCTCAGCCGAAGATGGAGAATCGCTTCGCCGCTGCGTTCGTCGACCTGCCGGTGCCCATCACCGATCCCCGGGAGCGTCTGCGCGAGGTGCACCGACGCACCACGGCGCTCAAGGAGTCGGCTCAGCCGATGATCTATTTCGGCGCCGCCACCATGATGCTCAAGACCCTGCCGCGCGGTGTCAGCCGCCGCATCATCGACTTCTATGCGCGCAAAGCGACGGCCGTGTTGAGCAACGTCCCCGGACCGGTCGAGACCCTGCGGATCGCCGGCAGGAAAGTCTCAGGCATGCTCTTTTGGGTCCCGCAGCGGGCCGACATCGGCCTCGGCATCTCGATTCTCAGCTTCTCGGGCGACGTCCGCATCGGCATCTTCAGCGATGTGGCGATCCTCGACGATCCGGATCATTTCGTCGACGATCTGGTGCGCGAGCTCGACCATCTCGACGCGAGCCTCTGAGGCTCGATCGTCACAGTCGGCCGGCGGTCAGCCGGCGACGCTGAGGATCTGCTCGTCGAGCCAAGCGAGGATCACGGCGAAGACCTCGGCCCTCTCGGGCTCGTCATGAAGCTGGTGGGCAAGTCCTGCGAATTCTCGATACGCGACGCGGCCCGCGCTCGACTCCGCGAAGCGACGGGCGGCCTCCGGCTGAACGATGCGATCGCCTCCTGCCTGCATCAAGAGCGTCGGCAGGCGCAGATCGGCGGCGCGGTGGCGGATCCGCCGACGCATGGCGAGGAAGCTCGTATACCAGCGGGGCGTCACGCGCCGGTTGACCAGCGGGTCGCTCTCGAAATCGGCCACCACGCGCGGATCTCGGCTGATGAATTGAGGGTCGATGCCGGTCGGCACGGACAGCCAGGGGGCGAAGCGCGACAGCAGAGTCGACGCGCGATGCAGCCAGTCGGAGGGGCGGATGTCAGCGTGCGTGCCAAGGCCCGGGCTCGAGACAGCGAGGCCGTCGACGGACGGCGGCGGGTCGATGTCGCCGACCGCGTCCCCGGCGTCGAGGCGATCCTGCAGCCAGAGGACTGTATCGAGAGCGATCACGCCGCCCATCGAGTGGCCGTAGAGGACGAGCGGGAGGGTGGGGAAGGTGCGTCGTGCATCGGCGAGATGGAGCGCCAGGTCGCGTCGATAGACGTCGGTGTTGGCAACATGGCCGCGACGCCCGCCGCTGAGACCGTGGCCGCGATGATCCGGAGCCGTCACGGCGAAGCCTCGATCGGTAAGAACGGACGCCAGGCGGCCGTAGCGATCGCCGTGCTCGCTCAGCCCGTGAGCGATGACAACAACGGCATGCAGCGACGCGCCTTCTTCCGGCATCCAGGTCCGCGCCACCAATCGAAGGCCGTCATGGCTTGTCCGCTCCGACGTCGTTCGGCGCCGGGTGAGCGCCTGGGAGCCAAACGCGGTCGTTGCGTCCTGCAGCGCGAGACCACGCCAGGGCGGCGAGAGCCATGAGGGGAGAGCCATGTCGGTGGGAAGCCTACCCCGGGCGCGGTTGCCGAGCGGAGGATGCGCAATGAGGGCGTCGGTGCCGCCGGCTCAGATTGCACCTTCGATCCTGGCGCGGTCGGCGTTCTCGCCCCGGCCGGTCGAGCCTTGGGGTGGTCCTGGCCGCCTGCTGGAGTGGCAGGCGAGCTGGCCCGATCAACCACCACGGCAGGTGTGGATCTGGTGCCCGCCGGGGTTCAGGCCAGGCGACGGGCTGCCGACGCTTCTTTTCCACGACGGCCAGAACGTCTTCCAGGACTCGACCAGCTTCGCCGGCTCCTGGCGCGCCGCGACACCGCTCGGCGCTTTGGCTGAGCATCGCCGGCCGGCGGTGGCGGTGGCGGTGGCCAACGGCGGACGCCGGCGCATCGACGAGTACACGCCGTTCGTCGACCCGCGCCATGGTGGCGGTGGCGCCGAGGTCTATCTCGACGCCCTCGAGCGATCGGTGCTCTCGGTTCTGGCCAACGAACGCTGGGTGGTGCCCGGTCGCATCCGGCTCGTCGGCTCCTCGCTCGGCGGGTTGGTCAGCTTATGGAGCCATTTTCGGCGGCCAGATCTCTTCGACGGCTGCGCCGCTCTCTCGCCGTCGATCTGGTTCGCCCGTCGCGCCATCCTCGGCTGGCTTCGCCGACAGCGCTTGACGCCGGGTCAGCGGATCTACCTCGATGTCGGAACGGCCGAGCGCGGACGGCCTCGCCGCGGCATGCCGATTCATTTCGGCTCTCGGCGCTATGTGCGCTCGATCGATCGCGTCCACACGCAGCTCGAGGCCCTCGGCTTCCGAGATGAAGTTGATCTCCGAGTCGTCGTCGACCCGGACGGCACGCATTCGGAACGGGCCTGGGCTCGGCGTCTGCCAGCGGCGCTCGACTGGATGCTGGCGGAAGGAAGGGAGATGCCTGCTCTGCTGTCGCCGGCGACCGCTCTGGGCCTGTCCCGCGCCGATGAGCGAGGCTCAGATCACGAACGGCTGAGGGCTCGCTCGACCGCCTCGCGCCAGCCGGCGTAGAGCGCCTCACGCCGCTCGACGTCCATCGCCGGCTCGAAGCGTCGATCGAGACGGCGCGCCGCGTCGAGCTCGCTCGGATCGCTCCAGAATCCGACCTCGAGCCCGGCCAAGAAGGCGGCGCCGAGCACGGTCGTCTCGATCATTCGCGGCCGCTCGATCGGAACTGCCGTGATGTCGGCCTGGAACTGCATCAGGAAGTCATTGGCGCAGGCGCCGCCGTCAACACGGAGCTTCTCGAGGTCGCAGCCGGCTTCCTCGCTCATCAGATCCAAGACATCGCGGCTGCGATAGGCGATCGACTCGAGAACCGCCCGGACGACGTGCGCGCGGCCGCTGCCGCGGGTTAGGCCCCAGATCATCCCGCGCGCGTCCATATCCCAATAGGGGGCGCCGAGACCCGAGAGCGCCGGCACCATATACACGCCGGCCGTGTCCTCGACGGAACGCGCGAGCGCTTCACTTTGCGCCGCGTCGTCGATCAGGCCCATGGCGTCGCGCAACCACTGCACCGAGGAGCCGGTGGAGAAGATCGAGCCCTCAAGGCAATAGGCCGGCTCTCCTCTGGGATCGCACGCCAGGCTCGTCAGCAGGCCGCTTTCTGTTTCCGCGGGCGCGTCGCCGGTGTGCATCACCAAGAAGCATCCCGTGCCGTAGGTGTTCTTGGCCGCACCGACTGTGTGGCAGCCCTGGCCGTAGAGGGCCGCCTGCTGGTCGCCGGCGATGCCGGCGATCGGCACGCCGGCCGGCAGGCCGTCGACGGCAGCTGTTTCTCCGAAGCGATGTGCGCTCGCCGGCGCGACCTTCGGCAGCATGGCCCGCGGCACCGCCAGCAGCTCGAGGAGGTCGTCGTCCCACGCTTGGCGATGGATGTTGAAGAGCAGCGTGCGGCAGGCGTTGGTCGGATCGGTGGCGTGAACGGCGCCGGCCGTGAGTCGCCACAGCAGCCACGAGTCGACCGTGCCGAAACACAGCTCACCACGCTCGGCGCGTCGGCGCAGCGTCGGATCTCGATCGAGAATCCAGCGCACCTTGGTGCCGGAGAAGTAGGCGTCGATCACCAATCCGGTGCGCCGCTGCACGTTCTCGGCATGCCCGTCGCGCTCCAGCTGCCGGCAGAGCTCCGCCGTTTGCCGGCTCTGCCAAACAATCGCCGGGTAGACCGGCCGGCCGCTGGCGCGCTCCCAGACCACCGTTGTTTCGCGCTGATTGGTCAGGCCGAGGGCAGCCAGATCTCTCGCGGCGATCGGCGCCAGGGCGATCGTCTCCGTGATCGCCTCGACCACGCTGCGCCAGATCTGTTCCGGATCGTGCTCGACCCAACCCGGCTGGGGGAAATGCTGCGGCAGCTCGCGGTAGGCGCGCGACAACACCGAGCCGTCCGGGCCGAGGACAACGGCGGTGGTGCCAGTCGTTCCTTGATCGACAGCGAGGACGGCGGCGGGCACGGTGAGAAAGCGAGGGGAGGGGGCCGGTCTCAGCCGACCACGGGAAGAAGAGGACGGCGCGCCGGGCGCTCCGGATCCTCCTGAGACGTCGGCGGCGGCTCGTCGAGTATCGAAGTGGCGGCGTCAGCGCGTCGGCGAGCCGAGTCGTAGATGCCGAGCGGCGAGCCGGTTTCTTGGGTCGCTGAACCGGGACAGAAGTTGAGGCGCGAGCCCCAGGCACCGAGGCCGGACAGCTTCTCTTTGACCTGCTCCGTCGCGTCGCGGACCTCGTCCAGCGCTTCCGAGCCGAGCCAAATCTCGCGGATCGACTGCTCGTGAAGGTTGCCAACGGGCCGGCGCCACTGCACGCATGGGAAGACGTTGCCCATGGGATCGATCGCCACGCCGCCGGAGCCGGCGCCGCAGTGCTTCTTCGGGGCGTGGCGCGGCAGCAGGTCGTCCGCTTGGCGGCCGACATCGAAGGTCTGCACAGACTCTTGGTCGTCTGCTTCCGCGGCGGCAGCCTGACGACCGCGATCGCGCTGCAGCTCCAGCAGTCGGCGCACCGACTCCGCCGACGGTGAGATCTCGAGCGGCGACTGATCTCCATCGTCGCGCGGCGTGACGATGGGGTCGATGTGGAGCGGCACGCCGAGCTCGGCGCCGAGATCCAGCATCTCTTCGACCTCGTTCTCGTTCCAGCGCGTCAGCGTCGCGTTGAGGCGCAGCCGCAGGCCGATCTCACGGGCGCTGCGAAGGTTGGCGAGGAGGGTGTCGAAGCTGCCGGCGACGCGGGTCTGCTGATCGTGCGTCTGTGCGCGGGCTCCGTGCAGGCTGGTCTCGACCATGAAGGGATCGATCTCGTCGCGTACGCGACGAGCGCGAGCAGGATCGAGCGCGTGACCGTTGGTCTTGAGCCGCACGACGAAGCCGAGCTCGCGGGCCCGCGCGCCGAGCCGGAAGAAGTCCGGGTGCGCCAGCGGCTCACCGCCGGTCAGCACGAGCTGGAAGACGTGCATCTCAGCGAGGTCGTCGAAGAGCTGCAGATGTTGTTCGGTGGTCAGCGGGCGACCGCGCAATCCGAGATCGTTGTAGCAGAAGAAGCAGTTCAGATTGCAGGCATACGTCAGCTCGACGAGAACCGAGAACAGTCGGTTATCGTCCCAAGATTTGCCGATGACGTCCGAAAATCTCATTCTGCTTGACCGATTGCCCTGCTCACTGACCGCGTCGTGCGCTGTGCACGTCTTTATGCTAGTTTAGCGCATCGACGGGGCCTCCGTCGGAGGTCGATTCGACCGCCGTCGAGCGTCTCCTCGGACCGGCGGTTCGGGCGCGCGAGGAATTCTCAAATGACTTCCGGACGTTTCCTCATCTTGAACCGCCTCGCGTCCTGGCCGCTCGTGTCGACGATTCGCCGTCGCACCTCCGGGCCGCTTGAGGTCCGGTCTCTTCTCTCCTTTTCGCTCTCCAATCCGTCCGCTTCGGCGATTTCCTCGTCGGGTAGGGCTTCTAGCGCAGCGTCGAGTCGCTCGAGGTCGATGCGTTCAGCCGATCGCGGGCTCGCGGCACTGACAGCGCGTCGACGGACGATCGCTCGTCGATCGCGCAAGTCCTCGCTCGCGTGGTCTTCCGATGTCGACGGCCGTCCGGCTGGCCAATCGAGGCTCGCCTCCGCGGCTGGACGTCGTCATTGTGACTGTAAGGAATGAGACTTCACCATGGCCCATCGTGATTCATTAGATCTTTTGCACTCGGATTCGGACAGGATTTCCGAACGTCGCCGGCCGTACCGCCGGCCTCAGGTGCTGTCTCACGAGCGGCTGGAAGTCATGGCCGCGTCGTGCACGCAGCCGACAAGCAAGCCGGATCCGATCCTTTGCCCGACTGGGCCGATCCAGAGCTGATCGGCTGAGGATCGCGATTGGCGATCCCCTTTTTCGGAGACGTTTTTTCCTCGAAGACCAAGACTCCCACGCCTGACTCCAGCCGGTCTTCGATTGAGTCACCGCCCGCGAGGCCCATACGCATGCACCATCGACTCGACTGCCTCGGCTTTCCTCCGACTCGTCCGCGCGGTCCGTTCCGGATCGTCGCGGCGTTGTCCATTGCCGCGAGCCTCCTGCTCGCCGGCCCCACGTTCGCTGGCGACGTCGAAGGCGTCGTTTATCGCGACTTCAACGGCAACGGCGCGCAGGACGCAGGCGAGCCCGGAGTCGGTGGTGTCGTGGTCGAGGTCTTCACGGCCTCTGGCGGCCTCGGCTCCACCACCACGGCCTCCGACGGCAGCTACACCGCGACCGGCACGGCGGGTGGCACCGACGTGCGCGTCGAGTTCACCCTGCCGACGTCGCTCGACTTTCTCGATCCCGGCGTGCTCGGCGCCGATTCGGTCGGGCAGGCATCGTTCCTGACCCTGCCGGGCAGCGGCGTCAACGCGGTCGACATCGACCTGGCGTTGGTCAACCCCGGACAGCACTGCGAGGCCAGCCCGACCGTCACGACGGCCTGCTTCACGCAGGGCGACGGCACAGGCAGCGACGATGTGCTGATCTCGTTCCCGTTCACGGCGAGCGTCAACACCCCGGCGCCGTCCCACGAAGCGATTGAGAGCCAGATCGGCTCGGTCTACGGCATGGCCTACCAGCGGTCGTCGGACAGTCTCTTCGTCGGCGCATTTCAGAAGCGCCACTCGGGCTACGCCGACGGCACGAGCGACGGCACCGGCGCCATCTACCGTCTAAGCGACCCCGGCGAC
>JBCBCF010000104.1:0-13751 GCA_038530905.1 Acidobacteriota bacterium
CGGCTTCTTCGGCGGCGATCGCACCTTCTACGACGATGTCGTCATGCTCGGCCCGGCGCGACGCCTGCGCGTTCGAGCTGCCGGCCCGAGCGACCTAGCCGTCGAGGATCTCGGACGCTGGGGCTCCTGGACGCACGCGATCGATCGGCGACGGACGTTTGACGACACGGTCGACGCCTTCGCCGAGCGCTTCGAGCCGATCGTTCAGGAGCTGACCGCCGACGCGCCGGCCCTGCCCCTGTCCGGCGGGCTCGACGCGCGCTCGACTCTCGCGGCCCTGCCGCCGGGCCACGCGAGCTGGAGCTTCTCGTACGGCTGGGGCGCGCGCTCGATCGAAACACGGCTGGCCCGCCGAATGGCGGCGGTGCGCGGCCTGAGGTTCACCGCATTCGACATCGGCCCGTATCTTCTCGACGATCTCGACCTGGCGCTCGATGCCGTCGAGGGCTTTCAAGACCTCACCCAAACCCGCCAGCTCGGCATCCGCGAGGTCCTCGCCGCGCGCGCGTCGCGCGTCGTCTGCGCCCATTGGGGCGACGTCTGGCTCGACGATCTGGGCGCCGCCGAAGCGTCTGCGCTCGACGAAGAGGAGCTGACCGATCGGGCACTGGCGCGCGCCCACAAGCGGGGCGCCGACTGGCTGCTCGAGCATCTCGTCGCACGGCATCTCGGCGCGCCGCCGCGCCGACGCTTGCGCAGCGATGTCGCCGAGGAGCTGCGCGTCACCGGGTCGCTCGAGGCACCAGACGCCCGCCTGCGCGCCTGGAAGACCGACGGCTGGTCGCATCGCTGGACGACCGCCAGCCTGCGCGCGCATCAGGCCGCCGCCTTCCCTCGCCTGCCGTTCTACTCCAGCCGGCTGACCGAGTTCTGGGCAACCGTCGACCCTGAGCATCTGATCGGGCGTCGACTGCAGCGCGCCTACCTCGAGCGCTATGCCCCCGACCTGGCGCGCATCCCGTGGCAGCGCAGCGGCCTGCCGCTGGGCGCCGGGCGCACGCGCCGCACCTTGGCACCGGTCGGCCGCGCGCTCGCCAAGGCCCGTCGACGGGTGCGCGGCGAGCGCGTCATCGAGCGCAATTGGGAGGTTCAGCTCTTCGCGCCGGGCGCCTGGCAAGCGGTCGAGGATCTGCTGCTCGGTCGCGGTCGTCGTCTTCCCGAGCTGGTCCCGACCCCGGCGCTGCGCGATCTTCTCGATCGATTCATCGCCCGACCCACGCCGAGCCTCGCCTACCCCGTGACCATGCTTCTCACGTTCGCCGCCCGCCTGGAGCGCGATCGATGAGCCGCCGGACCGAGCGCCCTCTGCGGATGCTGATCGTGGGCAGCGAGTGGCCGGCGCCGACGTTTCTCGATCGACTCTTCCGCGGCCTCGCGACCCGCGGCATCGAAGTGTGGATCGCCGGCCGTGGCTGGCGCCCGCGTCGGCGGGCCTTCCGCGAGTCGGGCCTGCGCTGGCTTGGGCTGCCGCGACTCGACCGGCCGCTGCCCTGGCGCTTGGTCTACCTCGCGCATCATGCCGGCGGCCTGCTGGTCGGCAATCCGCTTCGTGGTTATGAGCTGCTGAGGCGCAGCGTCGGACCGCGCCTGCGCCAAAGCCTGCGTCGCGCCGATCGGCTGCTGCCCTACGCCCGCAAGCCGTTCGAAGTGTTCTATTTCCCGTGGAACGGCGGCGCGGTCAATCACCCCGGGCTCTTCCACCTCGATGTCGCGACGGTGGTGAGCTGCCGCGGCTCGCAGATCCAGATCGCGCCCCACGATCCACGTCGCGCGGTGCTGCGGCGCGGCCTGCCGCGCACCTTCGCCGCGGCGACGCGCGTGCATTGCGTGAGCCAGGCGATCCTGGACGAGGCGCTGGCCTGGGGCCTCGATCCAGCGAAGGCCGAGATCATCCGGCCGGCGGTCGATCCACAGCTCTTCTCTCCCGCCGACCGCCCACTGCGGCCCGCCGGCGGGCCGTTCCGCTTCCTCACCGTCGGCTCCCTGATTTGGCGCAAGGCGTTTCACGACGCCATTGTCGCCATCCACCGGGCGCGCGCGCGAGGTCTCGACGTGCGCCTCGACATCGTCGGCGAGGGACCCGAGCGCCAGCATCTGCGCTTCACCATCGCAGACCTCGGCCTGGAGGACGTCGTGCGGCTGCGGGGCTTCGAGCCGCCCACGACGGTGCGCGAGCGTCTGCGCGCGGCGGACGGCTTCGTCCTCCCGTCGCTCAGCGAAGGCATCTCGAATGCGGTACTCGAAGCGATGGCGACCGGCCTGCCGACGATCTCCACGGACTGCGGCGGCATGGCGGAGGCCATCACGTCAGAGGTCGACGGCTTGCTGGTCCCGACGCGCGATCCGGACGCTCTCGCCGAAGCAATGGCCCGCGTCGCTTCGGATCCCGACCTCGCGACCGGTCTCGGCGAAGCGGCCCGCCGGCGCATCGAGCGCGACTTTCGGCTCGACGCCCAGCTCGATGCCTTCGCCCGCCTGCTCGAAGGGGCGGTCGCCGATCAGCGAGCGCGCTCCAGATGACAGCGGCGCCAGTTGCCTCGACGGAAAGGCCTCCCGTGCGATTCGACCTCGCGCGACCCGAGGGGGCGACGCGACGGCCGCCGGCAAGCGGTCCGATCGTCCTCGTCGTCCCGACGTTTCCCAAGCTCTCGGAGACGTTCGTGGTGCGTCACGCGGTCGGTCTGGTCGAGCGCGGCTGGGACGTGCAGGTGGTCTGCCGCAGCAGCCCGACGGCCGCCTGGAGAGCTTTTCCTGGCCTCGACGCGACGATGGCGCAGCGAGTGCACGTGGCGCCGCCGATCGCGCGCGCCGAACCGACCACCGTCGGCCGCGCGCTGGGCGAGGGGCTCCGCCGACCTGTCGCGCTGGCGCGCGCGATCGGCCGACGCGGCCTGCGCCGAGGCGTCGCCCGACGCCTCGCTGATCAACCGATCCGGGCGCTTCGCCCACGCCTGATCCACTTCGAGTTCGGCACCCTGGCGCTCGAACAAGCCGATCTCGCCGCGGCCGCCGGCTGTCACGTCATCACCAGCTTCCGCGGCTTCGACCTCAACTTCGCCGGCCTCGAGACCGAGGGCTACTATGACCCGCTGTGGCCGCATCTCGACGCGGCGCATCTGCTCGGCGAAGATCTGTGGCGCCGCGCTCTCGCCCGCGGCTGTCCCGAGGATCTACCGCACGCGCTCATCCCGCCGGCGCTCGATCCCGACAGCTATCCGCCGCGGCACTCATCGCGGGCCGGCGGGCCGCTGCGGGTGCTCAGCGTCGGACGGCTGGAGTGGAAGAAGGGCACCGAACACGCCCTTCAGGCGGTCGCGATGCTTCGCCAGGCCGGCGTCGACTGTCGTCTGCGCATCGTCGGCGAGGGGGCACACCTGCCCGCCGTCACCTACGCCTGCCACGATCTCGGCCTTTCCGACGCCACGGAGCTGCTCGGGGCGCGCCCGCACGCTGAGGTGATCGAGGAGATGCGCGCGGCCGACATCTTCCTCCATCTGGCCGTCTCGGAAGGGTTCTGCAACGCCGTGCTCGAGGCTCAGGCGGTCGGCCTCCCGGTGGTGTGCTCCGACGCCGACGGCCTGCGAGAGAACGTCGACGACGCGACGACGGGCTTTGTGGTGCCGAGGCGCCGGCCCGAGCGGGCGGCCGAGGCGCTCCAGCGGCTCGCCAACGACCCTGAGCTCCGTGGCCGGATGGGAGCAGCCGGGCGCGCGCGGGTGCGCCGGCACTTCACGCTCGATCGCCAGCTCGACGCCTTCGAGTCCTTCTACCATCAGGTGCTCGATCGCCCACCGCGGGCGGGAGGCGGCGCGCGATGACGGGCGCCCCCAAGGCCGACTCGAGCGAGCGATCTCGGCCGCCGATCGATCTGCTGTGGCTGAGCGAGCGGCCGGTGGCTCCTCCAGTCTGGCCACATGGCGAAACGCTCGCGGCGCGGCCGCGGGCCGCTGACCTCGCCGCGACAGCGCGCGCGCTGCCGACCGGCGACACGCGCTGGCTGCTGCTGTGGAGCGCACGCCTCGGACCGCCGCCCGCGGCAGGATCGCGTGGAGCGTGGAGTGAGCACACGCAGCGTCCGGTCGACGTTGTCCACGCTGGCCTGCGCCTCGGCCTGGCCGGGCTGCCGCGCTGGGATCACGCCGTCCGACCTGCCTGGATGCTGACCGCAGATCCGCTCGATGATCGAGAGGCGACCTCTTGGCGGGTCGGCCTCGAGGCCTGCCTAGTGCGCTCGGCCCTGTGGCGGGCGACCGGCGGGCCGGATGCCGGCTATCGAACGCTGGCCGCCGCGGGCCTCGCCCTCGGCCGGCGCTGGCTGGCGATGGGCGCCGTGCTGCGACACGATCCAGGGTTGTTGCCGGCCGACCGCGTCGACGAGGATCTCGTCGAGCTGCCGCCGGTCGACGAGGCGAGGTTCTTGCGTCACACCGCCGGCCGCCGCTGGGCCGCATTTGGTGTCGCCTGCGCGATCGTCGACCGGCAGGCGACGTCGGCGACGGCCTGGCGCGCATGGTCCGGCAGCCGGGACGCTCCTCGGGCTTCGAACGAGCCGTTCCGCCGGCCACGTGGCGCTCGCGCGTCCGCGCCGCCCCAATCGCCGTCCGCGAAAGATGATCCCTCGGTCACGGTGCTCGTGCCGACGATCGATCGATATCCCTACCTCGAGGTGCTCCTCGATCAGCTGCGGCGACAGACCGTGCCGCCGGTGGAGATCCTCGTCATCGATCAGACGGCCGCCGACCGTCGCGACCGCGGGATGCAGGGGCGATTCGCCGACCTGCCGCTGCGCTGGACGACGCTCGCAGCGGCCGGGCAGTGCTCGTCACGCAACCGAGGACTGCAGGCGGCACGCGGCGAAGCGATCCTCTTCCTCGACGACGACGACGAGATCGAGCCCGACCTGATCGCGCGTCACCTCAATCATCTGCGCCGAACTGGCGCCGATGCCTCCTGCGGCGTCGCCGTCGAGCCCGGGGGCGGTCCGCTGCCGCCGGAGTTCCGACGCGCTCGCATCGCCGACGTGCTGCCAACGAACAACGCGATGGTCCGTCGCGCGGCCCTTGAGCGCTCCGGGCTCTTCGACCTCGCGTTCGAGCGCGGGCCGCGTGCCGACCACGACCTGGGCACGCGGCTGTGGCGCAGCGGCGCGCTGCTGCTGCTCGATCCGTCGATCTCGGTGCTGCATCATCATGCGCCGCGCGGCGGCCTACGAACGCATCACGCCCGGGTCCACACGTACGCCGCCAGCCGCAGCCGCCTGACGGTGCGCCATCTCGCCGCTCCCACCGAGATCTATCTCGCCCTGCGCCACCACGGCCGGCGCCGCGCCCGCCAGGCGCTGCGACTGCGCACGCTCGGCACCTTGGCCGGCCGCGGCTCGGCGCCGCGGCGGCTGCTCAAAGCGTTGGTCGGTCTCGTGCAGCTTCCGCACACCCTGGCAACGCATCGACGACGCTGGCGCGAGGCGATGGCGGCGCTCGATCGCTTTCCGCAGATCCCTCAGCTTGCCGGTCGCCGACCCGGCGACGATCGTGGCGATCGATCGCCGGCCGAGGACGCGCGCTGACATGCGGCTGTTGGTCGTCTCGCACACCGAGCACTATCGCGACGACAACGGTGGCGTCGTCGGCTGGGGCGCGACCGTC
This sequence comes from Acidobacteriota bacterium, assembly GCA_038530905.1. Classification (GTDB taxonomy): domain Bacteria; phylum Acidobacteriota; class Thermoanaerobaculia; order Multivoradales; family J023; genus JAUIJL01. The sequence continues at coordinate 5,646 of JBCBCF010000104.1, forward strand.
CGGGAGCTGTCGCAGCTCGCCCGGCTCTTCGACGAGCTGGTGCATCTGGCGCCGCTGCATGACAGCCCGGCGCCGGCGTCGGCCCTGCCTTATGCCGATCCGCGCGTGCGCTTCGAGCCGCTGCGACCGACCGGCGGCCGGCGACTGCGCGAAAAGCTCGGCGCCGCCTGGGCCGCCCCGGCGTTCTGGCAGCGGCTGTCGAGCCTCGCCGCCGGCGCCGATCTGATCCACGTGCGCGCACCGGCCAACGTCGCCGCCCTTGCGATGCTGCGCCTGGCGCTGCGTCGGCGACCGGCTCCGTGGTGGGCCAAATATGCCGGCAACTGGCGGCCCGAGCCGGGAACGGACTTCGTCAGCTTCCGCCTGCAGCGACGGTTCCTCGCCCGTCGCTGGCCTGGGCTGGCGGTGACGGTGAACGGCGCCTGGCCGAACCAGCCGTCGCACGTGCGCACGTTCGACAATCCCTGTCTCGACGCCTCCGAGGTCGCCACGGCGCGCGCCGCCACCACCGAGAAGCGCCTCGACGCGCCGCTCCGCCTGCTGTACGTGGGCGTGCTCTCGGCGGCCAAAGGCGCCGGGCGAGCCCTCGACATCGCGGCGCGCCTCGAGGCACGACGCCCGGGCTCGGTGCAGCTCGAGCTGATCGGCGACGGCCCCGAGCGGCCCGCGATGGAGAGCCAGGCGACGCGGCTCGGCCTGGCCGATCGGGCGATCTTTCACGGCTGGCAGCCGCGCCCGCAGCTTGGGGCGCACTACGCTGCCGCGCACGTCCTCCTCTTGCCAAGTCGCAGCGAGGGCTGGCCAAAGGTCTTGAGCGAGGCCATGGCCTACGGCACCGTGCCGGTCGCGAGCGACGTGTCGGCGATCGCTGCGACGCTCGCCCGCTTCGGCTGCGGACGCACGGCGCGCACCGACGACCTCGACGGGTTCGTGCAGGCGATCGAGGGCTATCTCGAGGCGCCGGACCTCTGGCGGCGCGAGAGCGAGGCCGCGCGCGCTGCGGCTGATGCGTTCACCTACGCGACCTATCTCGACGCCGTGCGGAGCCTTGTGCGCGAGGCCTGGGGACTTGAGCTCGGCGGCGGCCGGACGGTGGACAACACGAGGAGCTCACCATGAGCTGCGACGGCCTGCGCCTCGGCTTCGTCGGCCCACACCTGGCCCGCCACGCGGGCTGGGTGACGACGCAGAGCGAGGTCGTCTCGTCCCTCTTCGCGCGCGATGGCGTCGAGGTGCGCACCGTCTCGTCGCTGCGCCCGCCGCTGGCGCGGGCTGCGGATACGGCTCTGCGTCTCCTCGGCTGGCGAGGCCGGGTCGACGTGGTGATTCTCTCGGTCTTCGGTGGCGCCGCTCTGCGCCTGGCGGAGATGTCTTCGGCGGTGGCCCGCACCCTGGCGCTGCCGCAGATCCACTGGCTGCACGGCGGCGGGCTCGCCGATCTGTGTCGGGAGCAACCGGCGCGCCTGCGGCGACTCTTTGCGCGCTCGCAGGCCGTCGTGGCGCCTAGCGACTGGCTGGCCGACGCGGCGCGGGCTCTCGACGACGGCGGGCCGATCGCGGCGCGGGTGTCGACGATCCCGAACGTCCTCGATCTCGAGGCTCTCGAGCATCGGCCGCGGACAGTCGATCCGACGGCGCCGCGCCTCTTGTGGATGCGCGCCTTCCACGAGATCTACGCACCGCAGCTGGCGATCGATGTCCTGAGTCGCTTGCGCGCCGACGGACTCGACGCCCGCCTGACGCTCGCAGGTCAGGACAAGGGGCTCGAAGCGACCTGCCGCCAGCGGGTCGCCGCAGCCGGTCTCGAAGCGAGCGCCGACTTCCCCGGCTTCCTCGACCCAGCGGCCAAGCGGCGGCACTTCGCGTCGCACGATGTCTTCCTCAACACCAACCGCATCGACAACACGCCGGTCTCGGTGCTCGAGGCGATGGCGGCCGGCCTGCCGGTGGTCGCGACGGCGGTGGGCGGCGTGCCGCACCTGCTCGAACACGGCCGGCTCGGCGTTCTCGTCGAACCCGACGACCCGCAGGCGATGGCCGCGGCAGTGCGCGGGCTGTGCGAGCATCCGGCCGACACGCTCCATCGCGTGGAGGCCGCACGTGCGCGCGCCGAGGCGTCGGCCTGGCCCCGCGTGCGCGAGGCATGGTGCCGGCTGGCACGGCAGGTCGCCGCTGCCGACTCGCCCGTGGTGTCGATCGACCGATGAACCAACTCGACCTTTACCATGCGCTGCCCTACCCGCTGAAAGTCGTCGCCGCGTCGGCGCGCGGCCTGCAGCTGCGCGGCTGGCGCTATGGCGCCGAGACCGAGCGGCTGGTCCGCGAGGCCCTCGCGCGCGATGGCTGGTCAGCGGCACAGTGGGCCGCCTACCAGGAGCGGCGGCTGGCGACGGTGCTCACAATCGCGCGCCATCGCGTGCCGGCCTATCGGCGCCTGTGGCGCGGCCGGACCGGCGACCCGACCCGCCTTCGCGACTGGCCGCTCCTCGACAAGGACGCGCTGCGCGCCGATCCGGAGTCGTTTCTGGTCGAAGGGCTCGATCGCCGTCGGCTCTACAGGGAAGGCACGAGCGGCTCGTCGGGCACGCCTCTGTCGCTGTGGTTTCGCCGCGAGACGGTGCGCTTCTGGTACGCGCTGGTCGAGGCACGCTCGCGCCGCTGGCACGGCGTCAACGACCGGGATCGCTGGGCGATCCTCGGCGGCCAGCTGGTCGCCCGGCCAGGGCGCGCTCGGCCGCCATATTGGGTGTGGAACGCGGCGCTGCGCCAGCTCTATCTCTCGGCCTTCCACCTCGGCCCACGGAGCGCCGATGCCTACGTCGCGGCGATGGCGGACCACGGCGTCCGCCACCTCTACGGGTACACGGCGGCACTCGACACGCTGGCCCGCGAGATCGGCGATCGGTCAGCGGCCCGCGCCCTCGATCTCGCGGTCGTCATCACCAACGCCGAGCCGCTCCTGGCGCATCAGCGCGCGCGCATCGAGGAGGTCTTCGGCGCGCCCGTGCGCGAGAATTACGGCATGGCGGAGCTGGTTGCCGCGGCCTCGGAGTGCGAGGAAGGTCGCCTCCACTGGTGGCCGGAGGTCGGGGTCGCCGAAGTGCTCGACGACGACCTGCAGCCGGTCGCACCCGGCGAGGCCGGAGAGCTGATCGCCACCGGTCTGCTCGGCGACGTGCAGCCGCTCATCCGTTACCGGGTCGGCGACCGAGTCACCGCGGCGCCGCCCGACACTCGCTGCCCGTGCGGCAGGAGCCTGCCGATCCTCGATCGCGTCGAGGGCCGCCACGAGGAAGCGATCGCCACGCTCGACGGCCGGAAAGTCAATCGCTTCGATGCGGTCTTCAAAGGCCGGCTGCCGGTCCGCGAGGCGCAGATCGAGCAGGTGGCGGCGGATCGGGTCGTCGTCCGCCTGGTGATCGACGAGGGATACGACGCGCGCGCTGCCGCCCTGGTGCGTGCGCGCATGCACGATCGGATCGGTCGCGCGATGACGGTCGACCTCGAGCCGGTCGAGCGCATCGAGCGCGGGCCGAACGGCAAGTTCCAGATGGTCCGCGGCCTGCGCACCGACCGGCCGTCGGCGACAGAGGAGCGAGAATGACGACATCGTCCGATTCGCAGGCGCCGTTCGTCAGCGTCCTCATGCCCGTGCGCGACGAGGAGGCGTTCATCGCGCGCTCTCTCGGCGCTGTGCTGGCGCAAAGCTGGCCGGCGGATCGGCTGGAGGTGCTGGTGCTCGACGGGCGGTCGACCGACTCGACACGCTCGCTCGTCGACGAGATCGCTGCCCGCTCCGAGACCTCGATCCGCCTTCTCGACAATCCTGGACGCACCGCGCCGTGCGCTCTCAACGTCGGTCTGCGGGCGGCACGCGGCGAGATTCTGGTGCGCGTGGACGGGCACTGCGAGATCGGCACCGACTACGTCGAACGCGGCGTCCACCACCTGCTCGCCGATGGCGTCGACGGCGTGGGCGGTCCGCTCGCGACGGTGCCGCTCGATCCGAACGATCCGGTCGCCGAGACGATCGCCGTGGCGATGGGCTCCCCGTTCGGCGTCGGTGGCTCCGCGTTTCGCGTCGAGCGCGAGGGGCGCTACCTGCGCCCGGTCGACACGGTGGCGTTCCCGGCCTACCGGCGCAAGGCGGTCGAGGCGGCCGGCCTGTTCGACGAAGAGCTCCTGCGCAACCAGGACGATGAGTACAACTATCGCCTGCGCAAGCTCGGCTACGTCATCGCCCTGGCCGGCGACATGCCGGCGCGCTACTACGCGCGCTCGAGCTGGCGCAAGCTTTGGCGGCAGTATCGGCAGTACGGCATGTACAAGGTGCGGGTCTTACAGAAACACCCGCGGCAGATGCGCGGGCGACAATTCGTGCCGGCGGCCTTCGTCGGCGCTCTGATCGGCGGCATCCTGGCGCTGCCGCGCCTGGGGGCGCGACCGCTGGCGCTCGTCGTCGGCGCGTATCTCCTCGCCAACCTCGTCGCAACCGATCGCACGCTGCGCGCGCGCGCGCATCGGCGCGGTGAGCTGCGCTGGCGTCTGCCGCGCGCCTTCGCGCTCATGCATGTGGGCTATGGCGTGGGGTTCCTCCAGGGCCTGGTGCGCTTCGCGGGCCGCTGGCGCGACTGAGCGGTTCGCCCGCCGGAGACAACGCGGCGTTCGCCGACCTGCGGAGGAATGGGCCGGCTGACGCCTCTCGTTGTAGTGAGCGCTCCCGATCGCTCAGCCCGTCGCGCCGGCTCGCCGCCTGCCTCCTTGCCGAAGTCTGTTGTCTCTCGGAGTTCGTCCATGGCACCTTCTCCCGCCGATCCGTCTCGCTCCCGCACCGCCATCTCCCGCCGAGCCCTGCTCGGAGGCGGCCTGGCCGGCGCCGCCGCCTTCGCCACTCCACGTCTCTTCCAAGCCGTCGCCGCTCCGAGCGGCGTCGACATGACGCTCATCGCCGAGGCGGTGACGAAGACCCTGATCGACGGCGTTGAGGTCGACGTCTGGCAGCTCCGCGACGCGGCCGGCTCAGCGCTCGGCGCCGTGCCGTCGATCCTCGTCTTGGAAGAAGGCCAGAGCTTCACGGTCGAGGTGTCGAACCAGCTTCCGGAGCCGATCGATCTCTTGATTCCGGGCGTCGACATTGGACCAGCGGCGTGGATTCCCGCCGCGTCGAGCCGGCAGATCTCGTTCACCGCGCCGACGGCAGGCAGCTATTTCGCCCACGGCATCACGCAGCCCGATCCCGACGGCGAGGTGGCTCGGGCGATGGGATTGGCGACGCCGATCGTCGTCCATCCGGCCGGCGGCGGCGCGACCTTCTCGACGGGTGGCCCAAGCTACGACCGCGACTACACGCTCTTCCTGCAGGAGCTCGACGACCGCCTGAACGCGGCCGTGACTCTGAGCGGCAGCAGCGCCTACGCGATGGCGAACTACGAGCCGAACTATTTCTTCGTCAACGGCCTCAGCGTTCCGGCGACGCGCTCCGACCGCGACACACGGCTGTCGAACCGGCTAGGCGACGACGTCGCCGTGCGCCTGATCAACGGCGGTCAGATCACCTATCCGATGCATTTTCACGGCTACCACGTCGACGTGATCCAGCGCCGAGCCGCCGGCGGCACGATGCAGCCGGAGACGACGGTGGTCGAAAAAGACACGGTCGCTCTCGGTCTTGGCGCCTCGGCCGACGTGCGCTTGCCGATCTCGCAGGCCGGCATGTTCCCGATGCACACCCACTACGTCCCCGGGGTCACCGCCAACGGCACCTATGTGAATCCCTACGGCGGCGGCATCGTGATGATGGTCACCGACATCGTCTTCGACGACGGTTTCGAAAGCGGCGACACGACCGAGTGGAGCAGCTCCTGAGCCGCGTCAATATCGCAGAGGTATAGTAGGAAAAAATTTGATCTCAAACTCTGCCGGGGTGCTCGAGTGCACTGCGGTCTGGAGTCTTGTGCCCTGGCGGTGACTCAGGCAGCTTGACCGTTCCAACTGCAGCTCTCGTTCGATCGACCCATTTCTTCATCGTGCGTTTCTTCAAGGGGTCTTGATCATGCATCGTTCGCAGACTCGTCCGACGACCCTCGTCGTTGTGCTGGCCGCCATCGCCTTGCTTATCGGCTTCATGGCGCCGAGCGCCGGAGCCCAGACCCCTGCGGTCAGCCTCAGTCCGTCGCTGCCGGCCGACGCCTTCGCGGGGGAGTCGTTCTGCTTCAGCGCGGGATTCACCAACACCGGCGCACCCGGGTTCGGGCCGTACCTCCTCGTCACCCTTCCGCCTGGCGTCACCTTCGACAGCGCGACGGCCTTCGGCGGCGGGTCGGGATCCCTCGTTGGCACGTTCGGCCTGAGTGGCTTGCTGACGGACCCGATCTCTGGCACATCCATCGCTGGGACCACCGGCGGACAGCTCGTTGTGGTGACATTTCCTGTCGGCTCGGTGGTCGCTGGCGGCCCAGTCCTGGACGTCGAGATCTGCGCCACGCTCGATCCTGCGGTCACGATCGGGGGGCCGCTCGACATTGCCGTAACCCCGGGCTATTCCCTCGGCGACACCCCGACCGGCGACAACGGGCCGATTCTCGGAACGCCGGTGACCGAAGCGGTGACGCCGGTCCTGGCGATCGCCGAAAAGATGCAAACGGCGCCAGAGAGCGAGCGCCCGCCCGGCGCGTCTTGGCCGTTCGAATATGTCCTGACGCTCGACGTTGCCAACGGCTCGACGGTCGACAATGTCGCGTTGACGGACGTCTTGCCGCCGGAGATTCAGTGGACCGGCGGGCCGATCGGCGCCATCCCAGCCGGCTGCGTGGTGACCGATCCGAACTCGCCGCCGACTCCCGGCGGGACTGTCACCGCCGACTGCGGCAGCATCACCGGCGGCGTCGGCGGGCCGGAGGTCGAGGTCCGGATCCCGGTTCACATCATCGACACCCTCGACGAGTCGGCCTGCGACACCGAGACCCTGCTCAACACCGCCACCGCCGCGTTCGACTTCATGGGCACAGCTGCACCGATCCAGACGGTGGACGACGGCGGCGTGCTCGCCACCCACGCAGCCGTGCAGAAAAGCGCCGCGCCCGGTGCTCTGTCACCAGGCGCCACAGTCACCTATACCCTCGCGTTCCAGGTCACCGACTTCGGCGCCGCGGACGCCTTCGTCCTCACCGACGTCCTTCCCGACGGCGTCACGTTCGCGGGAGGCGGCGCGCTCTCCATCAACGGTTCGCCCGTGGCGATCACGCCCACCGTGGTGGTCGGCACGCCATCGCCAGGTGAGACGACGCTCGGATGGGATGTTGGAGCGGTCACAGGGACCTTGCCCGCGGGCACAGCTGCCACCCTCAGCTATTCCGCCACGGTCGATCAAACCTACGATCCCGCCGGCGCCAACGCGGGCGCGCCCGTTCGCGCCGGCGATCCGCTCACCAACACCGCGTCGCTGAACTTCGGGCTCGATGCCGGCGCTGCGGCGTGCGGCAACGCCTCCGCGGCGACTGTTTCGGTGCTGCCGGTGTCGATCACCAAAGATCTCGTTCTGCCGGCGCCGGCGCCGAGTCAATTCATGCCGGGCGACACGCTCGTCTTCCGGCTGTCGATGGAGGTGCCTTCGGGTGACGTGCAGGGAGTGCAATTCGTCGACTTCCTCCCTCTGCCGGTCTTCGACGTTGCCGACTTCAACCCGCTGACCGACGCGGTTCTGGCGCCAACCGACTCCGGCGACTCGGCGCCGACCGTGATGACGGATCCGGCGACCAACAGCATCACCATCGACTGGGCAGATGTCACCGTCACTCCGACGCGTGTCGTCACCCTCGCGATTGATTTGACGCTGAGCGTCAGCGATCAGCCGTTCGCCGACAGCCTGGCGCTCACCAACATTTTCCAGGCGACCAACTCCAACACTCCAGGCGAGGTGCTCAGCGCCGTCGATCCGCTGCCGATCCAGGTGGGCGCGCCGGTCCTCGTCCTGACCAAGGGCGTCTCGGCAACGTCCGGCGCCGGCACCATCGCGCCGGCGACGAACCCCGTCGACGGCGACCTGTCGAACGCCGACGCCGGCGATGCGGTGACCTTCGTCCTCACAGCCGAGAACCAAGGCAGCGA
>JBCBCF010000105.1:0-13705 GCA_038530905.1 Acidobacteriota bacterium
GCTGCTACCAGGCGCTTGCACGGCAGATCGATGCGGGCAAGGTGAAGATGTTCCCACCCTGGGCGGCGATCGAGTGCGCGCGACGTGGTGAGTCCTGAAAGCAGAAGGCTTTGACGTTGTAGCCCAGTTCAGCGAGCGTCGCCGCCGCCGCACCGCCGGCGAGTCCCGTTCCAACAACGATGACCTCGAACTTGCGCTTGTTGGCAGGATTGACCAGCTTGACCTCGAACCGGTGGTTGTCCCACTTCTTCTCGAGGTCGCCGGAAGGAATTTTCGAGTCGAGCGTCATTCGCAGCTCCTAGTGGACAAATCCGGCGAGAACCGAGATCGGGAACGAGAGATTGCCGAGAACGATGAGCGCGGAGAACGCGACCGCGAACTGATGGCGGAAGCGGTCCATGCGCGGGCCGCTGGCGCCGAGCGACTGAAAGAGGCTCCACAGACCGTGGTAAAGGTGCATGCCGAGGAGCAGATTGGCGACGATATAGACGCCGGCGATCAGCGGCTGCGAGAAGCCGCTCACCACGTTGTGGTACACGTCACCCGGAATGAAGTCGGAGTGCACGTGGCCGGTCGTGAAGTGCAGCAGGTGGTAGACGATGAAGAAGGAGACGATCACGCCGCTCCAGCGCATGGTCCGCGACGCATAGGTCGACTTTTGCCAGGTCGGCGTTACGGCATAGCCCGTGGGGCGCGCCGAGCGATTGATCACCGTCAGGCGCCAGGCGCTCCAAATGTGGAGACCGACCGCCGCCAGCAGGCCGAGGCGGGCGATCCAGAGGAGGCCTTCGTGCGGTAGGGCCGGATAGCCGACCTCGCGCAGAAACTCGGCGTACGTATTGAGATCGTCCGGCCCGGCGAAGAGCTTGAGATTGCCGAGCATGTGGCCGAGGACGAAGCCGAACAACATGAGTCCGGTCACCGCCATCACGGCCTTGATCATCAGGGTCGAGCGAAAGAGGCTCGCGATCCAGCTCATGGTTCGTTGGGTCTCCGAAGGCGCCTCGATCCGCCGGTGGGGGCGAGAGCGCCGAGCCGACGTCTCTGGCGGACGTTCATTCGTTCGAAGTGTTCGCCGATGGTAGCGCAGTTGGATGGTCGACGCGGCTCTCAGCGACGACGTCGGCGCCGACGCCGCGGTTCGGCGGCCGCCGCGCGTCGACGCGGTTTCTGGCGCTTGGCGGCCTGCCAGCGCTCGTAGGCCTCCCGCCCAGAACCGGTCGCCTCGACGAGCAGACCGAAGAGGACGAGCGCGTCGTCGAACCAGCTCTTGGCGGCGATCCGCTGCCGCTGCGCCGCGTTCACCTTCTGATCGCACAGACGGTGAAACCCCTCGAGCGCGTGGCGCAGCATCGAGCGCTTGTAGTGCGCCAGCGAGAACCGCTCGAGCCAGTGCTCGAGCACGTCGTCGACCGCGTCGCGAAAGGCATCGATCGGCATCCAGTCGCAGCGGTGGCGCGACTCGTAGCTCAGCCTTCGATGCATGATCTCGGGCAAGAGAAGGGCGCCCAGGAGCACCGGATCCGACAGCTTTCGCTTGCCCGAGCGACTCCGGGCGTCCAGCAGGGGCAGAAGGCGGCCAAACGGCTCGACCCGCGCGTCGTCGGCTTCGAGCATCGGCAGCGCCTCGGGCAGCAGGACGTCGAGCAAGCCGAGATCGAGCATCCACTCCATCGCCGCCTCGGCGCTGCCGCAACGCAAGAGCTGGAGCAGCTCTTCGGTGAGGCGCGGCGGCGCCGCCTTCAGGAGCTCGTCGCGCTGTCGCAGGATCGCTTCCTGCGTCTCTTCCTCGATGTCGAAGTCGAGACGCGCTGCGAACTCGCAGGCGCGCAGCATGCGCACCGGATCCTCGCAGAATCGCAGATCCGGATCGCCGATCACGCGCACGAGCCGGTCGTCGAGATCGTCGATGCCGCCGACGTAGTCGATGACCGAGTAGTCGTCGATGTTGTAGTAGAGCGCGTTGATCGTGAAGTCGCGCCGGAAGGCGTCCTCACGCGGCGTGCCGAACGTGTTGTCGCTCGTGATCAGGAGATCGTCCGGACCGCCGCGCTGTTCTTCGGGATCAGGCGTGCGACGAAAGGTCGAGACCTCGACGATCTCGCGGTGGAAGATCACGTGCGCCAGCCGGAAGCGGCGGCCGATGATGCGAGCGTTGCGAAACAGCCGACGCAGCTCTTCAGGGTCGGCGTCAGTCGCAACGTCGAAGTCTTTCGGCGCGCCGCCGACCATCAGGTCGCGCACGGCGCCGCCGCAGAGATAGCCGACGTGATCGGTCTTCTTGAGCCGATAGAGGACCTTGAGGACCGGATCCGAAAGATTCTTGCGCGAGATCGGATGCTCGGAGCGCTCGAGGACGCGCACGGGGGGCGCGTCGCCCGCCGAGGCAGGCCGTCGACTCATCGGCGCCGACTCCGAATCTCGGTCGGGCTAGTCAGCGTGCGGTGCACCGGGCAGCGATCGGCGATCTCCATCAGGCGTTCGCGCTGGGTGTCATCGAGATCGCCGGTCAGCTCGAGCGTCCGCTCGATGATGTCGAGCTGACGGTCCTCGGCGTCGCAGTCTTCGCAGTCTTCGATGTGGGTGCGCGAATGGCGCAGAACCGAATCGACCGCCTCCAGCGGCCACTTCTTGCGCCGCGCGTAGAGGAAGAGCGTCATGTTCGTGCAGGTGCCGAGCGCCGCGAGCAGAAGATCGTAGGGCGTCGGCCCTTTCTCCGTGCCGCCCATGGACGCCGGCTCGTCGGCCACCAGCTCGTGACGGTCGGTCCAGACCGTCTGCAAGAAACCATCGCCGCGACCGACGACTCGCACCTCGCCCTCCATCGGCCGCTTGCCATCGGCGGGCCGAGTCTCGTCGTTCGCCGATCGAGCCTCGCCATCGTCGTCCTCCTCGGCCGTCGCCACGTAGCGACTCGACCACGTCGCGATCAGCTCGGCGACATACCGAGAGTCTCCCGGGTCACGCATCAAGAGGTGGTCCGCGTTGTCGAGCGAAACGAAGGAGCGTGGGTGCTTGGCGGCCTCGTAGATACGACGCGCATGCTCGATGCCGACCGTGTCGTCAACCGGCGAATGCAGAACGAGCAGCGGTTTGCCGAGCGACGCGGTGGCGTCCAACACGCGCTGGTTCTCGAGATCCTCGAGGAACTCACGCCGAATGGTGAAGTTTCGCCCGCCCAGGAGCACCTCGGCATCGTCGGCACCGTCGCCTAGCTCGGCGCTCGACGCCAGGATCACCGAGCGTAGATGGTCGGTGCTGCTCGGCGCGGCGAGGGTGACCACCGCCTCACATTCGGGCACGTTCCCGGCGACCGAGAGCACCGCGGCGCCGCCGAGGCTGTGGCCGATCATGAGCTGCGGCGCGCGATGCTCTGACCGCAGATAGTCGACCGCCGCCATCAGGTCCTGAAGATTCGAGCTGAAATCCGTCTGCGAAAAGTCTCCACCCGACTCGCCAAGGCCGGTGAAGTCGAAGCGCAAGACCGCCACACCGCGCGCGCACAGCGCCCGGCTGATGCGTCCGACCGCTTTCAGATCCTTGCTGCAGGTGAAGCAATGGGCGAAGAGCGCCCAGGCCGCAGGCGTCGCTTCGGGGCGATCGAGGCGAGCAGCGAGAGAATGCCCGAGGGCGCCAGCGAATGAGACCTTGAGACTCTGCACGGAGAACCTTTCGAGGAAGGCGGCAGAGGACTGCCGGCAGGAAGGAGAGGACCGACTGGCGAGGGCGCGCCGAAGGCGCCGGGCGGCGGAAGTCTAGCAGCCAGCGAGGCGCCGCCCGGGCACCCATGGAGCGCTCAGATCAGATGAGACGGCCAGCGAATTCGCTGCCGTTGCGCACGAAGATCGTCGTGCCGAGACCCTCGGCGAGGGTCATGAGCCGCTGCGCGTAAGCGTCCTCCGCGCCGGGTTCCGGGAGGGTCAAGCCGAGCAGCACCGCCGCCGCGTCGGCGCTCGTCCGGTGAATGATCTCGGCCACCGCTTCTCCCTCCCGACGGACGATCACCTGGCGTTCCATGACGATGCGCGCCTCCGGCTCCAGACGGTCGAGACCCTCTTCGATCGAGCGTGCCTCGTCCGCCGAGCCGACGACGCTGTGCACCACGATGCGCGCGGACTTCCATTCCGGGTTGAGGCTCAGCAAGTAGGCATACAGCAGCATCATGTCGCCGTTGTTCTCGAGCCCGCCCCACCACACGTCGATGCGCGGCCGCGCGCCTGGCTCGACACGCCAGGCCAGGCGGGCGATGAGCGCGCTCTTGCGCACCCGCCCGAGCGCCCGGATCACGCGCAGCTGGGCCGCCAGGCGCCGGGAATCGCGCGGCAGACCGAACAGGACGGTATTCGACTGAAGACCCGCAATGCCGTTCGCCTGCGTGATGTCGATCGCACCGTTCTCGAAGTCGCGCACGACGTTGACCTCGGCGAACGCATCGAGGCCGGCCTCGGAGAGCGCATCCTCCATCTCGCGCCGCGCGCGCTCGATGTCCTGCTCTTCCTCGCCGTCGTCCCAGCCGCAGTCGAGGCTGCCCTCGAGCAAGCGGCAGGCGGTGACCACGCCGCGGTTCTGGTTGAACCACGCGGCCAGGCGGACGAGGCCGATCTGCCGCCGCGGCTCGCGGACGAACGCGAGAATGTGGGGGCGCCAGTTGCGCGCATCGGCGACGTGGCGGCGCAGCTTGACGAGCGCGAAGCGAGCCACTGACATCCACAGCCCAGCGCGCACATCGCCCCAACGCTTCTCGAGCGAGCGACGGCGCAGCCAGGCGTAGAGCGCGATCTCGATCGCAGCCGCCGCCAAGCAGGCGAGCGGCGAGATCAAGAACATGACGCCGAGAGCACCGAGTGCACCCAACATCGACAGCCACCACGGCACGCGGATGGTGGGGCGGTATGACGGATCATGCGCCAGCTGTTCGATACCGGCCGCCAGGTTGATGATCACGTAGAGGGTCAAGAAGAGCACGGTCACCAGCGTAGCGACGGTGTTGAGGCCCCCCAGCGCCACCGCGGCGAGGGCCAGACCACCGCTGATCCAGGTCGCCGCCGTCGGCTGACCGGCCGACGACAGACGCGCCATCCAGCGCGGCGCCAAGCCGTCGCCAGCGAGCGCCTGCAGAACTCGCGGGCCGCCCAAGACGCTGCCCAGCGCTGACGAGAGGATCGCGCCGACGATGCCTGGGTAGACCAGCCAGGCGCCGAAAACGGCGACCTCGGTCCACGGTGCCACGCCCTCCGCGGCGAGCACCGCGGGCTCGAGCCGAGCGGTGATCGCCAGGAGCACCGGCACCGCGAGATACACCGCCGTGCCGGTGACCACGGCCCACAGGGTGCCGGCGGGAATCGATCGTCGCGGATCGCGCAGGTCACCGCTCATGGCGATGCCGGCGGCGAAGCCGGTCACGGCCGGAAAGAAGACGGCGAAGACGTACCAGAAGCCGCCGTCGGCGGTCGTGCTGTCGGCGATCCAGCGTGGCTCTTGCAGCGGACCGCTGAAGACACCGACCGCCAGCGCGGCGATCGACGCCGCCACCAACACGAGAATCGGCACCTGCAGCTTGAGGGCGGCCTCGGCGCTCGAGCCGGCGAGGAGCGTGATCACCACGATGGTGGCGGCCGCGATCGCTTGTTCGCCCCAGCTCGGCAGTGGCGACCCGGCCGCCGCTGCCAGCGCCGACAGCACCTCCGCCAGGCCGTAGCAATAGAAGGTGATCGACAGGGTGCGGCAGAGGAAGAGCGGAATGCCGATGGCGCCGCCGAGCTCGAGACCGAGGCTGTGGGAGATCAGGTAGTACTCACCACCCGTCCCGACGCGCATGTTGGTGGCGATGGCCGACGCGGAGAGCGCCGTGATCGCGGTGATCGAGCTCGCCAGCAGCACGATCGCCAGGGTGCCGAGCAGACCGACGTTGCCGACGACCCAGCCGAAGCGGAGGTACATCACCAGGCCGAGGATGGTCAGCACGCTCGGCGTGTAGACGCCGAGGAACGTGCCGAATTTTCGGCCGGCGGAAACGGGCGCAGTCTCGCTCATATCAGCGGATCGTCGGCGAGCAGCAGCGGTGGGCGAACGGAAACGACGAGCGAAGCGTCAAAGAGAGAGCACGCGGCGGCCGCTGTCGTAGACGGTGATCGGGCCATCTTGCGAGACGGTGATCGCCAGTGCGCCGACTTCGGCGCTCATCTTGGCGGCGCTCGAATGCCGAGCGCCGCGGCCTCGGCCGATCTCCGCTTCGGTCGAGGCGTCGGGACGCAACAACACCATGCAGCCGCGGAAGCGTCGCGTGGCGGCATCCAGAACGGTGGCGCCATCCTGCTTGGCGAAGTTGATCAGCTCCTCGTCGTACAGCTCGGCGATGGGCTTGGACGCCATCCAGGCAAAGTGGCTGATGTCGGGCGAGTCCGAGCGGGCGAGCACCGCGTCGGCATCCCCGATGACGAAGATCGCCCCCTGGTTGTTCTCCGACATGCGAAAGGCGCAGCGCAGCAGCCGCCGAACGGTCGGCGCGTCCCACGGCCGATCTTCGGCAAGAGCCGCCACCTGAACATCGAGCGCGTCCGCGTTCTCGGGCGCCCAATCTCCCGATGAGTAACGTCCGACCAGATGGCCACCGGCGAACACCCGCACCTGACGGCCGCCGCGCGGAACGAAGAACACCACCGCGTCGCAGGCCGACGAGATATGCGAGTGCAGTCGGAACTGCGGACCCAGAATCGGGTCGTCGGCCGGCGGCAGCACGACATCGAGCCGAACGACCGCGCGCACGAAACCGTGCCGGTCGACGACATACGCCAGCACCCGGCCGTCGACCATGCGCGCCAGATCGACCAACCGGCTGCGCATGCGCCGAATGTGCTCGAAGCGATGCAGCTGAATGATGCTCGAGGGTAGAACGCGCGAGATCCGCACAGGATCTCCGACGATCAGCGCTGTCGACAGCGGTTTCTCTTCCGTCTCCATCTGCGCCACGGTCGCCGCCGTGTCGCAAATATGGACCACCGACGGCGCGTCGATCTGATGGCGGCGCGCCAGCTCGATCAGGAAGGCGATGCCGGCGTCGGCGGTCCAGGCGTCGAGGATGGCCTCTTTCTCAAGGAGATCGCGCAGCCGCTCCGGTCCAACCTCGACGCGCGTGATCTCGCGCTCGGTCTCCGGCACCTGGCGCGGAAAGAGTCGATCGAGGGCCGGCGCCCACTGCTCCGCCATGCGCTCGCGGTCGCGCCGCAGGCCGCGCTCCAGGGTCTCGGCGTCGGCGGCCAGCGGCTGGCCGATCAGCAGATAGCCGCCCAGGCGCTCCGGCGAGCCGGTGGTGATGCGCACCTCCTCGACCAAGGCGTCGAAGATCTCTTTGACCCGCGGATGAGCCGCTGTCACCACCGGTCCATCCGGCGTCGGCCAGAACCAGTCGAGCTCGCTGGCTTCGTCGCCGTGCAGCGAGGCGTTGGGGTCTTCGGCCCGGACGGCATCGAGAAGCGCCTCGAGATTCGGCGCGATGAGGGCCACGGGATGCGGCTTGCCCTCGCCGAAGACCGCCGCCTGATCAACCAGCGGGCTGCCCATGAGCTGGCGGCCGAGGTAAATCGGATCGACCCGCACGCCGGTCGAGAGAAGGATCGAATCGCCTTCGCGGCCGGTGATGTAGAGATGACCTTCGTCATCGAAGCGGCCGAAGTCGCCTGTGCGTAGCCAGCCATCGTCCGAAATGGCGTCGCTGGTCGCCTCCGGTTGCCCCCAATAGCCGCGCGTCACGGCAGGTCCGCGCACCAACACCTCACCGCGCTCGCCGAGGCGCACCTCGTAGCCGGTCGCCGGCGGGCCGCACGAGTCCGGTCGGTGGCTGGGCGGCAGATTGACGGTCGGAAAGCCGCCGCATTCGGTGACGCTGTAGGTGTTGATCGGCTGCAGGCCGATCGCCTCGATCGATTCCGCGAGGGAGCGGGCGAGCGGCGCGCCGGTGGTGTAGAGGCGCCGAATCCGCCCGCCAAAGGCGCCGCGGATGCGGCTGAAGAACGTCATGTCGGCGCGGCCGAACCGCTCCCGCAGCTCTTTCGAGGCGCTGGGTCCGGCAGCTCGCAGGCGGCGCCCGGTGGCCACCGCCCAATGGAAGACCTTCTGGGTCGACTCCGGCAGGCGACGGAGACTCGCGGCCACCTGCTCTTCATAGGCGCGCTCGAGCGCGTTGGGCAGCGTCAGGCTGAGCGTCGGGCTCGCCTGTTGGATCTCTTCAATCTGCAGGTCCGTGTGCTGGCCGAGGACACTCGGCACACCGCGCAGATAGCAAACCATCGCGACCAGCAGACTCGGCATGTACGACCATGGCAGCGCCGTATAGGCAACCTCGTCGTCTCCACCGTCCATCCAGCTTGCGACGTTGTCGATCGCCAGCGCGCGCTGCGCCTGATCGAAAAGGGCGCCAAGCGGCTCACCGTGCCGCGTCGTGTTGTACCAAAGCGTCGCCAGCGCCTCGGGCGGCACGGCGAGCGCTTCGGCGCGCAGCGCTTCGACGGTCTCGTTGTCGACTCGCTCGGCGAGCGGCTCGGCGAGCGGCACGCTGTGGTCGCCGGCGTTGCCCTCGAGCGTCCACACGACTTCTGGGTCGAGATCGTCGCAGGACACGAGGCGACCGACCTGCTCGCGATCGTTGACGACCACGTAGCGGGCGCAGGCGTCGCGCAAGATGTGGTGGACGCGCTCGAGCTCGAGGTCCTGCGGAATCGGCACCAGAACCGCTCCAGCCAGCGACGCGGCGTGGTGCACCACCATCCACTCGGGCACGCTCGACGCCCACAGCGCCACGCGTTCGCCGACCCCACCGCGGCGGCGCAGCTCGGCCGCCAGCCGCAGCGTCTGGCGATGGAAATGTCGATACGAGACGTCGCGATAGCGACCGCCGCGCCAAACTCGGAAGCAGGCCTCGCGGCTGAAGCGCTCGGCGGTCTCGAGAAGCAGCCGATTGAGCGTCGGGGGATCGCTTGCCGCAGCGTCGCCCAACGGTTGCGCCGCGGCGCCGGACTCGACCACCGACGCCGGCTCGGGCGCAGTGGTCACGTCGCTTGCAGGCGCGAGGACGGCGGTCGAGGAGTCGTCAGCCATGCGCGGCCAGTGTATCGCCCCGCTCGGCGCGCCCTGCTCGGCTCACTCCGCTCGGCGCGCCTCGACGTCGACCGTCACTCGATCGAGAAGCTCTGCAGCTCGACCGGCACCGACTCGACCTGAATGTCGTCGACGCCCATCGTCGCCGCCACCGCGTCAGCGATCCAATCCGGCGTCGCGGCGCTGATGATCCGGAACTGGCCGACGGCCGACATCAACGTGTCGAAGTCGACCATCGCGCCGACCGACGTCATCTCGGCTTCAGACAGCGTGAAGCTGGTCGTGCGCCAGACCCCGTCGGCCGGCAGGGCAAAGGCGTTGGTCGAAACCCACCGGCCGACACCGGCAGCGACGCCCTCGCCGCCCTCACCCGGCGCGCGGGTTGCCGGGCCCTCGACGCCAATGCGCACCGACAGCGGATTGGCACCGAAATTGGCCAGCTTCATCGAGATCGTGAACTCACCGCCGATCGACTCGTAGTCCCCGGTCCATTGCGTGTTGTTGACCACCGCCATGCGGCTGCCCGGACCACCGCCGCCATTCGAGATGACCTGCAGATAGTTGTCATCGACCCCTTCGGGACCGCCGGTGGCGATGTTCTGCGGCTCACCGTTGACCGCTGGCTGCTCCCAATTCTCGACCGTTCCGTCTTCGAAGTCGTCCATCTCGGTATCGGTGATGGCGAAGAGGATCGGGGCGAAGGCGACGGCAAAGCACACGACGAAGAAGCGAAAGCGGCGCATCGGAGTCATCTCCTAGAGGAATCGCGAGACGGTGACCGCGACACGGCGCGATCGGCTGGGCGACGGCCGGCGCGCTCGGGCGATCAGCGGCAGTCGACGGATTGGGATTCACCGACGGGAGCGGGAGGAAGCGGCGATCTAGAAGTCGGCGGGATCTACCGCGGAACGCGGTGATCGTCCCCTATCTCCGCACCGATTTCAACCGGCCGGCGCAACCGACGAAGCCGAGATCCCGCGCCGATCCCACCGCGACCTCGCCTGCTCATCAGGGGGGCGATGTGCGATCATCGCGTTCCGCCGCGAGCTCCGGCGCGAGGTCCGGCTCCAGCCGCCGCGCCCCCGGCGATTTCCCGATCCACGCCGCCTCTTTCCTCCTTCTGCCGATTCGACTCCGAGGTGCCAGCCGATGGCCGAGCAATATGTCTACGTCATGAAGGGCCTGCGCAAGGTCTACCCTCCGAACCGCCAGGTGCTCGACAACATCTGGCTGTCGTTCCTGCCGGGCGCCAAGATCGGCGTGCTCGGCGTCAACGGCGCGGGCAAGTCGACGCTGCTGCGGATCATGGCCGGCGAAGTGGGTGATTACGACGGCGAAGCCTGGGCGGCCAAGGGCGTCGACGTCGGCTATCTGCCGCAAGAGCCGCAGCTCGACGAATCGAAAACGGTTCTCGGCAACGTCGAAGAGGCGGTCGCCGACACCCGCGACCTTCTGGCCCGCTTCGACGCCATCAGCGCTCGCTTCGGCGAAGATCTCTCGCCTGAGGAGATGGACAAGACCCTCGCCGAACAGGCGGACGTCCAGGACGAGATCGATGCGCGCAACGCCTGGGAGCTCGATCGCCAGCTCGAGATCGCCATGGACGCGCTGCGCCTGCCGCCGGCCGACGCGGACGTCGGCCCTCTCTCCGGCGGCGAGAAGCGCCGCGTCGCGTTGTGCCGCCTGCTCCTGCGTCAGCCCGAGCTGCTCCTGCTCGACGAGCCGACCAACCACCTCGACGCCGAGTCGGTCGCCTGGCTCGAGCGCCACCTCGCCGAATACGCAGGCACCGTGGTCGCCATCACCCACGATCGCTACTTCTTGGACAACGTCGCCGGCTGGATTCTCGAGCTCGATCGCGGCCGCGGCATCCCGTACGAAGGCAACTACTCGGCCTGGCTGGACCAAAAGGAGAAGCGGCTCGAGCAGGAGGAGAAGCAGACCAGCGCCCGCCGCCGGACTCTTCAGCGCGAGCTGGAGTGGGTGCGGATGGCTCCGCGAGCGCGCCAGGCCAAGGGCAAAGCCCGCCTCGCCAGCTACGAGAAGCTGCTCGCCGAGGACAAAGCGGTGGACCTCGATCGCCGCGAGACGCGCGAGATCTACATTCCTCCCGGTCCCCGCCTCGGCGACACGGTGGTCGAGGCCGAGGGTCTGCGCAAGGCGTTCGGCGACAAGCTGCTGATCGAGAGCCTGGACTTTCGCCTGCCGCCGGCCGGCATCGTCGGGGTCATCGGACCGAACGGCGCCGGCAAATCGACGCTCTTCCGCATGATCGTCGGCGAAGAGCAGGCGGATGACGGCGAGCTGCGCCTCGGAGAGACCGTGCAGCTCGCCTACGTCGACCAGAGCCGCGATGCTCTCGACGGTGAGCTGCGGGTGTGGGAGGCCGTCTCCGATCAGCAGGATCCGATCTATCTCGGGTCCCGCGAAGTGGCGGCGCGCGCCTATGCGTCGTGGTTCAACTTCAAGGGCGCGGACCAGCAGAAGAGAGTTCAAGACCTCTCGGGCGGCGAGCGCAACCGCGTCCACCTGGCCCGCACGCTCAAGAAGGGCGGCAACCTCCTCCTCCTCGACGAGCCGACCAACGACCTCGACGTCGACACGCTGCGTGCATTAGAAGAGGCGCTGCTCTCGTTCCCTGGCTGCGCGGTCGTCATCAGCCACGATCGCTGGTTCCTCGACCGGATCGCGACCCACATCCTGGCGTTCGAGGGGGAGTCGCAGGTCACCTGGTTCGAGGGCAACTACGAGGCCTACGAGGCGGACCGGAAGCGCCGCCTGGGCGTCGATGCCGACCAGCCGCACCGCATCCGCTACAAGAAACTGGTGCATTGATTCGGCAGGCCGTGCCAAGGAATGCGACGCATGCACCAAGCCCCGCTCGACGGCCTGTTTCTGGGCCGTGGGATAAGATTCGCCGCCCGTGACCACCGCGTCTGAGCACTTTCTTCGCCCCGCAGTTCAGGCCCGCCTGCCGACTCGCCACGGTGAGTTCGTCGCCCGCGTCTACGAGGATCCGGTCCGCGACGGCGCACACCATCTGGCGCTGATCCATGGCGATCTCGATGCCGCGACTCCAGGCGAAGAGCCGCTGGTTCGGCTGCACTCGGAGTGCCTGACCGGCGACGCGCTCGGCTCCGTCCGGTGCGACTGCGGGCCACAGCTCAACCATGCCTTGGGGGCGATCGCGGAGTCACCGCGCGGCGTGCTGGTTTACCTGCGCCAGGAGGGCCGCGGGATCGGCCTGTACAACAAGATGCGCGCGTATGCTCTGCAGGATCAGGGCCTCGACACGGTGGAGGCCAACGAGCATCTGGGCTTCGGCGACGATCTGCGCGACTACGAGATCGCGGTTTGGATCCTGCGCGACCTCGGGATCGAGCGCCTGCGGCTCATGACCAACAACCCGCGCAAGCTCGCCGCGCTCGAAGAGCACGGCATCAGCGTCGTCGCGCGAGTGCCCATCCAGCTTCCCGCCACCGCCGACAACCAACGCTATCTGCAAACAAAACGCTCCAAGCTCGGCCATTTGCTGAGCGACGACTGACCTCCGTCAGCGCTCGTCGAGCGGTGCAGAAAGGAACTCGCCATGCGGCCGCATCGCATCTTCAGCCGTCTCCTTCCCCTCTGCACGCTGGCTCTCCTCGCCGTCGGCTGCGTTGGCTCCACAACCGCGCCGGGCGATCGCGCCTCGGCCCCCACCCCGGCAACGCCCGCTCCGGCGGCCGACGCGTCTGGCGGCGACTCCGGCGCCATCGCTTCGCTCTCGTTCGAGAACTTCGCCGAGATTGAAACGTCGATGGGCTCGATGCTTTTCGAGCTGCACGCCGAGCAGGCACCGCGCACGGTCGCCAACTTCCAGCGCCTGGTGCGCGACGGCTTCTACGACGGGCAGCCCTTCTATCGGGTGGTTGCGGGGCACGTGATCCAGGCCGGCGACGGCGGCGAAAACGATCAGCCGACCGTGCCACCCGAGTTCGGCGGCCAGCACGTCACGGGCACGCTCGGCCTGGCGCGCGACGAAGCGCCCGATAGTGGCTCGACCGAGATCTACGTTTGCCTGGAGCCGCGGCCCCACCTCGACGGCCGGTACGCGGCGTTCGGTCGCCTGGTCTCCGGCTTCGACGTGCTCGCTGCGATCGGCGCCGTGCCGGTGACAGAAAAGTTTCTCGAGAACGACATCGCGTTCCATGAGCCGGTCGAGCCGGTCCTCATCCGCACCATCCGGCTGCTGACCGACGCTCCCGAGAGCTGAGGCACCGGCGCGCTCGGCGCGGATCCACGCGGCGCACGCCGGAGCTCGCGCGACGACGCCCTGCCGGCTCCGGCGGAGGGCATGCGCGTCAGAAGCGCCAAGAGATGCGCGTCAGAAGCGCCAAGAGATGAAGGTGTATCCAGAAAGGGAGTCCGAGTCTTCGACGATCGGGCTGTCCTCGATCTCGGACGCGAAGGTCTCCCAGGTCAGACCGGCCTGCCAGATCCAGCGGCCACTCGAAAGGTAGAACGCGTCGATCCCGATCTCTGGCGAGAAGCCGGCCGACGCCTCATAGGCCGGCCGACCGGGGCGCGCCTCGCTCGCGCGCACGCCGTAGTAGTAGTCCAAAAGATCGTC
>JBCBCF010000106.1:0-13609 GCA_038530905.1 Acidobacteriota bacterium
CCCTCCAGCCTGGAGGGCGACGAGCCCGCGCCCGTCGCCGCCGACCGGCAGCACGAGCAGCCGTTCGCCGTCTGGGCTGTCGAGGAGGAGCGGAGACGCCGCGTAGCCCCAGTCGGGAAGCGTCATACCCAGCTCGGCCACCAGATCTCGCTGCCAGAGGCGTCGGCCGTCGCTCAGGTCGAGCGCCTCGATGACGCCGTTCGGTCCGATCGCGACGACCCGGCCGTCAACGATCGTCGGTGTCGTCCGCGGGCCGTCGCCGCCCACGACGTTCGTGAAGCCACCGTCGCGACCGGTCGTCCACACCGCCTCGCCGGTGGCGGCGTCGTAGCGGGCGACGACGAGCTGGTCGCCGCGCTGCTCGTGCGTGATCGCCGCGTCGCCGACGACGGCGAAGCCGGACCAGCCGCTGCCGACCGGGATGCGCCACAGCTCCTGAGGCGGTGTCTCCTGCCAGTCGCGAGCCAGCGCCAACGCCGGCAGCGCGCCGTCGCGGTTTGGCCCCAGGAATTGCGGATAGTCGTCGGCGCTCCAGCTTGCGAACGTCGTCCCGGTGTCGGCGGCCTCGCGATAGTCCGGCTCGGCCGCGAAGCGCCAGGCCAGCTGCGGCACCAGATCACCGCTCACTCCTTCGATGCGGACGAGCGCCGCTGCGAGCGCGCCGAGGAGCACCAGACCACCGAGAGCGGCGAGGCGATGGCGCCAGCGCAGTCGCGAGAGGAGCAGCAGCCAAACGACAAGCGCGAAGCCGGCCAAGATGATCGTCTGCGCCGTTGCCTGCACGCGATGCTGCGTGCTCGGCATGGTGGCGAACGCCCAGGCCCACAGCAAGGCACCCAGGGCAACGGCCACGATGAGGGCCGCCGGCCACCAGCGAATCGGTCGCCTCGGTGAAGAAGCGTTGCTCATGATCAGCTCCAGGTCGGCCGCAGCTCGGCCGTCACGTCGGTTTGAAGCGCAGAACCAAGAAGGCGCCGGTTGCCGCCAGCATCAGACCCAGGTAGAAAAGCGGTTCCGGCGCGGCCTTCGGTGGTTTCCAGCCCATGGTCACCAGGGTGTTGACGATCGGCGCGCCGGCGAAGACCAGCGGCGCGATGACCAGCGGCGAGCCGCCACCCTTGATCGCCAGGATGATGCACAGCGCGCCGAGGGCGCCGAGGACGCCGGCGACGGTGGAGAAGGTCACGCCGCGCGCGTTCCACTCCCACGGCTCGACCTTCGCCGCGAGCAGCGCCAGGGGCACCAGGACAGCGGTCAAGAAATAGGCGACGCCAACGCACAGGAAGCCGCGGAGGGCGCCGTTCTTTAGCAGCATCTGGCCGTGATGCAGCGTTGGGACGTAGCAGCCCCAGGTCAAGATCGCGCCGACGATGAACAATGTGTACATTCGCATCCTTGCTCCGGTGAAACAATCAGTCGAGGGAGTCGAAAGGGTCGGGAAAGATCCAGGGTCGGGAAAGATCCAGGGTCGAGGATGATCTAGGGTCGAGAAGCCGTCGGAGGCCGCGACGCGGCGTTTCGTCGCCGTCGTCGGCCCCGGCCGCTCAGCCCTCCGACTTGAGCGCCGGCACGAGAGGCGCCGCCAGGGCACCGCGCGCGGCGATCCAGCAGGCCACGAGGCCGAAGACGAAGATGATCGCCAGCGTCGAGGCGATGCCGCCCCAGGGTGCAGCGGTCGGATGGCGTGCCAGGTGCCCGCCGGCGGTGGCGAGAGCGGCGAGGGCGCCGACCGCCAGACCGACGGCCAGCAGCGTCGCGCTTTCCCCGATCACCAGCCAGCGCAGGGCCCGTCGGCTGAAGCCAAAAGCGCGCAGGGTGGCCAACTCGCCCCGCCGCTCAAGAACGCTGCGCACCAGGACCACCGCCAGGCCCAGCGTGCCGAGGAGAAGACCGAGCCCGCCGAGCGAGCGGAAGGTGGCGAGGTAGGTGTTCTGGACGGCATGGAATGCTTCGAGGCGCTCCCCGGTCGCCACCAGGTCGACACCGTACGGCGCCAAGTCGCGCTCGAGGGCCGTGGCGATCTCGGCCGCGCGCGAGGCATCGAGGGCATCGGGGAGATCGATCAAGAGATACGGCCAGCCGGCGCGGCTCGGGAAGCGCTCGAGCAGACGATCCTCCGCGATCAGCAGCTCGCTTTGGAAGACACTCGTCTCGAGCGTCGCCACCAGGCGCAAACGAAACACCTCGCCACGCTCGTCGCGCATTTCGAGCTCTCCACCGAGCGGCAGCTTGAGAATCCACTGCGTCGAATTCCAGTCGCCGATCGCCGGCACGACGTCGGGACCGAGATCGGCGTCGAGAAGCGCCCATGGATCCTCGGCCGGCTCGCCCTCGAGGGCCAACGCCTCGCGGAAGGTGAAGCCACCGCGCGCGCGCTGCGTTGGCGGCACGCCGAGCAGGCGCGGTGCCGTGGGCTGGTACAGGTTCAGGCAACTGGCGTCGTCGCCCGGCACCAGGCGGAAGGGCGTGATGGTCGCGTCGGCGAGCGCCGCGTCGGCCTCCTCGCCCAGATTCAGCTCGAACCGACCGTCGGGATCGGCGAGATCCTGCTGTAGCGGCACGTCGGCCTCGGCGATCCATCCATAGCCACCGGCGCCGGAGTCGAGGCCCAGTTCGGCGTCGCGATAGTCGGTCTGATAGGCAGCGACGGTGACGACGACGAAGCAGGCGAGGGCGACCAGCGTCGCCGCCAGCAGGCTGCGGCCCCGCCGGCGCCGCGTGTGAACGGCCGCCATCTTGGCGATGGCGGCCGTTCCCTGGCTCGACAGAGCCTCGACCCGCGCACGATCGATCCAGGCTGCAAAAAGCGCGAGAAGACCGATCAAGAGCAGGGGGCCCGCGATCGAGAACAGCAGAGGATCTTCGAATCGACCGGTCGCCACGCCGAAGGCCAACGCGCCGACTGCGGTCGCCAGCGCGATGACGGCGATTCGAAGCGCCCAGCCGCGTCCACCGCGTACCCGCGCGCGATCCGCCTCGACCGAGCCACGCAGAAGCTGCGGGGCGGGCAGGCGGGCGACCCGTCGGGTCGTCCACCAGATCGCCACCAGAGTCACGACGAGGGCCGCCGCAAAGCCGCCGATCAGGCTCTCCGGAGTCACGTGCAGCTCCAGTCGCGACGTGCCGACTGCGGGTCGCCACCAGGTGCGCAGGCCGACCATCATCGCCGCCGCGTAGCCGACCGCGCCCACCAGGCCAACCAGGCCGCCGAGCGCGGTGAGCAGGAGGCCCTCGCGGAGCAGGCGGCGGCGCACGCGCCGTGGCCCGAATCCAACGGCCAGCCGCAGGCCGATCTCGCTTGCCCTTCGTTCGACCGAGAGGCTGAACAGCAGGGCGACGAGGAGCGCTGCGGCGACGATCACAAACCAGCTCAGGCCGACGAAGAGGCCGCCGAAATCGGTCGAGCCCGCTGCCGCTGCAAGGCCCAACGCGCGGACCGGCTGGAAGGCGAGGCCGAAGGCGGCTGGCTCTAGCTCGTCGGCGAGCGCAGCGGTGAATCGGGCCTCGAGCGCGTCGAGGGACGAGCCCGCCTCGGCTGAGTCGCCGGTGACCGCGCCGTCGGCTGCAGCAGGCGGCCGCAGGCGCATCGAGGTCAGCGCGCCCCAGCGCGTGCGCCACATGTCGCGACCGGTCTCGAGCGACACGAAGGCCTTGGGCGCCCCTCGGTACTCATCCCAATAGGTCTCGTCGTCGGTGCCGATGCGGCCCAGCTCGATCGGGAAGGGCGGATCCCACTCGGCCATGTTGGCGCTGCCGGCGATGCCCGGATACTCCTGCGTCAGCTCGCCGTCGATCGCTAGACCGGTCATCGCCACCACGCCCGCAACGGTGAAGGAGCGTTCCTCCTCGCGCAGCTCTTCGCGATCGCCGACCACGAAGTAGGTCATCACCACGCGATCGCCGGGCGTTGCGCCCAGCTGGGCAGCGGTCCAGGCGTCGAGGAGCATCTCGTCGTCGGCCAGCGGTGCCGTCCACGCGGCGCCCGCCGAGCCCGGGCCTGGCTCCTCCTCTGCGACCGTCGTCGGTTCCGCCGTCGCGTCGCCGCCGAGCGCCCACAGCCCGCCGAACGGGCCGGCCGCGGAGGCGTCGAGCGCGCTGACGGTGGAGTACGGCACGCCGTGCTCCTCGCCTTCGAGCCGCAGGTCGTTGGCGAGGTACGTCAGAATCGGCAGCGTCTCGGCGTCAACGGCTGCCGCTGCGTCCTCCAGAGCGCGCTCGAGCGGCGGTGCGACCACGTATTCCGCGCTTTCGACCAGCAGATCGCCGGCGCGTCGGCGAAGGACCACGCCGTAGTCGTCCAGGTCGAGCGCCGCGTCCAGCTGCTCCTCCAGGCGGGTTCCCAGCGCGCGCGCCGCATCGACCGCCAGGCCGTCGCTCCCGTTTGCTGAGCGATCGGCAGCGACGACGAGGGCGTTTGCCTGGCCGTCGCGATCGAGGGCTCGCGCCAGGTCCTCGAGCGGCAAGAACGCGTTGGCGCGCGCCGCCTGCCCGACGTCGAGACCGAACGCGCCGAGCCCGCGGTCGTCGACGATCGCGGCCACCTGGGCGCGCACCGTTTCGACTACCGAAGCGGTGTCGTCGCGCGCCAGGAGGGAGCCCGAAGGCGCCTCGCTGCGGCGCTGAAGCGACAGAAGAACGACGTCGCCCGTCGCGGCGCCCAGCGCGTCGGCGAGCGTGCGATCGATCACCGCGGGCGGGTCGACCGGCGCCCGCTCGACGTCGGCGAACGGATCGTCGGCTCCGTAGGCTTGGAAGAATCGGTGGTCGACTCCCGTCAGCGTGACGTCGGACGCTCGGGCGCCGCTCGCCGCGTGGCGAGCACCGACCTGCAGCAGCACGGCTGGAGCGACCGCTCGCTCACCCTCGGCGGCGAGCTGATCCGCGGCCGAGGCGTCGACGAAGCGGGGCCCCGCCATCGCCAGCTCGATGTTGCCCAGGCGCTCCATCGTCAGCGCCCGCAGGCTGCCGCGCACCGAGTCGCCGACCAGCAGCGCACCGGCGAGCACCGCGCAGGCCACTGCCGCGCCGGCCGCGACCGCCAGGCTGGTGCGCCAGGCGGCGGAAATGTCGCGGATCACACCGAGGCGCATCGTCCGTCTCGCAGCTCGCAGCGGATGGGGAAACGCTCGGCCAGCTCGAGACTGTGCGTCACCACCACCAGGATCGACGGTTCAGCGGCATGCATCTCGAGCAGCAGCTCCGTGACCGTCTGCGCCGTTGCAGCGTCGAGGCTGCCGGTCGGTTCGTCGCACAGCAGCAGGCCGGGCCTCCGGATCAGGGCCCTCGCCACCGCGACGCGCTGGCGCTCGCCGCCTGACAGCTGCGCCGGCCGATGGTCAAGTCGCTCGGCGAGGCCGACCCGCTCGAGCAGCTCGAGGGCTCGCTCGCGAGCGCTCGGATCGCGTTCGCCGGCCGCCAGCGTCGGCACCAGGACATTTTCAAGCACCGAATACTGCGGCAGCAGGTGATGGTCCTGGAACACGAAGCCGACGTGGCGATTGCGGAAGCGCGCCAGCGCCTCGTCGTCGAGACCAAAGGGATCCTCGCCGTGGATCGCCACCGCGCCCGAGGTCGGTCGGTCGAGCGTTCCGAGGATATGGAGCAGCGTCGATTTGCCGCTGCCCGACGGGCCCAGAATCACGGCGCGCTCGCCGGCGGCGAGCGTCATGTCGAGGTTGCGCAAGATCTCGAGCGGCTCAGCCGGCTCGCCCGGCCGACCGGCGGCACGGGACGCGTAGCTCTTCGACAGACGCTCGACCTGCAATGAGGGGGTGGGACGGTCGGTCACGCGGGGGCTCCAGAGGGTTCGGCCGGGGCGGCGTCGAGCCGCACGGCCAGGAAGTCGGGGATCGGCACCGACTCGAGGGCCGGGCCGCCGACGCGGCAGCAAATGGTCACCAGCTCGCCGCGCGCCACGTCGCGATCATCCAGCCGGAATGCGATCGACCAGGTCAGCGACTTCTGACCGCGTCGGACGAGACCGACGTCGATCGTGAGGACGTCGCCGAGTCGCGCCGGCGACAGGTACTCGCAGGTGGCACGCACACGCGGCCAGCCGATCTCGAAGCCCTCATGCTCGAAGTGGATCTGGCGATCCCCGCCGAGCGCTGAGCGCAACGCTTCGTGCTCGGCAGCTTCCATGAACACGAAGAAACGCGCGAAGTGCACGATGCCGGCCATGTCGGTGTCGGCGAACTCGACGCGCCGCGTGGTGGTGTGGCGAAACATGAGGTCGTCAGATGACGTCGACCGCGCGGTGTTCGAGACCGACCGCAGGGCGCCGCGAGTCAGGCGGCCGACGCCGCCGAGCGCCGCGTCCCGACCAGCTCATCATAGAGCGCCAGCGTCTGGTCGGTCATCTGCTCGCGATCGAAGCGCCGACGGACCACCGCGCGGCCGGCCGCGCCGAGCTGGGAACGCCGCGCGGGATCGCCGAGCAGTTCGAGGAGCGCGGCGGCGAGTGCCGACGGCGATTCCGGGTCGACGAGGACTCCTCCGCCGGTTGCCTCGACCCACTCCGGGAACGAACCGTGACGAGGCAGGACGACCGGGACCCCCGACGCCAGCGCTTCGGGCACGAAGAGCCCTTTCGGCTCGCGGTAGACCGTCGGCACGGAGAATAGGTCGAGGTCGGCAAGAAAATCGACCTTCTGCTCGCGGTCGACCTCGCCCACCCAGTCGACGCGGTGCGAGAGGCCCCACTGCTCGACCTTCGCCTTCTGCTCCTCCACGTAGTCGCGATCCTTGGCGCCGAGGTAGCCGGCGAGGCGAAGACGCACATCGGCATGGGCCGTTGCGACGTCGCGAAAGGCGTCGATGAGCACGTGCAGGCCCTTTTCGGGCGCCATGCGGGCGAGATAGCCGATCGTCGGTGGCTGGTGCATGGGCGTTTCGGCAAGCGGTCGCCCGGAGCGGAAGTCGTCGGCGACAATGCCGAGCGGCACCACGTGAATGCGCTCGCCGGGAATGCCGAAGTCGCGACTCATCCGCTCCCCGTACCAGCGACACGGGCTGGTGAACGCGTCGACATCGCGCACCCGCCGCCGTAGCTCGGTCTCGACGCGTCCATGCCACGGCTCCTCGAGCTCGTCGAAGAAGAGATCTTCGCCGGCGAGCGAGGCGACGACCGGGACATCGAGGCGCTCACGAATCCGGCGCGCGAAGCCGGCGAATAGGGTGTGCGAGAGGTGCACCAGGTCGGGCCGGACGATCTCTTCGAGGAAGTCGATCAGCTTCTCGAGCTCCCGCGCCTGATGGCCAGACTCGCCCTCGAGCATCGAGAGCGTCATGGAGCCGAGCATCGTCGCGTCGGTCGAGGCGGAGCCCGAGAGCTTGCCGATCCAGCGCAGCACCCGCGGCGAGTCGATCAGACGATCGAGCCAGCGATGGCGACGAAAGTAGCTCGAGCGCTGCTGCAGATAGACGTTCAGCGCACCAAAGACGATCCGAGATTCTGCGACATTTGCTTCATCCGTCCGCGTCGGTGTGTACGCCGGGATGAGCGATACCTCGTGCCCGCGATCGATCAGCGACTGCGCCAGCGTGTTGTCGTGCATGCACGTGCCGCAGTACATGCCGGCGGCGCCGGCTGTGAGGTAGGCGATGTTCATGAAGCCGCTTCTTTCATGGGTTCGCTCCTTGCGTGCAGTCGCCAGGCGGGCGCCAGGCGCGCGCCGCGGGGAAGAACCGTCGCACGGTCGCTGCGGCGGGAGGAGGGGTCAGGAGGGAGACGACGACCATCGCCAGAGCCGAGGCGCCGACGATCGGCACCACCGGCAAGATCCCGGTGCCGCCGACGCTATAGCCGGGCACCTGCCAGCCGACGGAGAAGAAGTAGATCCAGAGAGCCGCCGTCGTGGCCAGCGCCGCCAGCGCGCCCGCCGCTGTGGCTCGCCGCCAGAAGAGCGCGGCGAGCACCAGCGGAAAGAGGCCCGAAAAGCCCGTGAAGGACCACACCGCAAGGCCGAAGATGCTCGAGTCGGCGACCAGCGACAGCAGAAAGGTGAGGACGATCAGACCGATGACAAACAGGCGTCCAGCGCGCACCTTGGCGGCTTCACTCGCGGTGCCGCGGCGGTCATAGACGTCGTGGGCGAACATATTCGAGAGCGCCAGGACCTGCGAATCGAGCGACGACATCACCGCCGCGAAGACGCCGGCGCCCAGCAGCCCGGCCAGCAGCTCGGGAGCGTGCAGGTGGATCATCCGGATCAACACCGAGCTGGCCTGCGCACCCTCGAGGTCCGGAAAGTCGAGGCGGCCGAACATCCCGAGCAGCACGCTCGGCACCCACACCGCGGCGATGCACAGCGGATAGGCGACGATCGGCAGCTTGAAGCTTTCAACGCGCTTGGCTGAGAGCCAATGCATGAAGAGATGCGGAAACATCCCGGCCGACAGCGGAATGAGCGTGTAGGACAGCAGCTTCGCGGGCGGAATCGCGTCACCGCGCGCTAGAAGATCGGGTCGCTCCGTCGCGATGCGGGTGAGGGCGGTGTCGAGGCCGCCG
This sequence comes from Acidobacteriota bacterium, assembly GCA_038530905.1. Classification (GTDB taxonomy): domain Bacteria; phylum Acidobacteriota; class Thermoanaerobaculia; order Multivoradales; family J023; genus JAUIJL01. The sequence goes on from JBCBCF010000106.1 coordinate 8,510, forward strand.
AGCTGCCGCACCAGGTAGACGAGGGTGACGGCGCCGAGCGTCATGAAGACCAGCGTTTGAAACGTATTCGCCCAGGCCGTGCCGCGAAGGCCGCCAAAGGACACGTAGGTCAGCACCACGAGCGAAATGGCCGCCCCGCCGACCCATGCCGGCACGTCCCCGCCGGTGATCCGCGACAGCGTCACGCCGCCGCCCATGACGCCGATCAGCAGGTACGGCACGACGAGGGCCACCAGGACGGCGAAGAGCGCCTGGCCGAGAAACGGCGAGTCGAAGCGATCGCGGAAGTACTGCGGCTGCGTGGTGTAACCGAAGCGCTTGCCAAGCGCCCACAGCCTCGTGCCGACGAAGAAGAAAATCAGCGGGATGAGAATCGCCGACGACGAGGCCATGAGCGAGAAAACGCCCAGGCCGACGCGATAGGACTCGCCTGACGCCCCCAGCAGCGAGAAGGCGGTCATATGCGTGCCGAAGAGCGACATCAGCAGCACGAACGGGCCGATCGAGCGAGTGGCGAGCGCATAGTCCTCGCCGGTGCCGCGAAAAAGCCGGTGGCTGGCGAGGCCGATGCTGAGGACCAGCAGCAGGTAGACGCCGAGGACGACGAGGGTCACGCTCGATCCTCCGTCGGCCCGTCCGCTGTCGTGCCGAGGTCAGATTCGGGACCCGATCGAGCCGGCCAGGCGAAGCGGACCAGTGCCCACAGCAGCGCTGAGGCCGCGACGCAGTAGATCAGGTGGTACGTCAGAGCGATCGGCAGGCCGAGCCAGCTCGCCGTTGCGTACTGATTCCACCAGTCGTAGCGCACGACGAGCGCGACGACGATCGCCAGGAACAGCAGACTGCGCACGAGTCAGGCGGCGCCAGCGACGGGTCGCATCGGCGCGGCTGCGGCCGCCGGCGCCGGATCCTCGTGCGGCTGCGCTGGGTCCTTGTGCGGCTGCGCTGGGTCCTCGTGCGGCTGCGCCTGAGCGACGAACGCGTCGAGGTCGCGATAGAGCGGGTCGAAGTCGCGATCGAATACGTCGCCGACGAGGATGGCAACCACCGCCCCGCGGTGCTCCGGGTGGCGTCGCAGGAAGCGACCGAAGCTGAAGCGTTTGTCGTAGAACGCGAAGACCAGTCGCCGGAACGCGGCGACTCCCGCGCGCAGGCGCGGCGTAAAGGTCGACAACTTCCCGGCGGAGAGATCGTCGTCCCGCAGTGCGGCGTCGGCGGTGTCGGCCACCATCTCGCCCGAGCGCAACGCGAGAAGGACGCCGGTCGAATACATCGGATCGATGAAGCCGAACGCGTCGCCCGCCAGCATCCAGCCGTCGCCCGTCGGCTGTCGGGTGGTGTAGGAGAACTCGTTGAGAACCTGCACCGGCATCAGCTGACGGGCGCCCTCGAGACGCGGCACCAGCCCAGGGCAGCGCGCCAGCTCCTCGTCGAACGTCGCCTGCGGATCGCCGCCGCGGCCTCGAATCAGATAGTCGATCGGGCCGACGACGCCGATCGACACGCGATCGTCCGGCAGCGGAATCGACCAGAACCACGAGTCGCGCGACTCGGTCTGGAGGATCAAGGTGGCGCCTTCGTCGATCCCCTCGTCGCGGTGCCCACCCTTGAAGTGGGTGAAGATCGCGACGTGGCGCAGCTCGGGATCCGTCTCGCGCAGGCCGAGCTGGCGAGCGAGAAGGGCGCGCTGCCCGGTCGCGTCGATGACCAGCCGGCTGGCGATGTCACGCGTTGCGCCGTCGGCCTCGACACGGGCTCCGACCGCCCGACCGTCGTCATCGAAGAGCACCGAGCGGACCTGCACGCGCTGGCGTGCGTCGACACCTCGCTCGCGCGCGTTGTCGAAGAGCATCTGGTCGAACTCGCTGCGCATGACCTGCCAGGTCTGCGCGTGGCGGGCGTCGCCCATCTCAGAGAAGTAGAAGGGCGCGCTGGCCTCACCCGAGCCAGAGTAGAACTGCACGCTGTGCTTCTCTGGAAAGCGACTGTCGCGCAGTCGGTCGGCGACGCCGAGGCGCTCGAGGACGCCCACGGTCGCCGGGATCAGCGACTCGCCGATCTTGAAGCGCGGGAACTCGTCGCGCTCGACCATGAGCACGTCGTGACCGGCCTGGGCCAGCAGGGTGGCTGCGGTGGCGCCGGCCGGGCCGGCGCCGATCACCAGGACATCGACCGACTGCGGAAGCTCGTCGTGGGGCGTTTGGGTCATGATCGGTTCTCCGTCGATGGCGTCGTCTGGTCTCGCTGCTGGAGGTTCTTGCTGCTGTCCGGCATCGCCGAATGTCACGGCGCTTGATCGCGGCAGGGGAGTCCTCGTCATCGGTCGTTTGAGGCCGCCGGCTCGAGCGCGACCAGCCGCTGCGCGTTGCGCACATAGAGACGGCCGTCGAAGAGGGTCGGCACCGTCCAATAGCGGCCGCGCGGCAGCGCGTGGTCTGCGGCCTGGCGATAGCGTTCGCGACCGGTCTGGGCCAGCGCCAGCTCGCCGTCTTCGCCAAGCACGACGAGGTGGTCTCCGAGCGCGAAGAGCGAGCCATGCCCGAAGCCGCGGTGTCGCCACAGCACCTCGCCCGTTCCGGCGTCGAGAGCCTGCAGGATCTTGTCGTGGAAGCCGTAAATCACGTCGTCGCGCACGAGCGAGCTGGAGAACTTGTTCTTCATCTTGCGCGTCTTCCACTCGGAGACCACGCGCCAGGTGCCGCGTGCCGCCGGATCGATGCGAAAGAGAGCGGCGCCCGTGTCGTAGCCGGACGAGATGAAGAGGCGGTTCGGCGGGAGGAACACCGGCGCGGCGGCGTTGACGTCGTAGGCGGTGCGCCACGGCACGCTCCAGCGCACGGCGCCATCGGCGGGGTCGAGCGCGAGCAGCCGGTCGCCGGCGAAAATCACTGCGTGCCGTGCACCTTCGACCGTGGCGACGATGGGCAGTGAATAGCCCGGGATTCCCGAGCCCGAGCGCCAACGCTCTGCGCCGGTCGCGTGGTCGAAAGCGACGACGGCGGCACCGTCCTCGCCGCCGGCGTTGATCAGCACCAGGTCGTCGACGACGATCGGCGACGCCGAAACGCCCCAGGTCGGCACGCGGGCGCCGTGCGTCCGCCGGAGGTCGTGCGACCAGGCCACCTCGCCGGTCCGTCGATCGACCGCGTGGAGGGTGGCGAAGGCGCTCAGCGCGAAGAGCCGGTCGCCGTTGACGGCGGGGGTGGCGCGCGGCCCGTCGCCGAAGCGATCCTTGCGTTCGCGGTCGGTGCGGACCCGCCAGCGTTCGGCGCCGGTTTCGGCGTCGAACGCGCCGAGGAACTCGGCGCTGTCGGTGGAGAACTGCGTGTAGATCACCCCGTCGACCGCCGCCAGGGCGGAGTAGCCCTCGCCGAGCGGCGCCGACCAAACTTCGCGCAGCCCGTGGTCGATCCAGCGTTGAGCAAAGCCGCTGCCATCGGTCGCGATGGCGTCGCCTTGCGGACCGCGGAACTGTGGCCAGTCGGAGGTCCGAGCGGGCGCGTCGGTGGCGCCGACGTGCGGCGCGACCGACGCGCAAACCGCGAGCAGAACGAGGAGACTGAGGATCGTCTGGGGCGCCGTGGCTCGAGCGGTCGGGATCGGCAGAACGAGAGCCTTGGCTCCTGTGGCAGGCGGGCGTCGCGTCACGTATACCTCGCGTTGCGGTAGACCTCGTCATAGAAGCCTGGCAAGAGCGTGTCGACCTGCAGCAGACCGCGACGAGAGAGCTCGACCCGCTCGTCGCCGATCGAAGCCACCATCTCCCGCTCGTGCAGGGCCTCGAAGACGTCGCCGAAGGCCTCGAGGGGATCGACACCGAATTTGTTGCGGAAGTAGCCCAGCTCGAGGGCGCCCAGCTTCATTTGCAGAATCAGCTCGCGCACCAGCCGCTCGTCCTTCGACGTCGTGAACGCTCGGCCGAGCGGCAGCTCACCGGCTTCGACCTTGTTGAGGTACTCGCTCCAGCTCGGCGCGTTCTGCATGTGGATCCCCGAGAGATGGCCGAACGAGGCCACGCCGGTGCCCAGCATGTCGGCGCCGTGCCAGAGCGAATCGCGGTAGGCGAATTTGCCCTGACCCGGCCGGCCGCCGCCGGTGCTCTTCACCATGGTGTAAGCGCTCGAGACCTCGTAGCCGTTCTCGCTCAGGCGGTCGATGGCATAGTCGTTCCAGGCTCGCTTGGTGGCCCAATCGGCCACCGGCGACTCGCCTCCCTCGAGGATGTCTTTGGAGTAGACCGTGTTGAACGGCAGCTCCATCTGGTAGATCGTGACGCTGTCGGGCGACACCTCGATCGTCCGCTCGACGCTCGCTTTCCAGCTCTCCCAGGTCTCGCCAACCATGCCAGCGATGAGATCGATGTTGAGCTGGTCGAAGCCCTCTTCCCGAATCCACGGCAGGCAGCGCTCGATCTCTTTCAGCTCATGAGCGCGCCCGTTCTCGCGCAGTAGCTCTTCATTCCAGCTTTCGACGCCGAGCGACAGGCGAGTGACGCCGAGATCGCGATAGGCGGCCACCTTCGAACGAGTCAGCGTGCCGGGCTCGCACTCGAAGGTGACCTCTTCGACCTGGTCCCAAGGCATCGCCGCCTTGACTCGGTCGAGAAGCACGCGCAGATGCTTGACGGCGATATAAGAGGGCGTGCCGCCGCCGAAGTAGACGAATCGCAACGGCCGGCCGGCGATCGCCGGCTGATCGGCGTAGCGTTCGACCTCGGTCGCCAGGGCGTCGAGGTAGCGCTGAATCTCGTCCGCGTTCTTGTCGATGTAAACGCGGAAGTAGCAGAACTTGCAGCGCTTGCGGCAGAACGGCACGTGCAGGTAAAGGCCGAGCGGCGGGGCGTCGGCGCCATGCGGGCGCTCGAGAGCGGCGTGCGCATCCGGCAGGGCGCCGGAGCTCCAGAAGGAAAACGGTGGGTAGTTCGACACGAAGACGCTGCCGACCTCGGTCGAGCTTGCGGAGCCGGTCTCGCCGGATGTCGCCGGGCTCGGCAGATTTTCGGCGATCGGCGTCGGGCTCGGGGCGCCTGGAGCGCCGGGATTCTCGTTGAGCGAAGGGGTCGAGGTCATGATGTCTCCGTCAGACGATCGTCGAAGGCCG
>JBCBCF010000107.1:0-13372 GCA_038530905.1 Acidobacteriota bacterium
GGCGACATCGGGTGTCGTTCCGGACGCGGTCCCCAAACAGTCCTGGCAAACAACGTAGTTGCTGTCGGCTGCCAGCTTCCGACCCAGTGTGCGCAGAGCGTCGTGGTTGGGCGCCAGCGGTGAATTCGTGAACTCCCACGGATAGAGAATCAGCTCTCCGAAGCTGTGAAACGAGAGGAACACTCCCTCGGCGTCGTCCGGCGCCGCCTCCGAAAGCGCGCCTTTCTGATCTTCGAAGACGGTCGCCAGATACGCCTCGATCGCCGCGGTCTCGGGCTCCGACGCGGCGCTCGGGCCGCGGAAGATTTCGCTGCACTCCGACGAGCTGCCGCCCCCCCATTCGAAGCTGCTGTTGCGGTTCAGATCAATGCCTTCGAGACCGCCGGTGCAGAAGTCCGAGTTCACGTTCTTGCGCCAGAATTCGCCGGCCTCGGCACGCGCACGGCCGTCCGGATTGAGCTGGGCGACGATATGGATCATTCGATGATCGAGCAGCCAAGTCAGGTCCGGGTCGACGCCGTAGCCAGCAACCAACGTCTCGGCAAAGCGGGCGACGATCTCGGCGGTCGACAGCTCGCGCGCATGCATCGCGGCGATGACGACGAGCGGCGCTTGATCCACTTCGGGAGTGTCCCGCCGGCCGAGCTGCAGCACGAAGAGCTCGTCGCCAGCGCCGGGCGCGCCGTTGAGCAGCTGCCACGACGAACCAAACGACGTCCAGGCAGCGATCTCCGGATGGCTCGCGGCGAGGGCGCTGAGGTCGGCATAAGTCTCGCCGACCGTTCGATAGCACGGGAATCCAGGGATGCCAGCGCCCTGCGGCGCCTGTTCGGCGGCCGCGCGAGCGGCATGCAAACCCGCGGTGCGCTCGACGTCGAGGCGCACATCGAATCCCTCAGCTCGCAGCCGCAGCTCTTGCGCCGAGTCGACGAGGAAGATGCCGACACCCTCCAGCGGCAGATACGCCCACAGGTCGAGGCCACGACCGCTCAGCTCACCAGCGCGTTCGACCGGGGTCGCGACGGCGATGACGCGCGGCGTGGCCGACGGATCGAACGGCGCGAATCGATCCTCCGGGTCGATGGCGAGACCCGGCGGGGCGTCCGGGCCGTGGGCAACGACGCTCGGCGCCGCGACTAGAGCGACGACGAGGAGCACCAACAACCGGTAAAAGGCGCCGTTTGGAACGCCGTTGCAGCGCGACGGCGCGCCCAGAAAGCGGGTCGCGCGTGCCACCGCACCGCGGACGATCAGGGGCAATCTCGGCATGGGAGCTAGATCCTCAGAGTCAATTGGGGAAAGCGGTCTCGTCACCGGGGCCGGTGAGCTGCCAATAGGCGAGCCGATCGCTGGCCGACAGCTCGAAGCGATCACCGCCGGCCTGCTCCCAGCGCAGGAGTCTGTGCGGGAAATCGGCCTCGAACCACAGCGCGTCGCTGCCGCCGGCGTGCTCGACGGTCACGGGCCACGCGCGACCCCGACCAAACGGCACCTCGATCGTCTCGACGGCACCGACACGAACGGTCGCCTTCTCGATCACCGGCCGAGTTGCCTGACTCGAACGCTGTGGGCCGAGCAGAGGGGTCTCGACGGTCAGGCCCTCAGCGAAGCGCAGGGGCCGCACCGCCACCGGCAGAGCCTCGTAAATCACGAGGTCTTCCGGGAAGTCGACCTCGAAGCTCCCGTCTCCCTGGCCATCCCAATAGGTGTTGAAATCGTAGGTCGAACGACCGTCATGGTTCACCAGCTGCTTGAACGTGTTCCCACACCATTCGTGGCTGGCAAGGGTCATCTTCGCCAGCCCGAGATCGCGGCGATCGAAGAAGAAACTGAGCATCTGCTGATAGTGGTAGATGCCCGTGCGAACCGAGACGACAGAGTTGAACTTCAGCATCGGCACGAGATCGTCGCGGCGCCAATCATCGGCCTTCACGAGCATCTCGGGATCGTGCCCTTCGGTGACAAGGATGTGGATGACGCGTTCGGCCTCACGTGCGGCACCGTATTTCTCGAGCGTCGCCTCGTAGGCATTGACCTCGGCTTCGCCCTCATACCACGTCGCGTTCTCGATCCACGATCTGTCCAGGTGATCGACAAGCCGATCCGAGTCAGCGGTCGCCGTGCCGCAGGCGATCAGCGCCGCACAAACGGCCAGGCAGAAGATGAAACGGGGTGGTCGAGCGAAAGGCATGCGTGGTCTCCGATCGGTCGGAACGAGAGGTCGAGGCATCGCGTGAGAATCCGTTAACATCGCGACGTGTTCGGTTCCAACGCCACGTGTCGTCCAAAGATTCGCAGCTCATTTGCCGCGGGATGTCGCGACCTCCCGGGAGGCCCAGCATGAGCGACGCTCCGCCTTACGACGTCTTTTCCGACGCTTGGATCGCGGCATGGGCAGACGAGATCCGCAACAGCGATCCGTATCGCCAGGCGGCGCAGCGCTGGGAAGGCTCCGTGGCCCTGCGCGCAGCCGACGTGCCCGACCTCGCCGCATTTCTCGACCTACACCACGGCGCGTGTCGCGATGCCCGCCGCGCACAGGGCGATGACGTCGAGCAGGCTGATTTCGTCCTCGCGGCCGATCTCGGCGTGTGGCAACGGGTGCTCGAACGTCAGCTCGAGCCGATCCTCGGCCTCATGTCAGGCCAGCTCAAGCTGGAACGCGGCAGCATGACCCGTCTCCTGCCGTATACGAAGGCCAGCCAAGAGTTGGTGGCCGCCGCGACGCGCGTCCCCACCCGCTTTCCCTAAAAGCAGCCGCCGAGACCATACGCTCTCGAGCGGCCTCGATCCCTCGGGAGATCTCCGATGCTCGACGACGCCACGAACGGCCCGACCACCGGCCGCAGCTTCACCACGCTCACCCGCGGCCTCGACCGCGACGCCTTCGCCATGCGCCTGTTCCAGAAGGCAAAGCGCTTTGGAGTCTGGAATCCGGCCGCGATTGATCTGACGCGCGACGCCGAGCAGTGGCGCGACCTGTCCCCGGACGAGCAGGAGATCCTCCTCCACCTCTCGTCGCTCTTCCAGGCCGGTGAGGAGTCGGTGACTCTCGATCTGCTGCCCTTGATCGGTGCGATCGCGGCCGAAGGCCGGCTCGAGGAAGAGATCTATTTGACCTCGTTCCTGTGGGAGGAGGCGAAGCACGTGGAGGCGTTCGATCGCTTCTTCGCCGAGGTGGCGACCGGCGCGCGCCAGAACCTCGATCGTTTCGAGGGTCCGGCCTATCGTCAGATCTTCCACGAGGAGCTGCCGAACGCCCTGGGGCGGCTGCACCGCGACCGGTCGCCGATCGCCCAGGCCGAGGCGTCGGTGACCTACAACATGATCGTCGAAGGCGTGCTCGCCGAAACCGGGTACCACGCCTATCACCAGATCCTTGTCGAGCACGGCATCATGCCCGGGATGCAGGAGGTCGTCGGCCACCTCAAGAGCGACGAGGCCCGCCACCTCGCCTACGGGGTGTTTCTCCTCTCGCGTCTGGTCGCCGAGCACGGTGACGAGGTCTGGGAGGCGATCGAGAGCCGCATGAGTTCGCTGCTGCCGGCCGCGATCGGTGTCGTCCACGAGACGTTCGAGCCGTATCCCGAGCCGCCGTTCGGCCTGTCGGTCGACACCTTTGTTGAGATCGCGATGGCTCAGTTCCGCCGTCGCTTCGAGCGCATCGCAAAGGCGCGCACGCAGAGCCTCGAGGATGTGCTCGGCCACAAAGCGACCGTCGAGGACGATCCGGTCGCCCGGACGACGGGTGACGAGGGCGCGACCGCAGCGGCAGGAGCCGGCGCTTGAGCGCCTCGCGCGAGGTTGACCAACGCACCGCTGCCAGCTCGCTGAACGACCCGGACGCATCGCACCCGGATGATCCGGTGCATCGAGAGATCGCCGACGGCGAGATCGGCGATCTCGAACCGAACGCAACCGATGAGATCCGCTCCCAAGAGCCAGCGCGGATCGACGACGAGCACCGGCCCGTCGAAGGGATCGAGCGGTCGGCGCACCTCGACCTTCTGGGTTCCGTCCTGAGCGAGCCGAATCCGGAGCCGGCGCAGCAGGTCTTCGTCAACCGAACGCTTCGGATGGAGAAGATCGCGTGCATCGGTTTCGACCTCGACTGGACCCTGGCGCACTACGACCAGGACTCGATGTCTCAAACAGCCTTCGAGATGACCCTCGATCGGCTGGTCGAGCAGTTCAGCTACCCGCGAGCGATCCTCGAATCCGAGTTCCGCGCCGATTTCTGCCGCCGAGGGTCGATTCTCGACACGGCAGAAGGTGCCGTGCTGAAGATGAATCGGCATCGCTACGTCGGCCGTGCGTACTACGGAAGGCGCTTTCTCGATGCCGCGGAGCGGGCCGAGCTGTACCGTCGAGAGCCGATCAATCCGGCGTCGAACCGGTTCTACTTCGTCGACACGCTCTTCGAGCTACCTGAGGTCAACATCTTCAGCGAGGTCGTGCACCTCGCCGAGCAGCACCCCGAGAAGCTCCGCCTCGAGTCGTACGCTCGTCTCTTCCAGGATACTCGCCAGGCGATCGACTCGATTCACGCCGACGGCACGCTCAAGCAGCGAATCCTCGGTGATCTCGATCGCTATCTGCCACGCGATGAGCGGCTGCTAATGGCGCTCGAGCGCCTGGCGCTGAACGGCCGCCGGCTGATTCTGATCACCAACTCCGAGTGGTTCTACACCGACGGCCTGTGCCGTCAACTCTTCGAGAATTGGTCCCACGGCATGCGCTCATGGCGCGAGATCTTCGACCTGGTGGTGGTGAGCGCCGGTAAGCCGGGCTTCTTTCGAAAGAACCGCCCGTTCGTGGCGCTCGACGCGGCCGGTCGGCCGACCGAGGAGGTCGAGGTGCCGTCGTGGGGCGGCGTGTACTCCGGTGGCTCGCGCGCCGGTTTGATGCAGCTCCTCGACATCCCGGGCGAGCAGATGCTCTACATCGGCGACCACATCTACGGCGACGTGGTCTCATCGAAGCTCTCGTCGACCTGGCGCACCGCCCTGATTGTCTCGGAGCTGGAAGAGGAGATGAAGATCCGCCAGCGACGGCAATCGCAGCTCCGCCATATGGGCGTCCTGCGCGCCGAGCTGACAGATCTCGGCCTGCGGCTCGACGCCCGCCGTGACGTCCTCGAGCTGGCGAGGCGCCTCGCCACATCGGGCGCCGAGACGTCCGGCTCGACGGATGTCCCTGAGCTGCCCGACGTCGAACGCCAGCTGGAGCAGATGGGCCGCGAGCACAAGGCCATGCGTGAGCACGCAGCGCGACTTCAGAGCCGGTTCTCGCAGGCGATCAATCCGTATTGGGGCTCGCTCTTCAAACAGGGCGCGAACAAGAGCCTCTTCGGCAGCCAGGTCGACGACTTCGCCTGCATCTATACCTCCGCGGTGCGCAATCTGGCGCATTACGGGAGCGCCCACTACTACCGCGTCACAGCCGATCCGATGCGTCACGAAGTCGACGTCTGAGCCACCCTCGAGCTTCCCGAGGCGACCTCCTCAGCTCCGACGCACCGCCGGAGACGGTGCGGTCAGCAAGGCTTCGAGCGCTGCCAGACGTCGATCGATGGCGCGCAGGGAGGCAGCGCGCGGACGCACCAGCCAGCGCAACGAGGTGGCAGCGGCGATCAGCAAGCTGACCGGACCCACCCCGAAGAGGATCGGTGCGAACGCGCGCGCCGGCTCCAGAAGGCTCTCGTCTCCGTTGCGCAGCAGAAACATCAACATCGACGCGATAACGAGCGACGCCAAGAAGGCTGTCCACGCTGCCAGCGCAACGATCCGCACGCGCCGGTCGTGTGCCTCTTCGAGGTCCAGCAGTCGGGCGAACGTCGGATCGATGGCCTGAGAGTCGTCGGGGGTCGTGTCGGTCGGGGTCATTTCTTCTCCTCGTCGGGTGTCGACGACGACCGCCGCCGCTCCGGTTCCGCCGGAGGGCCAGAGAGCAGACGTCGAAGAGTTCGTCGGGCGTAGTGGAGACGCGATCGGACGGTGCCTGGGCTGCAGCCGACGACCGCGGCGATCTCGTCGTATCGCGCGCCTTCGAAATGCCGCAGAACCACGACCTCGCGATGGCTCGGGCCGAGCCCGGCGAGCGCCCGCTGGACGCGGTCGGCGGTCAGATCGAGCGGCTCGAACGCGTCGAGGTCGACCTCCGAGCGCGGCGCGTCGTCCCCCTCGAACGCCTCTTCGAGCGCGAGATCTCGCCGCCGTCTCAGCCGCGACCAGGCACGGTTGCGCGCGATGGCGAAGATCCATGAGCGGAACGCCGCCGGATCGTCGAGCGTGGCGATCTTGCGCAGCACCTGGACCCAAACGTCCTGAAGGACGTCCTCGGCGTCGGCCGGAGACTGAAGGAGGCTTCGCAGGTAGCCCCTCAGCCGCCGGTCGTAGCTCCGGTGCAGGCCGGCGAGCGCGGCGCGCTCACCTGTCTGCGCTCGCAGCACCAGGAGATGCTCGGCAAGCCGACGGCGCTCGGCGACCGTTCGCAGCACGTCGCTGGCTGCGTCGGTCGGTGCCGCCTGCGCGTCGTCTCCTGTCGCCATCGATCGGGCCTCCTATCGAGCTCGCCCGGACCATCCGGAGCGACCTCGTTGGAGGAGACGCCACGCGCGCGGAAAAAGTTCAACGCGTCACGACTTCAGACCGATCTCGCGCAGACGCTGGTCGAGGAATTGGCCGGCGGTGATGGGCTCGAAACGGGCAGGGCGCTCGTCACTGACGAAACGCTCCATCACCGTGAGGTCGGCGGCTGGATACGGATGCACGAAGAACGGAATCGAGTAGCGGTCGCGGTTCTCAGCGCCCGCCGGATTGACGACGCGATGGGTTGTGGCCGGCAGCACCTGATTCGTCACCCTCGAGAGCATGTCGCCGACGTCCACGACGATCTGCCCTTTCAGCGCGGAGATCGGCATCCAGGCGCCGTCGTGGGTCAACAGCTCGAGGCCGGACTCGGTCGCCTCGCACAGCAAGGTGATGAAGTTGATGTCCTCGTGCGCTGCGGCGCGCACGGCGCCGGCCGGCGCGTCGTCGGGGATCGGAGGATAGTGAATGGCGCGCAGGATCGAGTTGCCGCCCTCGATCATCGCGGAGAACGTCTCGCGCGGCAGCTCGAAGTGGTCGGCGGTCGCGTGCAGGATGGTGCGCGCCACCTGCTCGAGGCCGCGGTAGAGCTCAAGAGCGTTCGCGCGCAGGCTCGGCACCTCATCGGGCCAGACGTTGGCCGGATAGTCCGCCTCGCCGGCGCCTGGCGCCGCGGTCTGCCCAACGTGGAAGAACTCCTTGAGATCCGGCTGCGAGCTGCCCTTGGCGTGCTCGACGCCGAAGGGAGTGAATCCTCGCGCTCCACCCTCGACGCCCGACAGCTTGGCCTTGATCTCCTCTTCGAGCGCGAAGAACGCCCGGAAGTCCTCATACACCGCCGACATCAGCTCCGGCCGCAGGCCGTGGTTCTCGATCGTCAGGAAACCGAATGTCCGAAAGCCGTCGCCCAACGTGCTGACGAAGCGGCGGCGAGCGATGTCGTCGCCCTCGCGATAGTCGGCGAGATCGATGGTCGGAATCGTGGCGAGCGTGCTCATGCGGAATCCTCCGGCGACGGGGTGGGCGATGGCGGCCGAAACGAAAAGCGCCCTCGAGAAGCGAGGGCGCGGCTGGTCACTGGAGCTTGCTGAAGAAGCGGCCCCAGCGCGGCCGTCGGTCCCAAAAGCTGCGCTTCTCGAACGAGAGGGCGACGGCGGTGGCCTCGCCCAGAATCTGGCTGCGGTGCACCGTGCCAAAGACCCGCGAGTCCTTGCTGTGGCTGCGGTTGTCACCCATGACGAAATATTGATCGTCGGGCACTCGATATGGTCCCCAAATGGCCGGGATGCCGTGACGGGCATGCGCGTCGGTGCGGCGCACCATGATCGGATGGCCGCGCCCACCGAGCTCCTCTTCGGCGAAATAGAAGGCGCTCTGCTCGGCGGCGGCGATCTCGTCGACGATCTCCTGCGACAGCGTCAGGTGCTCGGCGCGGACGCCGTTCCGAATCAAATAGCCGTCCTGAACCGACAGGTAATCGCCCGGCAGCCCGACGACGCGTTTGACCAGCCGCTTGCGATCCTCTGGCGAGCGCAGCACGACCACATCACCCCACCGCGGATCGTCCCATTGAGCAAGGCGCAGCGTGGTGAACGGCACCTTGAGGTCGTAAGCAACCTTGTTGACGAAAATGCGGTCGCCTTCGATGATCGTCGGTTTCATCGAGCCCGTGGGCACGTCGTTCCAATCGGCCACCGCCGACCGAAACGAGAACATGACGACACCGATGATCAGCAGGGGCTTCAGCCATTCGCGCCACACGCTGGCCACGAATCCCGAACCCTTCGACACCTGGTCGCCGCCCGGAGACGGGTTGGTCGGGGCCACTGCGGCGCCTGAATCAGCGGCTCGACTCATCTCGCATCCTCCGTCGATCGTAAAACCGGCTCGGCTCAGCGGTCGGAGATCCCATCAGGACCGACAGTCCAGTGGTCCCCGGCACGGATCAGGGCGTCGAGGCCGTCGCCACCGCGCTGCTCGACCTGCTCGGCCACCTGGCGGGCCATCTGATCCTCGAAGGCCGGCCGTTCGTGTGCATGCAACACGCCAATAGGCGTCGGCAGGTCCGGCGGGCCGACGTGCGCCATCAGACTCGCCAGATTGAGGTCGGTTTCGTCCCAGACCAGCGCCTCACCGTCGTCCTCGCTGCTGCCGGCGCTCAGCTGCAGGCCGTCGAGGCGCAGCTCACGCCGCGCATCGCCAGCGCCAATCGCCACCGGCGCGCCATGCTCGAGCTCGAGCACCTGGGTCGCACGCTGGGCCTTGTCGGTCATGTAGGCGAACGCACCGTCGTTGAAGATGTTGCAGTTCTGATAGATCTCGATGAAGGCCGTCCCGCGGTGACGCGCCGCCCTCAGCAGCGTGCTCTTGAGATGCGGCTGGAAGATGTCGACCGAGCGCGCCACGAAGCTCGCGCCGGCGCCTAGCGCCAGAGCCAGCGGGTTGAACGGCGGGTCGACCGATCCCACCGGCGAGGACGACGTGCGCTTGCCGACCTCGCTGGTCGGAGAGTATTGCCCCTTCGTCAGGCCGTAGATCCGATTGTTGAAGAGCAGGATCTTGAGCCCGATGTTTCGACGCAGAGCATGGATCAGGTGATTGCCACCGATGGACAGCGCGTCGCCGTCGCCGGTCACCACCCAGACCTCGAGATCCGGCCGGGCGAGCTTCAAGCCGGTGGCGATGGCCGGCGCACGCCCGTGGATGGTGTGGAAACCGAACGTGTTCATGTAATACGGGAAGCGGCTCGAGCAGCCGATCCCCGAGACGACCACCAGCTTCTCCTTCGGCACGCCCAGCTCAGGCATGACTTCCTGCACCGCTTTGAGAATCGCGTAGTCGCCGCAGCCCGGGCACCACCGAACGTCTTGATCCGACTGAAAGTCTTTGCGCGTCAGCGTCTTCGGCTCGCCCATCTCAGGCCTCCTCGGGCCGGTTCGCGGCGTCGGTCTTCAGGATCTCGCGGATCACCTCGAGCAGCTCGGTGCGGCCGAAGGGCTTCCCCTGCACCTTCGCCAGCGTCAGGATGTCCACCAGGAAGCGAGCGCGCAGCACCATCGCCAGCTGACCGCTGTTCATCTCCGGCATCAGGACACGGCGGTACCGACGCAAGACTTCACCGGTGTTCGACGGCAGAGGGACCAGATGGCGAAGGTGGGCGCGCGCCACCTTCAGATCCTCGCGTCGCGCCGCACGCACCGCACCGGTGATGGCGCCGAGACTCGAGCCCCAGCCGAGAATCAGCAGGTCGGCGTCTGGATCGCCTTCCACTTCGAGCGGCGGAATCGAGCGGGCGATGCGCTCGACCTTGGCAGCGCGCAGCTCGGTCATCCGCTGGTGATTGTCGGCGTCGTAGGACACGTTGCCGGTGTCTTCTTGCTTCTCGAGACCGCCGATCCGGTGCTCCAGGCCCGGGGTGCCCGGCACCGCCCAAGGCCGCGCCAAGGTCTCCTCGTCGCGCAGGTAGGGCAAAAAGCCCCGCTCGGGATCGATCGCCTCGCCGCCGGCGAACTCGACGCGCAGATCCGGCAGGCTCTCGGCGTCGGGTAGCCGCCACGGCTCTGCGCCGTTGGCGAGATAGCCATCGGAAAGCAAGACCACCGGCGTCATGTGGCGGATCGCCATTCGGCAGGCCTCGATGGCGGCGTTGAAACAGTCGGCCGGCGAGGACGGAGCGATGACCGGCAGCGGCGACTCACCGTTGCGGCCATAGAGGGCCTGCAGCAGGTCGCTCTGCTCGGTCTTGGTGGGCATGCCGGTCGAGGGGCCGGCGCGTTGGATGTCGCAGACGACGAGCGGCAGCTCGGTCATCACCGCCAGGTTCATCGCTTCGGACTTGAGCGCCAGGCCCGGGCCACTTGTCGTCGTCAGCGCCAACGAGCCGCCGAATGCCGCGCCGATGGCCGCACAGACCGCAGCAATCTCGTCCTCGGCCTGGAACGTCGTGACGCCGTAGTGCTTGAACTTCGCGAGCTCGTGCAGCACCGTCGACGCCGGCGTGATCGGATACGAGCCCAGGAAGAGGGGTAGGCCGCTGCGTCGGCTGGCGGCAACGAACCCGAGGGCGAGGGCCGAGTTGCCGTTGATGTTGCGGTACGTGCCGGGTGCAAGATCGGCCGGCTCGACCTCGTAGCGAACCTGAAACGCGCCGGTGATGTCGCTGTAGTTGTAGCCGGCCTGCAGCGCGCGGACGTTCGCGTCCGCCACCACGGGCTTCTTCGCGAATTTCCGCTTGAGGTAGTCGATCGTCGGCTCGAGCGGCCGGCTGAACATCCAATACACCATGCCCAGCGCGAAGAAATTCTTGCAGCGATCGCGATCGCGATTCGACAGTTCGACATCCTCAAGCGCCTGCCGGTTAAGCCGCGTCAGCTCAACGCGCACCGCTCGATAGCCGTCGAGCGTTCCGTCCTCGAGCGGATTCGACTCGTATTTGGCCTTCTTGAGGTTGCCCTTTTTGAACTCGTCGAGGTTGACGATCACTACGCCGTTCGGCCGCACGTCGCCCAGGTTGGTCTTGAGCGCGGCGGGATTCATCGCCACCAGAACATCCGGAACATCGCCCGGAGTGTGAATGTCGTAGTCGGCGATCCGTACTTGGAATGCAGACACGCCGGGCAGAGTGCCGGCGGGAGCGCGAATCTCTGCCGGGAAGTCGGGCAGCGTCGAGAGATCGTTGCCGAAGAGCGCCGAGGTGGCGGTGAATTGTCCACCGGTGAGCTGCATGCCGTCGCCGCTGTCGCCGGCGAATCGAATCACGACCTCGGACAGCTTCTCGGGGGACGGGGTCGGCGGCGCGTCGGTGGTCGTCATCGATAGCTCGTCGAGATCGGGGGCTGAAGTCGTGGATGGAAGGTCGCGGCGCCGGCTCGTCGGCAGGTTCACGACGCCATTCACGCGAGAACGCCCGCCGTAGCCGGCGAGCGATCCCGAAATCCTAGCAGACGAATCGCAGGCGATCCGCCCTCCGAGGCCTAACCCTGCTAGCGTCAATCCGTATTTCTGAACGCGCACGCCGTTCGCCGTCGTGCTGCCCCTGCCCTCATGCTGCGCCGCCTCCTTCTCCTGATCTTCACCGCTCCGGCCGCGGTTGGCGTCGTGATCTTCGCGCTCGGCGTCGCGCCTGCGGGCGCGCTCGGCATCCTGGCGGCCATGCTCAGGATCTACGCCGTCCTCTGGCTGCTGCTGGCGATCGGCTGGGGCCTGCGACACGTGCTGCGCTGGTTCTTCTGGCGAGTCAGCCGGCGCCTGGCGTTCTCGTACTTCTTGATCGGCGTGGTGCCGATCCCGTTGGTGGCGGTCCTGGTGGCCGTGGCGCTCTACGTGCTCGCGGGCTTCTTTCTCGGCCATCTCTATCGCCAGGCCGCCGACTCGCTGCAGCGCGACGTCGAGCTGGCCGCTCGCGCCCAGCTTGCCGAGTTCTTGGTGTCTGGTGATACCCGGCAGCAGGACGAGGAGCTGGGCGTGTCCTTCGCCTACTACCGAAGCGGCGAGCGCATCGCGGGGGAGCGACGCGCGCCCGAGGTCTGGCCGCTCGACGCCGCGAGCGGCCCGGCGATCGGACGCTCGCTGAGCGATGGGCCCCCGCCCGCTTCTTCCGAGCCTTCCGCGGACTCGGCGCCAGCGGCAGATCGGGCCAGGCCGACGCCGGCGAGAGCGCAACGCGACGGGACCTCCGACCGTATCGATCCGGCGGCAGGCCTGGCACCGACCGAGATCCTCTCGGCGGCGGAGTCCACCGTCGCCGGGGAACTTCAGCTCTTCTTCGCCGGCCGCGACGACGTCGTGAGCTTCGATCCGATCCTCGGCGGCTTCGCCGCGCGCGGCGAATGGGGTGTCGCCGCGATCTTCGACCGCCCGCTCGGCACCGAGCTGAGCCGTCGATCGGGCGTTTGGTCCGAGCCCAAGATCGCCTCCGATCGGCTCGATCTCAACGTCGCGATCGAGATCGGCGATCGGCGGATGTCGTTCGACCAGCTCGAGCCCGAAGCACCGCCTGAGGCGATCCGCGCCTTCTTCGGCGTCAGCGAGCGACCGAGCTGGATCGATCGGCCGTTCGTCGGATGGCTCGAGATCGGCGACGAGGTGCGCTCGCTCGACGGGCGGGAGACCGGCGTCGCGACCGCCGTGCTGGTGGCCACACCGCGCGCAGTCGTCGATCTGCTGACTCCGCAGGCAACCGACGCCGGCGCGCTCGGCTATGTCACTTTCGGGGTCGTCGCGCTGCTGCTCTTCGACATCTACCTGATCGCTCTCGTCATGGCGCTGTTCATGATCTTCGGACTGTCGCAGGCGGTGAATCGCCTGTCGGTCGCGGCCGAAAAGGTGAAAGAGGGCGACTTCTCGGCTCGCATCGAGGTTCGACGCCGCGATCAGGTCGGCGCCCTGCAGCGCAACTTCAACGAGATGGCGGCCAACCTCGAAGAGTTGATCGCCGACGCGGCGCAGAAGGAGATCTGGGAGCGGGAGCTGGCACTCGCCCGCGAGCTGCAGCAAAGCCTGCTGCCCGACGCCGTGCGCGCGCCGAGGCCGCTGCGCGCGGCGACTTACTTCCGTCCCTCGACCGCGATCGGCGGCGACTACTTCGACCTCCTGCATCTCGCCGACGGGCGCCTGGCGGTGGCGGTCGCCGACGTCTCGGGCCACGGCCTGTCGGCGGGCCTGCGCATGGCGATGGTGAAATCGGCTCTCGAAGTGCTCTGCGGTGAAGAAAACGAGCCGGCGACGGTGCTCGCTCGCTTGCATCTGCTGCTCAAGGAACGGCTGCTGCGGGTCGACGGCGG
>JBCBCF010000108.1:0-13294 GCA_038530905.1 Acidobacteriota bacterium
CTCGCGGCCGCCTGCGAAGCACCGCGCTCCCGGCACTCGACACCGCGACGCGGTCGACGAACGGCTGACCGTCCCCGGTCGCGCCGACGACGACGGCCGACTGCGCGCCCCAGATCTCAAGCGGCCCCTCGCCGGCATCGATCGGCACGACCTGGCGTCCGGCCATCGAGGATCGGCCATCGAGAATCACGCCGGCGATCCGGCTCGAGCCTTCGGCTTGGCCCGCTGGGCGCCACTTCATGCCGCCCTGCGGCAGAGCTTCGAGCCGCCAGCGGCCATCGGCCCGCGCATTGCCGAGCAAGAGGAGGGCGTCGATCTCGCCGACGCCGTCGGCTAGACCTTCGGCGCCAAAGGTCCAGGTGGCCGACGCGCCGGCGTCGGCCCACAGCGTCGCCACCGGCGTGCCCGCCGCCAACGCCACCGCCGCCAGGCCAGCGTCGAGGCTCAGGCGCAGCCGCTTGGACCCGCTCGGCAGGCGCAGACGGAGGGCCGCCGAGGCGTCGAGCGCGCCATCAACGACGCCCCAGGTCGCGTCCCGCTCGACAGGAGGCGACCAGCGGCGCCCGCGAGTCTCGACACGCGATCCGGCGGTCGCTTTCGCCGGGACCGCCAGGGCGAGGCGAGCCCCGGCGCCGACCTGCGGCCAGACGGCGAGGAACGCCGGGCGTTCGACCGCCGCCGCCACTGCTCCCGCGGCGTGGCGACCGCCATCGGAGTCAGCTCCGAGGCTGGGCAGAACGGCGAGACCTCCGCCGAATCCCTCGACCTCGAGACCGATCGGTCCAGGGTTCACCTGGCTCGGCTCGTCGGGGGCAGCGACCGCGCACGACAGTCTTCCGCCCGCCGCAACCGCGAACCGCGCCGTGCCGACGCCGTCGAGCGTCCACGGCACGAAGCGCAGCGGTGCGTCGAGGCGGTGCACACTCCACGTCGAACCTCGGGCGCCGCGCGGCCCGGCGCCCGAGGTGAGCGGACGCGAGGTGTCGGTCGACCAGCGGCCGTCGCCGGACCGCCCGCCGTCGGCGCACAGGCAGCCGTCGCCGAGAAGGCGCGCGGCACCCAGGCGGCGCCCGAGCACGGCGTCGAGTGCCGGGAGCGCGGTGCTTCGCAGGCGGCCGCGAGCCGCCGAGGGCTCCTGACCCACCAGCGCCGGCGTCTCGACGGCGAGCGTGACCTCCGCAGCCTCAGGCACCTCAAGTCGCAGGCGCCAGCGATCCTCGCCGCCAGTCCGCGGCATTGCGAGCCAGGCCGTCGTGCCTCGGCTGGAGGCCGCGGCGGTCCACGGGCCGCCGCCCGTCGCGCGCTCAAGATCGAGCGTCAGCTCTGAGGTGGACCGGGCAGCGAGCACCACCAGGTCGCCGGCCTCGACGTCGAGCGGCACGCGATGGATGCCCGCTTTCAGCGAGCGCATCTCCGCTCGGCCCGGCCGCAGCCGGTCGGCGGCCAACTCCCGCGGCGTGTGCACGTCGAGTCGGGTCGAGCCGCCGAGTTGCGCCGCCTCGAGCTCAATCGAGTAGGAGCCGGGGGCCAAGCGGGCCAGAAGACGCGGATTCCAATCACCCGACCGATCGTCCTCGGCGGCAACGACGACGCCTTGCGCATCGAGCAGACGGGCCCGCACGTCGAGGTCACCAAAGGTCGCAATCTCGACCAGGCCGACCTCGCCGATCGACAGCGGCAGGCTTCGCGTCGTCCCGGCGTCGAGATCGACCCGACGCGACGTGCCGGGCATCCACTCTTCGTGCGTGACGCGCAGGCGATAAGGCCGCCGATTGTCGCGGCGCACGGCGCGCACGCGCAGCTCGTACGCCCCAGCGTCGAGGCGGCCACGCCAGCCTTCGCGGGTGACGTCGGTGACCGCCGCGTCGCTCGTGGCGCGGTCTGCGTCGGTCTCGAGCCGGTGAAGAGCGCCAACCATCAACCCGTCGAGGCCGATCTCGACGGTTGCCGGTGCCGTCAGCGCAAAGCGCCACCGATCGGCCGGGCGCTCGATCTCCGCCACCGCGCTCGAGGCCGGATCGGGTCCATCCTCGAGCCAGAGATGCTCCACCCACGCGTCGAACGGCAGCGCGAACGGGCCATGACCGCTTCGTTCAGCCGCCGGTGGCACGATCTCGACCTGCGTCAAACGCCGGGCCGCCACCGCTTCTGGACCGAGGATCAGCGCGTACGCACCGGCCGGCAACTCGAGGTCGAGCTCACCGCGGGTCGGCGCTGCCATGGGCCAGCTGTCGGCGTCTTCGAGGCGCAGGAGAGGAGCCTCACCCAGCGACAGAGCCCGAATGCGGACGCGCTGAGTCGCGTCGAGATCGAATCGATAGCGCAGCGCCTGCCACGCCTCGAGCGCTCGCCGCGCCGGCCGACCGGGCTCAAGTCGACCGCCGTCGACGATGCTTGCCGCCTCCAGGCGAAGGCCGACGCGCCCGGCGCTGCGACCGACCGGAGCGACCCGGGCGCGATAGCGACCGTCGCCGAGCGCCCGCGCGAGACCTGCGTTGCGGCCGGCGCCTCCCGTCGTCGCGACGTCGAGCTCAGGATCGAGCGGCGAAGCGAGCGCCAGGCGGGTGTCGAGCAGACCGGTCGTTTCGAGGCGGACGAACGGCGCGCTTCCTGCAGCGTCCAGCTCGAGATCTGCGACCGCCGAGCCGCCGCGCGGCAGATCGAGCGCGAGCGCCTCTCCGAGGCCGAGCCGCGGCGGTGCGGTGAGGGTCTCGGGAGCCGGTTCGTCGGTCGGCAGCGGCACGAGGCTCAGCTCGACCCAGACCGGGCCGTCGCTCGGCGCCACCAGCCGCACAGACCTCTCGTCGAGGCCGGCGATCGGCGCGTCGAGAGTCGCCGGCGCGCCGTCGAGCGAGAGCGGCAGCCTCTCACCTGCCGCCGTGCGCAGGCGCAGCAGACCACGGAAGGTCGGCCCGCGCAGCGGCACCTCGACTGCCTCACCCGCCGCCAGACCGAGGGTGAGCGGCGCCGCTTCGAGATCGATCGGCAGCGCTCGCTCGATGCGGCCGATCGGAGCGTCCGGCACCGTGCCGGTGAGGATCGCCAGCGAGCGATCGCTCGGCACCGACAGCGACTCGAAACGCGCGGACGGTCTTGGTGACGGGTCGTCGTCATCGTTGGCGATCCCGGCGCCTTCCGCCGTCAGCACCACACGGCGCGTGCCGGGCTCGAGGCCGCGCAGCTGGAGTCGATAGAGCCCCGGCTCCAGGCTCCAGCGTGCCTGCTCGCGACGGGCCGGCGGCTCGGCGGCGCGCGGCGGAGGAGGAAATGGCGCCAGCACCATCTCGACACCCGCCGCCTCGACGTCCAGCGCCAACGGCGTCGGGATCTCGAGCAGGAGCGCCGCAGGCGTCGCCAGATCGATGTCGCGCTCGAGGCGGGCCCCTGGTGCGATCGAGAGCGCCCGCCGCGCGACAATCGACGCCGCGCCGCGATGACGACGAAGCGCCAGAGCGGTGAGATCCAAGGCGTCGGCGGCCGGCCCCGGCTGGACCAACTCGATCCAGCGACGCCCCGCGGTTGGCGCCGAGGCGTCGTGGCGGCGCAGCACGTCAAGATCGTACGGGGTGCCGGCCAGGCCACGGACGGCGAGGAGCCGCGGCGAACCGGCATCCAGACCGAAAAGATCAACGCGCCGGGGCCGCATGTCCTCTTTGATGCGGCCGCGCAGACTCCCCGCCGCGAGCGCCGAGTCCTCTCGCACGGTGGCGACCTCCAGGTCGACGGGACGCTCGAGCGACGCTCGCGGCTCGACCGTCAGTCGGACGAAGTCGGCCGCCGAGCCGATTCGGAAGCGATCGACGCCGAAAGGCGACACTTCCGTCTCGCGCCGAGCCACGTCGCCCAGCGTCGGCACGCCCAGCCGCAGATGCAGCGGTCCAGCCGCGTCGGCCGGCGCTCCCGACGACGCAGAGTCTGCCCATGCGAGAGGCGGACCCCCGGAAGCGACGAGGCGGTATAGGCCCGGCTCGAGCACGGCGTCGATTCGGAGGAGCTGCAGTGGCTCGCCAAGGCGCGGTTCGATCCGCTCGCTCGTCGGTCGATGTGGAGTCAGCCAAAGATCGCTGGCCGTGCCGTCCGCAGCGCGACGGGCGGTCCATAGTCGGAGATCTGCCAGCGCGCGGCCGGCAGCCTCGATCAGCACCGGGCCGCGGCGCTCGACGCGCAGCCACCAGGCACGTTCTTCGAGGTCGCCGAGTGTCCGATCGAGGAGCTCGACGGCAAATCGAGAAGGGTCGACAATCGTCGGCAGGTCTCCAGCCTCAACCGTGCGAAAGGGCCGCGCGCGGAGCGCCACGCGATCGTCGGCGGCACCGCGCCCACGCGTCTCGAGCCTCACGCGTCCCAGAGCGAGCAAGCGATCGAGCCGCGCCAGGCCATCGGGGCCAGAGCCGACCCAGGGCCCCGGGCCGGTGGCGCGGTCGACCAGGCGCAGCTCGACACCGCGCGCGGCGCGCGCCTCGAACGCGACGCGAACGGGTCGGTCGACGGTCGCCTCCGTGCGAGCAGTGCCCTCGGCAGGCAGCGAGGTCTCGCTCAGCTCGATGGCGGCGGCGCGCGGCGCGCGGTCGCTCGGCCCCTGCGCTCCCGAGGGCGGTCCAAAGACAAGAAAACCAAGGAGGAAAACGACGGGAACGCGCGCTCCACGGCGTCCTCCGTCAGGCCGCCCTGGGTCCGGTCGACCGTTCGTCAGAGCGCGTCCTATTCGCCACGTCGTCGCCATAGGCTCCACTTCATCCTTCGCTCGAGATCGCCGTCCGGCGCCCGACGGGCGGGCTCGCGGCAGGTTGTGACGATCTCGAGGCGCGGCGCTGCGCTGTGGCAGACTCTCCGCCATGATCGAGTCATCGAATCTGGATTCTCTCGTTCGCCACCCTGGCCCCCGCTTCGACGACGGTTCCCTTCTGCACAGCAGCTCCCTCCGGGCGCGGCGGCTCGGGTGGCGATCGACCGTCGTCGCCCTCGCGCTCTCGATGCTGGCCGGCTGCGGCGGACCAGCGACTGAGGACGACGCGGACGCCGACGTGGCGGTCTACGACATGCGGGCTATCGTACGCCAGCTTCCCGACGCCAGCCGCCCCGGCAGCGAGTTCCTCGTGCACCATGAACCGGTCCCGACCTTCGTTGACTCGGAGGGCAACGAAGTCGGAATGGACTCGATGGTGATGGGCTTTCCTCTCGCTGACCGCTCGATGCTCGACGGCATCGAGATCGGCGACCGCGTCGAGCTGCGGCTGGAGGTGGCTTGGGAGGGCAGCCCGCCGATCGCCATCACGCGCCTCGAAGAGCTGCCCGACGGCACTCGACTGAGCTTCGAGAGCGCGACGGAAGATGCCGCGGCCCCGAATGCGCCGAACGCCGGCCACGATCACGGCCAGACCGAGCACGCTGGCCATGGCGATCCTGGTGGCCAAGGCGACGACGGTGACGACGGTCACGGCGCCCACGGATCGACCTCGCTCGCGCCATCCGAAGAGCCCGCAGGCGACCACGCGCATGGTCCAGCGGACGGCGCTCCGTGAACCTCGCCGCCCTCGACTGGGCGATTCTTTTCGCGTATCTCGGCGCGGCGGTCTGCGTCGGCGTCTACTTCTCGCGCCGCGCGTCGCGCTCGGTTGACGACTTCTTCGTCGCCGGGCGCAGCCTGCCGTGGTGGCTGGCCGGCATCACGATGGTGGCGTCGTCCTTCGCCATCGACACGCCGCTGGGCATCACCGGTCTCGTGGCGCGCAACGGCATCCAGGGCGTGTGGTTCGCCTGGGCCTTCATGCTGTCGGCCGCGGGCACCCTCGGCGCATTCATCTTCGCCTCATTGCTGCGCCGCTCGGAGACGATCACGTCGGCGGAGCTCGTCGAGCTGCGCTACGCCGGGCCACAGGCAGCCGGCCTACGGTTGTTCAAGGGCGTCTACTTCGGCCTGTTGGTCAACGCGATCACGCTCGGCTCGATCATCAAGGCCGTCTGGACGGTGACCGACGTCGTCCTCGGCTGGAATCCGGACATCACGCTGGCGGTGATCCTCACATTCACGCTCTTCTACTCGATGAGCTCGGGCATGTGGGGCATTGCGGCGACAGACGTCATGCAGTTCACGATCGGCTTGATCGGACTGCTCGTGCTGACCTTCTATTCGCTCGACGCGGTAGGTGGCGTACCGGGGCTGGTGTCGGGCTTCGTCGACCGCTACGGCGCCGACGAAGCGGCGCGACGGCTGCAGTTCGTCCCTCGACCGGGCGACGGCTTCTTCGAGACGTTCCTCGTCTTCGTGACGCTCAAATGGTGGGGCAACCCGCCGCCGGCGATTCACCAGCGGATCGTAGCGGCAAAGGACGAACGCTCGGCCTCAGCGGGAACGCTGATCTTCTGCGTCCTCCAATTCGCCGTGAACTATTGGCCGATGATCCTGATCGCCATGGCGTCGTTGGTGCTCTTTCCCGACCTGCCGGCGGCCAATGTGGAGCAGGGCTACCCGATGCTGATCGTCCAGCTCATCCCGTCGGGACTCCTCGGCCTGCTGCTGGCGGCGATGATGGCGGCGTTCATGTCGACCGTGGACACGCACCTGAATTACGGCGCGTCCTTCATGGTCAACGACATGTATCGACGCTTTCTGAAGAAAGACGCTTCGCAGCGTCACTACGTTTGGGCGTCCCGCGCCTCGACCGTGGTCATGCTCTTCATCGCGATGCTTGTCGCGTACAACCTCGATTCGGTCCAGGGTGCCTGGTACTACTTGTCGATGCTGACCGCCGGCTACGGGTTCTTGATGGTGGTGCGATGGTTCTGGTGGCGCATCACCGCCTGGTCGGAGATCGCCTCGCTCGCCGGTTCGGGGATCGTCTCCACGGCGATGTCGCCAAAATTTGCCGAGCTGGCCGGCTATTGGCATCTGATCGATCATCTGTCCTTCGGCTGGCGTTTTCTGGTCGTCGTCATCGCCTCGACCGCCGCCTGGCTGGTCGCCACCTACCTCACGCCGCCCGATCCGGAAGCGCACCTCGTCCGGTTCTGCCGCAAAGTGAAACCCTTCCCCACCTTCTGGGGCCCGATCTATCGCAACAATCCGGACATCGGCTGGAACCCGTACTTCCGGCGTTCGATGACTCATTGGGCCCTCGGCTCGATCGGAGTCTTCGGCCTCTGCTTCGGCCTCGGCAATCTCATCTTTGGCGACCTCACCTTCGGCCTCGGCCTCCTCTCGATCGGGGTCATCTGCTTCACATCGATTTTCTTGACCTGGAAGGAGGTCTAGACGCAACGACAAGCCAGGTCGACAAGATAGTCTCGAGCAGCGGAACTTCATCAGACGAAAATCATCAGGGCACCAGGCGGCGTGACTCCGAGTTCGGCCTCCCAGAATCTCCAGCAACGCCCATAAGATTTCAAAGTTCGCAGGGAGAGGACATGATTACTCTACGAGACAGAATTCTCGGCTTCGAGCCTGCCTGGACCGAGCAGCCTCAGAAATGGCTCGAATGGCCTCCCGATGTCTTCATGCTCGCATCGATCCTTCTGAGAGATTCCGGAACCTATCGCTATGCCGCGTCGCCGCCGCGCGGGGTTCTTTGGCCCGAGGCGGATTGGGATCACACTGCGAAGACTCTAGGAAAACGATGGAAGACGAGCATCTGCGAAGGGACGGAGATCGACGAGGACCTCCGGCGGCGATTTGAAGAGCTGGTTTGCTCATCAAGCCGTTCAGACACGGAAGACTTCAAAAATCTTTCTCAGGTTGAAGTGGCAGAGATCTACTCGGGTAGCAAGCTTGGCGAGAACAGTAAAGAGTGGCGAGCGTGCAAGAACCTTCTCGAGCTTCTCGCGATCGCCGACGAGGCCTGCCGCGGACTGGGAGTCACGACCAGTCCGAAGCAAAGTCAACGACGCTGGTACAACTTCGTCTCCAACTTTCTCCTAAATTCCAAAGGATCTCTGTCTCGTCTCCCAACCTACTTGGGAGTCGTCCTGCCCAAGATGCGGACACCACAGCTTGGACTAACGATCCGATCTCTTTCTCATCACTTGACGTTCCATCGAGCTGAAGTTGACATTTCGTGGAGAGCCGTCCCTTGGCTCAATGTCGACGAAAACTCGCTAAATATTTTAGTCATTCCCTGGCCCCTGAAGATCGAAGCGAGATGGTTCAAGAAAGTGGATCATCCGCGCATCGGAGAGCATCTGGGACCGTCTCGGTATTTTACATACGCACCGCCTGAGGATCCGGAGAGGACCAACCAGCTCGTCGAGCATGTTGCTCGGATGATGCATGATGCCCAAGAGCAGTACGCCGAGCGCATTCATTGTTTGGTCTTTCCTGAAGCGTCGCTCTCGAGATCAGAGCTTCGCGCAATCCAGAAGATGCTCGTCAACCTTCGGAGCTCGGGAGGCCACGTCCCCTTCATTGTCGCCGGGATTCATCAGGATCCACTAACGAATCCTCGGTCTTCCAAGACCAGAGAGCCTCAGCAAGAGTCCTGTCGGGAGCCGGTCACAGAGCCGGGCGCTTTCCGCGAGAATAAGGTGGCGATTTGCTTCCTCTATGCAGGGAAGTGGTACGAGGTCCTGCAGGACAAGCATCATCGATGGAAGCTCGATCGTTCCCAGGTTCAGCAATACAAGCTCGGTGGAGTCTTGGCCGGTGACAACAGCTGGTGGGAGGCGATCAACCTTCCGAAGCGACAGCTCACGCTGATCTCGCCGAATGGCTGGCTGACCCTCGCCACCCTCGTCTGCGAAGACCTTGCGCGCCTCGAGCCCGTATCAGACATCATCCGCGGGGTCGGGCCCACCATTCTCTTCGCTTTGTTGATGGATGGACCACAAATTAGAGAGCGGTGGTCCGCTCGCTACGCGAACGTCTTGGCCGATGATCCTGGGACCTCAGTGCTCTCGGTCACGTCTCTCGGGATGTCTCGACGAACGAGGTTGCCTGCAGCCGACGATCGAAGCGATGTAGTGATTCTGTGGCGGGATCAGATCAGCGGTTGGAAGGAGATCGCATTCGGAGAGAACGGAGGTGCCGCGGTCCTGTCGGTTTCCGCTCAGTGGCATGAGGAGTATTCCGCCGATATCCGAACCGACAATAAGAATGCAGCGGTCTTCGTTCTCTCTGGCCACCATGTCATCAATCGCTCCGAAGAGGCGGATCCGACCTCTCCTTCTTTGAGAAAGGCGGAGCCAAGGGTCGTTCAGACCGAGCACAGCGATCCTCATGACATCGTCGAACTCTCACTTTGGACTCATTTTGTCGACCAGATCATCGATGGCAACGTCGATTTTGCTCGACAGTTAAGGACTTGGGTCGTCGAAGGCCAGGACGAGCCAGCGGCCGACCTGCCTCTCCAGCAAGAGCTGGTCGACGACTGTCGCAAGTCACTGACTTCATATTCCGAGCTTGTTGGCCGGTCTCTACCGACTCCCGAGCTGAAACTCGCCATGACTGCTGTCGAGGCCTTGGTGCGTCGAGCGCAGGAGACGGAACCGGTCGGGGAGCACGAATATGCTCATCCCCCAATCTACGACGAGGATGACCGCGCCTACCACTCGAAACTACTCGAGTATTGGGAACATCTGGTCAACGAAGCAGACGCATGGGTCGCCGAGATGAGTGAACGATCCCCCAACTGGGCTAGCCTCATCGACGAAGCAGCGCGTCGACAGACGAGTAGCGGATGGGGAGACGCAACCGGAAAGCTCAGAATCCTGGAAGGAACGCCCCAATCGGTCTATTGGGCAGTCCACAATCGGTTGGTCAAAAGAAAAAGGTTCGGCAAGCTCTCGACCCGAGGAGCGACGCTTCTCGAACGAATCGAGCGACGAGTCGAACGACGAGCGTTTCGGGCTCGCTCGAACGACTGAAATTATCGCGGCCTGTCGCTGAATCTTTATCCGCCAGATCTTTCAGCCATGCCCTACCTGGTGCTAACGTGATTTCATGGCATGGTCCAGTCCAGGTTGGATGCTCGCACGGCGGCTTGAGGCTCTGCTCGAGCCAGGACCGGTCCGGCAATCGGCGACTCGAGGTAGCGGCTGCCGGAGGGTGGGAGCTGAGCCGTGAGGACCGCTCGTCGATCGGTCGCACTTTTGGCGGCGTTGGCGGCCGGCGCCAGCGGTGTCCTCGGCGGGCTGGGCGCGTTCACCTTCGGGTACGGTGAGGGCGCGGCGTATCTGATCGACGACCCGCAGTCGTGCGCCAACTGCCACATCATGCAGCCGCAGCTCGACTCTTGGGCCAAGTCGAGCCATCAAGCCGTGGCAACCTGCAACGATTGTCACTTGCCTCATCATGCCTTGGGCAAATGGATCACCAAGGCGGACAACGGCTTTTTTCACTCGCTGGCCTTCACCACCAGCGCATTCCACGAGCCGATTCAGATCAAGCCGCGCAACCGCCGCGTGACCCAAAGCGCCTGCCTCGACTGCCATGCAGAGTTTGTCCACCAGATGCTGCCTGCGGAGCCAGGCGAAGACCCGTTGATGTGCGTGCACTGCCACGGCGACGTCGGCCATGCCGGTCGCGCATCCGGGGTGAGCCAACGTGAGTGACGGGGGAACCACCATGACCGCTCAGGATCCGAACGACGGAGACAGCTCGACGCGCGAGCGAGGACTGATTCGACTTCTCGCTCTCGTGTTCCTGATGGCGGTGGCAGGCACGCTCCTCGTGACTTGGGTGCTCGTCACGATGTTCGGGCACAAGCAAGACGCCGGGCACACGTTCGTCCAGCTGGCCGAGGTGACGGAGATCAGCACCGATCCAGAGCCGTGGGGCCGAAACTTCCCGCATCAATTCGACGGCTGGAAAGCGACGGCCGGCGACAAGTTCTACGGTGGCGCCAGCGCCATGCCGCAGAGCAAGCTCGACGAGCAGCCGTGGCTGAAGCGGCTCTACGCCGGCTACGCCTTCAGCATCGACTACCGCGAAGCCCGCGGCCATGCCTACATGCTCTACGACCAGGGGGTCACCGAGCGGGTGACCAAGAAGCCCCAGGCCGGGGCCTGTTTGCACTGCCACGCGTCTGGGACGGTGATGTATCGAAAGGCCGGATTGGAGGCCATGGGCCTGCCGGCCGACGACGCGGCGCTGGCCGCGGACTTCAATATGCCGGCCGTCATGCGGGGGTTCCAGGAGGTCAGCCGCAGGCCGTACGACGAGGTGCTGGCGCTCGTCATGGCGGCCCCCGATGGCACACCGGGCGAGAACGAGCCGGTGGTTCCGCAGGCGCCGATTGGCGGCTTCTCCGGCGAGTTCAAAGGAGAGCCGGTGCCTGCCGACCATCCGGCACTCGGCGGCGGAGAAGCGCATCCAGTCTCTTGCATCGACTGTCACGACCCGCGAACGATGGCGATTCGCGTGACCCGCCCCGGATTTGTGCTTGGGATCGCTGCGCTTGCCGAGAGCCAGGAACCGACGCCTCACCTCCCGAGCATCGAACGATGGCGCCGCGGCGATCGGCACAGTCCCTACGATCCGAATCGAGACGCAACGCGCCAGGAGATGCGCTCCTACGTCTGCGGGCAGTGCCACGTCGAGTATTACTGCGCCAACAAAGACACGCTCGAGTTTCCGTGGTCGAAGGGATTGAAGATGGAGCAGCTCGAAGCGCATTGGGACGAGAAAGTCTTTCCCGACGGCACCGAGTTTTACGACTATCGCCACGGCGAGACCGGGGCGCTGGTGCATAAGGTGCAACATCCTGAGTTCGAGCTGTGGAGCCAAGGCATCCACGCCCGCAACGGGGTGAGCTGCTCCGACTGCCACATGCCCTACCAGCGCGACGGGGCGATGAAGGTCAGCAGCCACAACGTGCAGAGCCCACTCGAGACGATCAACTCCTCCTGCCAGCATTGCCACAACGTCAGCGAGCAGGAGCTGGCCGAGAACGTCGAAACGATCCAGAACCGCACGCTGGCGCTGATGGACCGAGCAGCGGGAGCCATGACCGACATGCTCGACGCGATTCTCGAGGCGAAGGCCGCAGGAGCCACGGACGTTCAGCTCGCTCCAGCCCTCGCGATGCAGCGCAAGGCGATGTGGCGCCTCGACTACATCAGCAGCGAGAATTCGCGCGGCTTCCATGCCGATCAGGAAGCGACGCGCATTCTCGGTGAATCGATCGATTTCAGCCGTCAGGCACAGGCCATCGCGCTTCGCCTGCGCACAACGGCGGCGCCGAGCACGGCGCATCTGAAGATCGAGCCGATCCGTGGCGTGACGCCAGCCGCCGAGCAGGCGCCCGCAGGCGACTAGCCAGGCCGTTCTCGAGAAGATCCGACATCGGACATCGATCGGAATCGCGCGAGCGAGCGAAGAGGATAGGAAACCTGGGTCTTCCACAGTTCACTCATCCCTGGAGCCGACATGAGTCACACCGTTCATTGCCTTGGTCAGTCCATCGACGTCACCCCCGGCCGTCGCCTGATCAACGCTCTGCGCGAGCAGGTCGACATCGGCCACCGATGCGGCGGCATCGCGCGCTGCACGACCTGCCGCGTCCGCTTCTCCAACGGCGAACCGACGCACATGACGGTCGCCGAGCGCGACAAGCTGGCTGATGCTGACGCGCTCGGGGACTTTCGCCTTGCGTGCCAGATCACGGTAGACGGAAACTTGACCGTCGAGGCATTGATGAGGGTTTCCGAGGAGGGCTGGGACGGCGCGGGCCCGGAACCTGCCGAGACGATCGAGCCGGAGCCTATTTGGGTCGAATCGCCAGCGACGAGCGGTTGATTCGGCTCCGCTTAGCACAGCGCGCGCAAGACTTCGACTTGCACACAGAGCTCCAGACAAAGAAAATCTCGCAGCTGCACAGCATCTGACACCGCGCGGACGACGAACCTCGCGGTGAACAGCGGATCGCCGGCTTGGGACGCCGGAGCTAGGCACCTAGCTCTCGCGCTCTGTCCGTGGCATGGCGATCGTCACCGAGAGGGTTTCGATGTCGGTCTCAACTACCCAACCCACGCCGTCCCATGCCTTCGCGGCCGAAGTCTTGGAGAACGGCGCAAAAACCTATGGCGGCTTTGCCGCCAGTCGCCTCCTCGAAGAGCATCCGGACACACCCGACGGGTTTCGTGCCTGGCGAGACCATTTGCGCCAGCGGACACTCGAGCTGGCAGCAGCGGTCGGCGCCGGCGAGCCGCGGCTGCTCCTCGCTCGCATCGAGTGGTCTCGGCGTGCCGCCCTGGCACGCCAAGAAAACGACGACGTGCAGCGACTTGCGCTCGTCGCCCTGCGCGATGTCCTCCGCGAGGACCTTCCGGATCAGGCACGACCGGTGGTGGAAGGCGTTCTCGA
>JBCBCF010000109.1:0-13187 GCA_038530905.1 Acidobacteriota bacterium
GATCTGCTCGAGCGGCGACAAGACGCCGGTTGAAGTCTCGTTGTGAGCCAGCGTCACGCCCGCCCACGGACCGCCGGCGCGCAGGTGCCGGCGGACGAGATCGGGCGAGATGGGTTCGCCCCACGGCACCTCGACCTGCTCCACGTCGACACCGTGGCCGCGGCAGACGGTCAGAAAGCGCTCCGAGAACGCGCCGTTGGTGAAGCAGAGCACGCGGCCCCGCATCGTCGAGGCGACGGCGAGGTCCCAACACAGCGAGCCGCTGCCGGTCACCGTCATGACTTCTTCGGAGGTTCGGAAGACGTCGGGCAGGCGCCGCGAGACCGAGCCGTAGAGCTCTTTGAACGCGGCCGAGCGGTGACCGATCGGCTGGCGGGTCATCGCGTGGCGGACCTCGTCAGCGACGTAGGTCGGTCCTGGCAGAAAGAAGCGAATCTCTTCACTCATCGGGAGTCGGCTCTTCCAGGTCGATCGGATCGCGGTCGATCGCGAGTTGTCGAGGAGATCGCAGCGCGGCGATCAAGGAGTCGGTGGTGTAGCTGATGCGGCCGGCCTCGGTCTCGACGGTCCAGCGGCCGTCGCCCGATGGCGCCAGCCGCGGAGCATCGATCGCGCCTTCGACCAGCACTGCGCGGCAGCCGCGAAAATGCTCCCGAAGGACGTCGCGCAAGACCGCTTCGCCGCGCCGCGGCTTGATCGTCACGGTTCGGCCATCGCGCACGGCCACGGCGCGTAGGGCGCCGATCGTCGCCGCGACCTCGAGCTCCTGAGGAGTCTCGAGGTCGTCCGGACGGGCGGCCGGCGACCAGCTCAACCAGCCGATGCGGAGGCCGCCTTGCCGCACTGCGGCGACGAAGCCGGCGAACTCTACCACCGGCCGATCGACGCGCAAGAGCTGAACATCATCGAGGCCCGGACGACGCCGCGGGCGGGTGCGAGGCGGTCGATCGACGCGCGGCATCGGCGGCGCTCAGTCGTAGAGCAAGATCGCGCGCCGCTCGACGCGGAACGCGTCTTCGGCATCGCGCCAGC
Source organism: Acidobacteriota bacterium (assembly GCA_038530905.1). Taxonomy (GTDB): domain Bacteria; phylum Acidobacteriota; class Thermoanaerobaculia; order Multivoradales; family J023; genus JAUIJL01. The sequence continues at coordinate 1,033 of JBCBCF010000109.1, forward strand.
TGCGCAACCAGGCGTCCATCGACGCCTCGTCGCCGCCTTCAAGCGCACGGCGGAATTGCGCGCTGCCGGTCAGCAGATCGATCGCCGGGCGATCGGCGACGAATTCGTACGGCTCCCGCCGCCAGCCGAAGACGTCCGGCGCCAACTCGTGGATCGCCCGCAGCAGCTCGACGCCAAGCCGCAGCGGGCGCAGCGCCGCGGAATCGACGACCACGAGCTCGACGCCGGCGCAGACTTCACCGGCATGCTTTTGGAACTGCGGCCGAAAATAGGTCGGCAGGAAACGGATGCCGGGCAGTCGGCGGGCCTCGAGACGATCCGCGAGAGCCCGCGGATCGAGCCCTGGAGCGCCGACGAGGTGAAACGGCCGCGTCGTCCCTCGGCCCTCGGAAAGCGTCGTCGCCTCGATCAGACAGAGCCCCGGATAGATCTCGGCGGTCTGCGCGCTCGGCATATTCGGCGACGGCGCGATCCACCGGCGAGCGGTCGACTCCCAAGTCGTCGCCCGCCGCCAGCCGGCGACCGTCCAGACCTCGAGGCCGTCTCCGTCCCAGCCGCGTCGCTTGGCCTCGAGCCGCATCAGCTCGCCGAGGGTCAGACCGTGGCGCACCGGCACGTCGAACGCGCCCACGAATGACCGATGGGCCACCTCGACGCCCGGTCCCTCGAGCCGTTCACCTCCGAGCGGATTCGGCCGATCCAGCACCCAGACCTCGACGCCGCGCGCCAGCGCCACGTCGGCGGCCCACACCGCGGTGGCGGCGTAGGTGTAATAGCGAGAGCCGACGTCCTGCAGATCGACGATCAGGACGTCCAGGCCGTCGAACGCCTCCGGCGCCGGACGAAGAGAGCCCTCCCCGTCTCCGTAGAGGGAGCGGATCGGCACACCCGTCCAGGCGTCGCGCGCGTCGGCGGCCGGCACCATGTCCTGCTCCACTGCCCAATAGCCGTGCTCGGGAGCAAACAGCGCGGTCGGCATCTCGACCTGAGCCGTCAGGGCCAAGTGCAGCGGTTGAAGATCCTCGGTCACCGCCGCGTGATGCGAGAGCAGCGCCCAACGCCGGCCGCGCAGGCGATCCGGGTGGCGCAGGAGGCGATCGCAGCCGCAGAGAATCATCGCGCGTCGTCCGTGCGGACCCAGTCGCCGGAACGACCGCCCGATTTGGCTTCGAGACGTAGCGCCTCGATCACCGCGCCCTTCTCCACCGCCTTCACCATGTCGTAGAGCGCCAGCGCCGCGGTCGAGCACGCGACGAGAGCCTCCATCTCAGCCCCAGTGCGAGCGGTCGCCACCACCTCGCTCTCGATCCGCACGCCACCGGCGCACGGCACGATCTCGACCTCGACCCGATCGAGCGGCAGGCTGTGAGCGAGCGGGATCAACGCGTCGGTCCGCTTCGCCGCCTGCACACCAGCGAGCCGGGCGACCGCCACCGCGTCGCCTTTCGGCAAGTCGGAGAGTCGATCGACGGTTTCGTCGGCGAGGCGCACGCGACACGAAGCGCGAGCCACACGGCGGGTGATCGCCTTGGTCGAGACATCCACCATCGAGGCTCGACCCTGTCGGTCGAGGTGCGAGAACGGAGTCGGTGCGGAGTCGGTCACGTGAGAGAAAGGAGGGAGGCAGAGGGTGTTCGCGGCGGCCGACCGGGCGCCAGCCGAGGGCGCGCTATGCTAACCGAGCTTTCCATGCTCTCGTCTCCGGCCGTGCCGGCCACGTCCGATCCCGCCGCGCCTCTGCGCCTGCGCATCGTCATGCCGACGCTCGACGAAGCCGAGCGCCTGCCGGCAACTCTTGAGCGAGCGCTCGAAGAGGGTGATGAGATCGTGGTCTCGGACGGCGGCAGCCGCGACGCCACGGTAGCCCTCGCCCGCTCACTCGGCGCCCATGTCATCGAGGGTCCGGCGGGTCGCGGTCTGCAGCTCGAGCGCGGCGCGCGGCTCGACAGCGGCTCGCCTTGGGACATCGTGCTCTTTCTCCACGCCGACACGCTGCTGCCGACGGGAGCGGGTGCAGGCGTGCGACAGGCGGTGGCAGACGGCGCGGTGGGTGGAGGGTTCGAGGTTCGCTTCGACGGCGCCCGCCGCCTCTACCGACTCGGTGACCGCCTGGTTTCCTGGCGCACCCGCCTCACCCAATGTCCGCTGGGCGACCAAGCGCAATTCGTCCGCCGCGAGGTCTTCGAGCAGCTCGGCGGTATCCAGCCGTTCCCGATCCTCGAAGATCTGGATCTGGCTCGACGCCTGAAGCGCGCCGGACGAATCGCGATTCTGTCGCCGCCAGTCTCCACGTCGAGCCGACGCTACGATCGCCAGGGCATCGTCGCCACGGTTGCTCTCAACTGGACGATCTGGGCGCTCTACGCTCTCGGCGTCAAGCCCCGCCGCCTTGCTCGTCTCTACCGGCAGATTCGCTGATCGCGGCGCCGGCGGACCGCCCCCTCGACCGTCCTGCTGAACGCAAAAAAGCCCACGACATTCGCGGGCTTCTTCATCTCTCGCAGGGGAGAGGCCGGGAGCGTCAGCCGTTGACGGCGTCCTTGAGCTGCTTGCCAGCCTTGAAGCGGACGTTCTTGCTCGCCGGAATGGTCATCGGCTCGCCCGTCTGCGGATTGCGGCCCTTGCGCTCGGCCCGCTCGGAGATCACGAACGTCCCGAAGCCGGAAACGCTGACCTTCTCACCACCCTCGAGGACACTCGAAATATGGTCGAACACGACGTCGCACGCCTCGCCTGCCTGCTTCTTGGTGAGACCGTCGACGTGATCCACGATCGCCTCGATGATATCGGATTTACCTGCCATCTCTGCTCCTTCTGTACGGAAGATCTGCGGTCGCTACGACCGGGTCGGGAGGAAAAGTTGACGCACGTGGGACCGAGGGAACCCCGCCCAGAACCGGTGAATTCCGGCAGGGAGATGCAAAAAAACCGCTCGGGACGCGGACAGCTCGCGAAGGTTATGAGATGGCCTCTGCCGTGTCAACACGATTTGGGGCGCCTCAAACGTGCCCATTTCGCTGGATCACATGAACAGTGAATCCGTCGTGATCTCCTGACGGCAGCATGCGCCACCCCCCCTTCGCCGGGAGCAGATGGCGGTCCATCGGAGGTTCGAGACGGGCCGCCAGATCGACGCGATCGAAGCCCTCGTGGCGATCGAGGAACGCCTGGATTACCGCCTCGTTCTCCTCCGGTTCGATTGAGCAGGTGATCGCCACGAGCAGTCCTCCCGAGACGACGCGCGGCGCACAGCCGTCCAGCAGCCGCCCGGCGAGACGCGACAACCGTCCGATCTCCGACGCGCGCACGCGCCACTTGATCTCAGGGTTCTTGCGCAGCGTGCCGGTGCCGGTGCACGGCAGATCGAGCACGACACGATCGAACGTCTCTGCGCGCAACGGCGGCTGGCCGGCATCGGCGCCGATGAGCGGCAAGTCACGCCCAAGGCGCTCTCGGTTGCGGGCGAGCAACGCCAGCCGGCCGAGCCCGACGTCGGCGGCGACGACTCGTGCCGATGGTTCGAAGGAAAGGATCGAGAAGGCTTTGCCGCCGGGCGCCGCGGCCGCGTCCAGAATCCGCTCACCAGCGCGAGGCGGCGGCACCAGGGCGGCGACTTGACTCGCCTCGTCCTGCACGTAGGCGTCGCCGGTGCGGAAGGCATCGCCGTGCAGCGGATTGCCGCGACGCACGACCAGGCCGAACGGCGCCAGAGCAGAGGGCTCGACGGCGACGTCGTCGTCGATCAACCGCTCGGCGAGGATCTCGCGGCCGCCGCGATCGCGAAACGCAAGCAGATGCAGCGGTTTCGGCCGATTGTTGGCGTCGAGCAACTCGACGGTGCGCTCGCGACCGTAGCGGTCCAGCCACCGCCGAACCAGGAAGTCCGGATGGCTTTTCTCGATCGCCAGCTGCTCGATTGGATCCGCCCGCTCGACCGGCCATGCGTCGAGGTGTGGATCGCGCGCGATGCGCCGCAACACGGCGTTGACGAAGCCGGCTCCGCCGCGATGGGTGCGCTCGCGCGCGTGACGGACGGCCTCGTCGACCGCCGCATGCGCCGGCACGCGATCGAGGAAGAGGAGTTGATACGTCGCCAGACGCAGCGGAGACCGCAGCGCCGCGTCGATGTCGTCCAGCGCCCGGGACGACGAGCGCTCGAGCACGTCATCGATCCGCCGCAGCCAGCGTAGGGAGCCCAGCGCCAGCTCGCGCAGCAGAGGGCGGTCCATCTCCGGGCAGCGTGCAAGAGCGCTGTCGAGATAGACAGAGGACGGCGACCGCGTTTCGAGCGTGCGATCGAGCACCCAGGCAGCGAGAGCGCGCACGTCGGTCTCAAAGCTATGGCCCTGAGGCCGCCCGCGACCGAGGGTCTTCGGCCGCGACCGGCCGCCGCGCTGAGAGGATCTTCGCTTGCTCATGGCACGTCGTCGCAAGCCGCTGTCGAGAGCTTGAAGGAGCGGCGGGGAATCTGGAGTCTCTGCCTTCAACGAGCGGCGGCTCTCGGCCGTCCGCGCTCAGGGGTGGGCCGGATCTCGGCCTCAGGCGCCGAAGCGCGCTCCGCTCTCGAGGCGCTCCCCGCGGCGAAAATCGACGCCGGACACCGGGCGTTTGCCGGGCCGCTGAAGCCGAAGAAGACGGAGGATGGTACCACCGCCGCAGGCGACGCGAAGCGCGTCGCCCGCCTCACCGAGGATCGTGCCCGGCGCCTGCCCAAGCTCGACGGCGCCGTCCTCGAGAGCCACCTCGACCAGCTTGACGGCCCGATCGCCGAGCCGGCTCGTCAGCCCCGGCCAGGGCTGGTAGGCCCGCCAAAGATCGTAGAGGCGCGCCGCACCGAGCCGCCAGTCGACCTCGCCGTCTTCGCGCCCGAGCATGGGCGCCAGCGTGACGCCCTCCGGGTCCTGCTCCACTTCGACCAGCTCGCCGGCAGCCAGGCGATCGAGCGCCTCGACCATCAGCTCGGCACCGCGCTCGGCCAGGCGCGGCCCGAGCTCTGCGGCCGTTTCGTGTGGCTCGATCGCCATCTCGTCCGCCAGCAGAATCGGGCCGGCGTCGAGGCCGCGCGTCATGCGCATGATCGTCACGCCGGTCGTCTCGTCGCCGGCGGCCACCGCCGCCTGGATCGGCCCGGCGCCGCGCCAGCGCGGCAGGAGCGAGGCGTGAAGATTGAGACAGCCGTGACGAGGCAGCGCCAACAAGCTCTTGCGGAAGATCTGGCCGAAGGCGACGACCACCGCGACGTCCGGCTCAAGGGCCCGCAGGCGATCGAGGAACCCCACATCGCGCACGGTCTCCGGCTGCTCGATCGGCAGCTCCAGGGCGCGGGCGCGGCGCACGACCGGCGGATCGCGGACGGTCCGCCCTCGACCGACAGGCCGCGACGGCTGGCTCACGACCAGCGACGGGCGATGGCGGCCCGAGGCGTGCAGCGCGTCGAGCGTCGGCACCGCGAGCGCCGGCGTGCCGAAGAAGATCGTGCGCAGCCCGGGCAGCGCCTCTCCGACGCTCACTCGAAGGTCTCGCGCTCGTCGACCTCGTCGAAATAGTCGACCGGCACCAGCACCTCGCGCGGCTTCGAGCCTTGTGCCGGGCCCAGCAGGCCGTCGGCCTCGAGAAGATCGACCAGGCGCGCCGCGCGAGAGAAGCCCACCCGCATGCGCCGCTGCAGGAAGCTGGCCGACGCCTGTCGCTCGCGCACAACCAGCCGCGCGGCGTCGTCGAAGAGTGGATCGTCCTCAGCCGCACCGGCGTTGCCCGAGCCGGTCGACGCCTCCTCTTCCGGTGGCGCGACGACGTCGGGATCCAAATCCGGTGCGCCGCGACGCTTGAGCCAGCGAACGAGCGCCGCCGTTTCCTGCTCGCTGATGTAGGCGCCGTGCAGACGACGGATGCGCGAGGTCCCCGGCGGCATGAAGAGGGCGTCGCCTTTGCCGAGAAGCTTCTCGGCGCCCACCTGGTCGAGGATGGTCCGGGAGTCGTGTCGAGTGGCTGTGGCGAACGCCAGCCGGCATGGAAAGTTGGCTTTGATCGTACCGGTCAGGACGTCGACCGAGGGCCGCTGCGTGGCGATGATGAGGTGGATGCCGACAGCTCGGGCCATCTGCGCCAGGCGCGCGATCGACGCCTCGACCTCCGAGGAGGAGACCATCATCAGGTCGGCCAGCTCGTCGATGATGATCACGTAATACGGCAGCGGCTGCAGATCGTCGTTCGAGATCTCGCCGTCGCGTTCTTCGAGTAAGAGGCGCTTGCGCGCCTGCGGATCGCGGATCGCCTGGTTGTAGATGTCGATCGAGCGCACGTGCACTTCCGCCAGCAGCCGATAGCGGCGCTCCATCTCCGCCACTGCCCAGCGCAGCGCGTTGGCCGCCTTCTTCGGCTCGACCACGACTTCGGTCTTGAGATGCGGAATCTCTGAGTAGACGCCCAGCTCCACCCGCTTCGGGTCGATGAAGATGAATTTGACGTCGTGCTTCGTGGCCTTGTAGAGGATCGACGTGATCATCGCCTGCAGACCGACGCTCTTGCCGGCGCCGGTAGCACCCGCCACGAGCAGATGCGGCATCGTCGCCAGGTCGTAGAAGACCGGCTTGCCGTGAAGATCGACACCGAGCGCCATGGTCAACGGCGACGGCGCCTTGCGGAACCGCTCGTCGTCGAGCAGCTGGCCCAGATGGATGATCGAGCGCTTCTCGTTCGGTACCTCGAGACCGAGGGTCGAGCGGCCGGGAATGCGGTCGATCCGCACCGAGTCGGCGCGCAGGGCGAGAGCGAGGTCGTCCTGCAGATTGACCACTTTCGAAACTTTGACGCCAGGCGCCGGCCGAAACTCAAAGACGGTGATCACCGGCCCAGGGCTGATGCCGGCCATCTCGCCGTCGACCCCGAAATGCGCCGCGGACTCGCGAATGGTCTCGCTGCGCCGCACCAACTCGCCTTCGTCGTGGTGCAGCTGCGGCCGCTCCGTCGAAAGGAGGTTGACCGGCGGCAACTCGGCGGGCTCGATGGCGACGTCGAGCGCCGCCTGCTGCGGCACGGCGTCGATCGCGCCCGGCAGGGGATCGTCGACCACCGGCGGCAGAGCAGTGACTCCGGGCGCAGCCGCGGCTGGCGGCTTGGGCGCCGCCACCTGTGGCACGGACGGGCGACGGCTGAAGAGGGCGGTGGCGGCTGGATGCGCCGCCGCGCGAACCGGGCGATCGGCTGAAGGCTCCTCGTCCGTGGGTGCGGCCGGCGGGCGGGCGGTTCCGGCAGCGCGAGCGAGCGGCGAAGCTCCTTCCTCGGCGGGCTCGCCGCCGTCTGGAACCTGCTCACGCGCCAGGCGCTCGGCGCCGAGACGTTGGAGCGCTGCGCGGTCGGCGGCGACACGATCGGCAGCAAGGCGATCCGCAGATGGCCGGTCGGCTGCGGCAACCTTTCGGACGGTCGCCGGCCGCTCGCCGACCCGCTCGGTCACGCGCAACGGCAGATCGAGCAAGCCGCCGCTCGCGCCGGCCTGCTGCGCCTGGTGAGACGGTCGCTGACTCGGCGGCCGGACACGCGGCGCGGAGCCACGCCGATCCGCCAGGCGTGCCGTCGCGGTATCGCGTCGCTCACGCTCCTCCGCCTGCTCACGAGCCTGGCGAATCACCCGTCGACGTTTTGAGCGGTCATTCTCCCGCTTCGAGCGCTGGGCGCGAGCCAGCACCCACCGGCCCCACAGACCAGCCGCCTGCTGGCGCCACACCGCGACCAGCTCGGCGAAGGTGTCGCGCGCGCCGAGGCTCAGGCCGACGACCAGAAGCGTCGCGAGAAGCAGAAACGCGCCACCGGTGTTGAGCCAGGCCGTCAGCGCGTCGGCGACGAGCAGGCCGAGCGTGCCGCCAGCGTCGAGCGGCTCACCGCGCCAGCCGATCTCGCCGAGCACGAGCTGAGCAAGCGGCGGCAGTGCACCGACGAACAGGCCGACGCCGAGCGCCCGCCCTTTCTCTTCCGACGCGCGGGAGCCTGCGGCGAGACGTCGCCAGGCGCCGAGGGCGAGGAGCACCGGCAAGGCCAGCGAGACGACGCCGACCGCAGCAAAGAGGACGGCGGAGAACTGAGCGCCGAAGCGGCCGATCAGATTGCCGGTGGCGGCCGACGGCGAGGCGTCGTGGTGGAGCCAGCTTCGATCCAGCGGATGATGGCTGACCAGCGCGGCGAATGCGAAGATCGCCGCGGCTGCCATCAAGAAACCAACGACTTCGTCAATTTTCTTTTCCGAAAGATGCAGCGGCGGCCACAGTCTGGGCAGCGTTTTGCCCACGGGTTTGTCGGTGCGGCGGGTGGCGGCGGTGCTCATGGCGGCCTCGAGGGCTCGGGTGGTTGCGGAAAGCTCGAGCGCTGCTCGAGGAAGTCCTCGCTAAATACCGATCAAGTTTAGCATTTCTCGTCCGCAGCGCGAAGCCGGACAGTACCTATCCGAGGTCGGAGGCGGCGCGATCGAGGGCCACCAGCTCGTCGAGAGCGAGGGTCTCGGCCCGCCGACCGCCGTCGAGGCCGGCCCGCTCGAGCGCCGCGTCGGCCCGCGCTCTTCCCCAGCCGGCAGCAAGGCTGTTGCGCAAGGTTTTTCGACGGCGAGCGAAGGCTTGTCGGATCGTCGCCACGAGGCGATCGAGGTGCTCTGGCGCGCCGGCCGGCGACGGACGCGCGATCGCGCCGACGTACGCCGCATCGACCCGCGGCGGCGGCCGGAACGCGCGCGCCGGCAGCGTCCCGAGCTGCCGAGCGTCGACCAAGGCCGCCACGATCGCCGACAGCGCGCCATAGGCCGGCTCGCCGGGCCGGGCCGTGAGTCGATCCGCCACTTCCTTCTGCACCATGAACGCCGATCGCGGCAAGAGATCCGGCCGCGCTGAGGCGGCCCGCCAGACCGCCTCGACGATCGGCGTCCCGACATTGAAGGGCAGATTGCCGGTGACGAGCGCCGGCCCGCCGAGCGCCGACCAGCGAAGGCTCAGGGCGTCGAGCGCGACAACGCGGGCGCGCGGCTCGCGCGCCCGGAGATAGGCCGCCCATTCGAGGTCGATCTCGAGCGCTACGACCCGCGCGTCGGCGTCCAGCAGCGCCTTGGTCAAGACACCGCCCCCAGGACCGATCTCGACCACCCGGAGCCCGGCCGGGCGCAAAAAGTCGACCAGCGGCTGGCACCAGCCGGCATGCCGGAGGTGATGTTGGCCGAACCGCTTACGATACGGCGGGCGCTTTGGGTGGGACACGATCGGCAGGATACGCGCCGGCGCCCGGAGTGTCGACTGCGTCGCCGAGGGGCGGAAGGGACGTCAAATTGGCGCGCCCATGGGCAGCTAGATCGCCTTCAACGGCCGGCCGAGAGACTAAATTCGGCGGCATCCGGCTTGCATCGCGGTGCTCGGCCGCCGTGCGGGCCCGTCTCGCTGCGCCTGCCCTACGCAGCACCACCCGGTCGCAGATCGCCGCAACCGCCGCTCCTCTAAGTTCTTCGCGAGAGATTCATGCACGCTGAGACGACCGCTCCGCTCGATCGCGACCTGTCGCGTGAGACCCTGCTCCTCAAAGACGTCGAGAACGAGATCCGCCGCGTCATCGTCGGCCAGGACTATCTGATCGACCGTCTCTTGGTGGGTCTTCTCTCCCGTGGTCACCTGCTGATCGAAGGCGTGCCCGGCCTAGCCAAGACGCTGGCGGTCAAGACCCTCGCCTCGACGCTGGCCCTCGACTTTCAGCGCATCCAGTTCACGCCGGATCTCTTGCCGGCGGACCTCGTGGGCACGCTGATCTACGACCAGCGCAGCGGCGAGTTCCTCCCGCGCAAGGGGCCGATCTTCCATCACATCGTGCTCGCCGACGAGATCAATCGCGCGCCGGCGAAGGTCCAGTCCGCCCTGCTCGAGTCGATGGAAGAGCGCCAGGTGACGCTCGGTGACGCCACCTATCGCCTCGACGATCCCTTCATGGTGCTGGCGACCCAGAACCCGATCGAGCAAGAAGGCACCTATCCGCTCGCCGAGGCGCAGGTCGATCGCTTCATGATGAAGCTCAAGCTGACCTATCCGAGCCGCAGCGAGGAGGAGGAAATCCTCGAGCGGATGCTGGTCGAGCCCGACCACGAGCTGCGCACGCTCCTTGACCAGGAGCGGCTGCTCGAGCTGCGTCGCGTCGCCGACCAGGTCTACCTCGACGTCAAGATGCGGCGCTACATCCTCGATTTGGTCACGGCGACGCGCGATCCTTCGGTCGTCGGCGCGGGCGACCTGGGTGATCTCATCGCCTACGGCGCGTCGCCGCGCGCCACGCTCTTCCTGGCCCGCGCGGTCAAGGGTCTGGCGCTGGTTCGCGGCCGCGGCTACGTCGTGCCGGAAGACGTCAAGGAGCTGGCGCCCGACGTTCTCCGCCATCGCCTGGTGCCGACCTACGAGGCAGAGGCCGAAGAGATCTCGACGGATGCGCTGGTGCGTCGACTCCTCGATCGCATCGAGGTGCCCTGAGCCGACCGTCGTGCTCCGCTCTTTGTTTCGCCGCCGCCCGCCGGAGCCGCCGCCGCGGCCGGCCTTGCCCGCCGATCTGGTGCGCAAGGTGCGGCATATCGAGATCTCGACCCGGCGGCTGGTCGATCAGGGTGTCGCTGGTGACTATCACTCGGCCTTCAAGGGCCGTGGCGTCGAATTCGCCGAGGTCCGGCCGTATGAGCCGGGAGACGAGATCCGGACCATCGATTGGAACGTCACGGCGCGCATGGGTGAGCCGTACATCAAGCGATATGTCGAAGAGCGCGACCTGACCGTCTTCCTCGTCGTCGACGTTTCGGGCAGCCTGGTCTACGGTTCGCGCAACATCTCTAAGCGAGAGCTGGCGGCCGAGCTGGCGGCCCTTCTCGCATTCGCGGCGGTGCGCAACCAGGACCGCGTGGGTGCCGCCCTGGTTTCGGATCGGCTCGAGCTCTTCCTGCGCCCCGACCGGCGTCGCACCCACGTGCTGCGGCTGGTTCGAGAGATCCTGGCCCGACCGGCTGCGGGCGAGACGGATCTCGACGCCGGCCTGTGGGCCACGCTCAAGACGCTCAAGCAGCGCTCGGTGCTCTTCGTCGTGTCGGACTTTCTCGACCGGGTGCCGACGTCGGCGCTGAAGGCGGCGGCGGCGCGCCACGATGTCATCGTTCTCGAGCTCGTCGAGCCGAACGACCTCGAGCCTCCGGCAGCCGGCCCGATCGCCGTACGCGACGCGGAGACCGGCGACCTGGCGGTGGTCGGTGGCCGCCGCTGGAGTCGCCGGCTGGCGATCCGTCGACGCCAGCGGCGCGAGGAGCTGCTCGGCTTGATCCGGCGCCTTGGCATCGACCATCTCGAAATCCGCACGGATCGGCCGTATCTGCCGGCGCTGGTGTCGTTCTTCGGTCGGCGACGGCGGAGATTCGGCCGATGACCCTGTCCTTCGCCGCGCGCGCGACGCTGGCCTCTGCCGTTCTCCTCGGACTTGCCCTCGCCCCGGGACTCCAGGCTCAACCGACCGCTGCCGACGGCGACGACGCCAGCCCACGCACCGCCGAGAGCAGCTCCGAAGCTCAGACCGCATCCGCGGCCGATGGCACCACCGAGACCCAGTCCACCACCGGCGCGGCAGCGCCCTCGGTTCCCGGCGCCCTCGACGTACGGCTCGACGCGACGCTACCCGTCACCGTCGGCGATCGCGTCATCGCCACGCTGACCCTCTCGTGGCTGGGTGCGGCGCCGGCCGCGCCGCCGCGGTTCCCGACCTGGCAGGACACCTGGGGCTCTGCCGTCGTCGTCGAGGTCGGATCGGTCGAGGCCGAAGAGGACGGCGCCGGGCGTCGGATCTGGCGCCAGCGTCTCGAGTTGACAGCCTTTGAGACTGGCGAGGTCTCACTGCCGGCTCCAGCCGTTGTCGTGCCCTTGACCGACCGCAGCGTCGAGGTCCGCGCCGACGACGGCGCCGTCTTCACCGTCGAATCGGTGCTTCCACCGCCGTCGGAGGATGGCGGGCCGACTCCTGGGGCCGCTCCGACAGACGGCGACCCCGCCGCGGCCGATCCCGCCGCGGCGATCGAAGGCGGCGCCCGCACAGATCTCGAGCCGCGCCCGGCCGCTGGCCTGCTGCCGACGGCGAGTCGGACCGTGCCGTTCCTCGTCGCTCTGGCGCTG
>JBCBCF010000110.1:0-12965 GCA_038530905.1 Acidobacteriota bacterium
CGCGCGGTCGTGGTGCAGGTCGTGCCGGTGGGTGAGTCGCGAGTCAATGTCAACGCCCGACGCCAGGACGGCTAGGCTGTCGAGCGGCGAGGTGGCGAAGGGCCCGCGAGGCTCGAGGAGAGAACCGTGATCGCGCGCTGGATTTGGACCCGCTGGATCCGGAACCGAGGGGCGACGGCCGCGGTTGTCGGCGTCGTTCTGAGCTTGGCGGCGGTCGGCTTGCTCTCGGTCGCCCCGGCGACGGCCGACGACCTGCCGCGGCGCTATCCGCTCGTGGCCCTCGAGCCGGGGCAGGACGGCGAAGACGTCGCCGCTGGCGCCGACCACTTCTACGCCGCGACCGAGACCGTCTCGCTCACCTTCGTCGTCGGCGAGACGCCGGAGGATCCGCGCCAGCGCACGCTCGCCCGGCGCCTCGACGTCTGGCTCGACGCCGCTCTCCTCGCCGAGCAAGGACCCCCGCGCGAGGATCTGCCGGATCAGCTCTCGCCGATGGAGCAGAGCCTCGAGGCGCCCGGTCTCGGCTGGGTCGTTGACCAGACCTACGAGGTGCCCGGTACGTCGGCGCTGCTTTTGACCGTCGCGACCGGGCCGGACCGCCAGGACTACCTGCTGGCGCAGGTCGATCCGCTCGAGGGCCTGACGCTGAGCGCGCCGGTCTCCGTCGAGCCGACGGTTGCAGCCGAGGGCCGGCCGGTCGATTGGGCCTTTCCCTGGTTTCCGGTCGACGTGGAGAAAGAGGCCCCCGTCGCTGGCGGCACCAGCGCGCGCCTGACGATGTTCGAGACGCCCGAGCCATGGGCCGAGATCTTTCCGGTCGGTGGCGGTTTGCGCTGGAGTGAGCGTTGGTGGCGGGACGTCGTGCGGCCGCATCATCTGCACCGCATCGACCGGATTCCCACCTATGCATCGCTCGGCCGGCACCTGCTCGCGCAGGCGATCGAGGCCGGCGAGGATGCGGCCGACGCCGCGAAGAGCCTGCCGCTGCTCGAACGCTTGCACAAGGGACCCTTCGTCGAAGCCGCCGCCGACGCGCTCGTGGGCCCCTGGCGGGTCCGCGTGCACAGCTCCATCGACACCGCAGTCTTCGTGTACCCGTATTTCGATGCCGAGATCTCGCGTCGAGGGAACGATCTGGTTTTCCGCAAGACCTCCGGCTCGCAGCGCCGCAGCGGCCTCCTGATGCGCGATCTGCACGGCCCGGGTTGGATCTTCGCCGGCGGTTTCACGGTCAACGACGATCCCGAGGTCGCCTACAGCGCCCTCGCTGGCGTCGGTGAGGTGCTCGAGAGCGACACCGTGGGGGTGCTCTACCTGCTGAACGACGCCGAGGCGCTGATGATCCTCGACGCCGAGGACGCACTGTCCTGGGAGCTTTACGAGCTGAAGCGACCCGCGTCGCCCGCTCGCTGATGGCGCGCTGACGACCCATCGAACGACCGAGCCCCCGCCGCGCCGCCCGATGAGACAATCCGCGCATGGCGACACCTGACACTCCCCCGTCTGGCGCGAGCGAGCGACCGATCAACGTCCGCGACTACGAAGCGCTGGCGCGGGCGCGCATGGCGCGGACGGCGTGGGACTACTACGACTCCGGCGCCATGGACGAGCTGACGCTGCGCGACAACGCGGCGGCGTTCGAGCGGATTCGGCTGCGCTATCGGGTGCTGCGCGACATTTCCGAGCGACGGCTCGAGACGACGGTGCTCGGCCACCGGCTGTCGATGCCGGTGGTGGCGGCGCCGACGGCGTTTCATCGCCTGGCCTGCGACGCCGGCGAGGTGGCGACGGCGCGGGCGGTCGGCGCGGCCGGCACGCTGATGATCCTGTCGACCCTTTCGACCCGCTCGATCGAGGAAGTGACGGCGGCGGCCAGCGGTCCGGTGTGGTTCCAGCTCTACGTCTATCGCGACCGCGGCGCCACGGCGGCGCTCGTGGCGCGGGCGGCGGCGGCCGGCTGCTCGGCCATCGTCCTCACCGCCGACGCGCAGATCTGGGGCCGGCGCGAGCGGGACGTGCGCAATCGCTTTCAGCTGCCGCCCGGGCTCGAGGTGCGCAACCTGCTGGGCAGCGACAAGGATCGGCTGCCCGACGCGGCGGCGGGCTCGGGGCTCGGCGCCTACGTCACGTCCCTCTTCGACCCGTCGCTGTCGTGGCGCGACGTCGACTGGCTGGCGTCGCTCACCGATCTGCCGATCGTGGTCAAGGGCATCGTGCATCCCGACGATGCGCGGCTGGCCGCCGAGCACGGGGCGCGGGCGGTCGTCGTGTCGAACCACGGCGGGCGCCAGCTCGACACCGCGCCGGCGACGATCGACGCGCTGCCGGCGATCGCCGACGCGGCGCCTCCAGAGCTGGAGATCCTGCTCGACGGCGGCGTCCGGCGCGGCACCGATGTCGTCAAGGCGCTCTGCCTCGGCGCGCGGGCCGTCGCGGTGGGGCGGCCGCTCCTGTGGGGGCTCGCCGCCGACGGCGAGGCCGGCGCTCGGCACGTGCTCGAGATGTTGCGCGACGAGACCGACCTCGCTCTCGGGCTGTGCGGTGCCTCGGCGCTCGAGCAGCTCGATCGTGACCTGATCTTTCCGGCCGACTCGGCCGCGCGCTGAGTCTGCGGGCTGAGCCCGCCGGTGCGAGGCCGCGTCAGGTCTGAGCGGAGTCAGTTCGAAAGGGAGTCTCGGGTGGACTCCTCGGCACCCGCCACGCCGTCGAGGCGCGCCTCGACCTCCCGATAGTCGGCCTCGATCCATTCCTCGTAGTCGCGGGCGCGGGCGCGCACCCGCAGGATCAGCACGACCGCGACCAGCAGCAGGGCGACGTAGAGGCCGGCGAGGAGCGGCACGGGCAGCGCCAGCAGCGCTCGGCGCAGGGCGACGATGCCGCCGAGCACCGAGTCGCCGGCGAGGCGGGCGACGAGCGCGGCCATCGCCAGCGGCGGTCCGAAGGGGGCGTGCGGCTGGCGCAGCACCGCGGCGCAGGCGACGCCGTGGACGACGCCGAGCACGAAGCTGAGCGCGATGGCGACGAGGGCACCCACCGGGCCGAGAAAGGCACCGAGCGCCATCGCCAGCTGAACGTCGCCGCCGCCCATGACCTCGAGCGTCGCCAGATGAGAGAACACGCTTCGCACCGACGCGATCGCCAGCCAGCCGCTGGCCGCGCCGAGCCCGGCCAGCGCGAGGCCCGAGAGCGGGCCCGGCTCGAGGCCGAGGATCGAGACCAGGGCGCGATGCAGCGGCCAGTCGAGGAGCGGGCGCCAGGCGACGGGCGCGACAGCGAGACCGAAGAGTGCGCCGCCCGAGGTCACCGCGAACGGCAGCAGCTTCGCCTCGTAGTCGGTGCCGCAGGCCAGGAGCACCAGCAGAGCCAGCCCGGCTGCCGCCAGTCGATCGCCGCCCGTGCCGCCCCAGAGCGCCACCGTCACGCCGAGCAGCGCGCCGGTCGCCTCCATCCACGGCCAGGCGAACGGAAGCTCGCGGGAGGCGGCGCCGAGCAGTCGCGGCACGGCACGACGCGCCAGATGGCCGGCGACGGCGCCGATCGCGCATCCGGCGAGCGATGAGATCCAGAGTTCCATGGTCTGCAGGGCGGCCGACCGTCGGCTGAGCGGAGCTTACCGTCGCTTGCGGGCCTCGGGACCGCGTGCTCTGCGACGCCCGGCCGGCGGCGGGGCGGATGCTCGATGGATGCGCAGCGGCCGGCCGGAAGGTGAGCCGTCATGGAGCCGGTGGTACATTCTCGCCGCTCCGGCGCACCTCGACGCCGGGCGAGGAGGAACGTTGCACGGTACCGAAGGAATTCTGATCACGTCGGTCCTGGCGACGGCGTTGGGCGTGTCGGCGCAGATCATCGCCCACCGCTTTCGCCTGCCGGCCATCCTGCCGCTGCTGATCTTCGGCATGGCCGCCGGCCCGTCGGGTCTCGGCCTGTTCGATCCCAGCGTCTTCGGACACGGGCTCGAGGTGATCGTTCATCTCGGCGTGGCGATCATCCTCTTCGAGGGTGGCCTGTCGCTCGACCTGCGGCAGCTGCGCATCGTCGGCGACTCGTTGCGTAACCTGCTGACCATCGGCATGTTGGTGACCTGGGGCGGCGCGGCGGCGCTGGCCCACTATCTGATGGGCATCAGCTGGTCGACGGCGGCGCTCTTCGGCGCCATCGTCACGGTGACCGGCCCGACGGTGATCGCACCGCTGCTGCGGCACATGGTGGCGCCCAAGCGCGTGCGCACGCTGCTCCTGTCCGAAGGCCTGATGATCGATCCCATCGGCGCCGTGCTCGCCTACCTGGTGCTGCAGTGGATCGAGCGCGCCGGGATGGGCCTGCGCCAGATTTCCGCCGAGCTGATCACTCTGTCCGCCACCGGCGCGGTGCTCGGCTTCGTCGCCGGCTTCCTGGCGGTCATGGCGGTCCGGCGACGGACGCTGTCGGAAGAGCTGCGCAACCTGGTGATTCTGGCGCTGCTGCTCGGCACGTTCGCCGTCGCCGAGATGCAGGCGCCGCAGTCCGGCATCCTGGCCTCGGTGGTCATGGGTCTCACGGTGTCGGCGGCCGGCGTGCCCGATCTCGGGCCGGTGAAGGCGTTCAAGGGTCAGCTGACCGTGCTGACGATCTCGATTCTCTTCGTGCTGCTCTCCGGTCAGCTCGACCTGGCGGCGATGGGGGGTCTCGGCTGGCAGGCGGCATGGGTCATGCTCGGGGTGATTCTCCTCGTGCGCCCGCTGTCGGTGTGGGTCTCGGTGCTGCTGTCGAAGAATCGCCTCGACTGGAAGGCGATGACGATGCTCGGTCTGACCGCTCCGCGCGGCATCGTGGCGGCGGCGGTCGCGTCGTTGTCGGCGATCGAGCTGCGGTCGAGCGGCGCCACCGCCGACGCGACGGTGCTCGAAGGGCTGGTGTATCTGACGATCATCGTCACCTGCACCTGGGCGACGCTGATGGCGGGCGTGCTGCCGCGTGCGCTGGGCTATCTGAACGATCCGTCGCGGCGGCGGGTGGTCCTGGTCGGCGTCAACGGTCTGACCTCGGCGCTGTCGCTGCTCATGCGGCGCGAGGGCTGGATGCCGGTGGTGGTCGATAGCGTGCCGCTCAAGCTGGCGCCGTTCCGCGATCAGCAGATCTCGACCACCTCAGGCGACGCGCGCGACGCGGCGACCTACGACGCGGCCGGCGTCGAGCGCGACTCGCGGGTGCTGGCCCTGACCACCAACGACGAGCTGAATCTGCTGGTCGCCGAGCTGGTGCGCAACGAATTCGGCGTCGAGCACCCGGTCGTGGCGCTGCAGACGCAGCCGCAGGAATTCGGCTCGTCGAGTCGCGCGTGGGTGGATCTGCTCGGCAACCGTGACCTTCACGTGCCGCGCTGGTCGCGGTGGCTCGACGAGGGGCGGGCCGAGATCATCACCGTCGACCGGCGGATCGACAACGATGCCGCCGAGCGCCTGCTGGCGATGCGCAGCGAGCGCCCCGAAGACATGCTGGTCCTCTGCGGCTGGCGCGACGGCAGGCCGACCTTCGATTGGGCCGAGGCCGACCTCGCCCTGCTCCCGCGCCTGTCGCTCCTCATCCGATCGACGGTCCGTCAGGAGATCGAGGAGCTGCGCGGCGAGGAGATCGACAGCGAGGCCCTCTCCATCACGCGGCCGTTCGACGCGGCTGCTCCCCAGCTCGCCACCTGAGCGCCGTCCGCGGGGGCCTTGCGATCCGATATCTTTGCGCGACGAGTTCGGTCCACTGATGCAAGAGTCCTCATCGAACCCCGCCATCGATCCGGCCCGCCCCGTGCGCGCCGGGGAAGAGCTTGACCTCGACCGCCTGGCGCCGTATCTGCGGCGGCATCTCGAGGCGGGCGACGACGCGCCGCTCGCGGTCGATCAATTTCCCAGCGGCTACTCGAATCTGACCTATCTTCTGCGCCTCGGCGCGCAGGAGCTGGTGCTACGGCGCCCGCCGTTCGGCAATCGGGTCAAGAGCGCGCACGACATGGGTCGTGAGTTTCGGGTGCTCTCCGCCTTGGAAGCGGTCTACCCGGCGGCACCGCGGCCGCTGCTCTATTGCGACGACGAGGACGTCCTGGGCGCGCCGTTCTACATCATGGAGCGGCGACGTGGCGTGATCCTGCGCCAGACGCTGCCGCCGGGCGTCGAGCTGCCGCCGGTGCTCGCCGGGCGTCTGTGCGAGGCGTTCGTCGATCAGCTCGCCGCTCTGCACTCGATCGACGCCGAGGCTGCCGGCCTGGGCGACCTCGGGCGGCCGGACGGCTACGTCGAGCGCCAGGTGCGCGGCTGGATCGGCCGATATGAGAAAGCGCAAACTGACGCGTGGCCGGAGCTCGACGCGTCGGCAGCATGGTTGATCGATCGCCTGCCGGCCGTCGTCGAGGCGAGCGGCGGCGTGCCCGCGACGCTCGTCCACAACGACTTCAAATACGACAACCTGGTTCTCGATCCGAACGATCTGACGCGCATCGTCGCCGTGCTCGACTGGGAGATGGCGACGCTGGGCGATCCGCGCATGGATCTCGGCACGACGCTGGCGTATTGGGTCGAGGCCGCGGATCCAGGGCCGCTGCGCGCCGCGGCCTTCGGGCCGACCGCCATCGCCGGCAGCCTCGGCCGCGAGACCTTGGCCGGACGCTGGAGCGAACGCACCGGCATCCCGCTCGACGAGCCGGTCTTCTTCTACGTCTTCGGCCTCTACAAGCTGGCGGTCATCGTGCAGCAGATCTTCTACCGCTTCGCCCACGGCCACACCCGCGACCAACGCTTCGGCGGCCTCGATCAGATGGTCGGCCTGCTGGGCAAAGTGGCCGCCGCCGCCATCGAGCGCGGCCGTCTGTCGCCCCCGATCGCCTAGAGGCGCCCTTGGAAGGCATTCTCCGTGTCGTTGCCGAGCGGCTCTTGCTGCCGCCGATCGGCCTGCTCTGGCTCGGCGCGATCGGGGTCGTCCTCGCGCTCGTCTCGGCGCGACGGCGCCGGCTCGGCCTGACGCTGGCGTCAATCGCGGTCGTCGGGCTCTTCGTCCTGTCGACGCCGCTCGTTGCGCGGCTTGTCGTCTCCACGGTCGATCGCGTCGAGCCGCTCGATCTCGAGGCGCCGCCGGCGGCGGAGGCGGTCGTGGTGCTCGGCGCCGGCTATCGCCACGGCGGGCGCGAGTGGGGTCGCGACGTGGTCAGCGGCTCGGGACTCGATCGTCTGCGGTACGCGGTCGAGCTGTGGCGTCGCACCGGCCGACCGATCCTGGTCACCGGCTACACGGCCGAGACCACCGCCCAGTCGATGCGGCGCGACTTCTTGGCCGAGCCGCGCTGGCTCGAGACCCGCAGCCGGACCACCTGGGAGAACGCGGCCTTTTCGGCGCCGATCCTCTTCGCCGACGGCGTCGAGCGGATCTACCTGGTGACCCATTTCTGGCATATGCCGCGGTCGGTCGAGGCGTTCGAGGCGCAGGGGCTCGAGGTCGTGCCGGCGCCGATGGGCTTCGTCGACCGCCGGCGCGATCTCTGGCTCGATCGCCTGTTGCCGACGCTCGATGCGCTGCACCTGGTCGACACCGTGGTGCACGAGTGGGTCGGCATGGCGTGGTATCGCCTGCGCCACGGCTCGGGCCGTCCGGCCGCTCCGCCGACGCCGACGTCGGACGAGGAGACCCGGCGCGAAGCCCTGTCGGAGCGCGAGGCCCCGTCGGAGCGCCAGGGGTCGGCCGACCCAGAGACGACATCGACGGACGAGTCCGTTTCCGAGAGCGACTGAGCGACCGCGCGGTCGACTAAGATCGGCGCATTCCATTCACGTCGATCGCCGCTGCGCCTGTGCGCACGGCCGGCCCGACACAACGCACGCGAGGCGATCGAGACACGATGCGTCGTCGACACGAGCTGATCTACAGCCCCGCCATGGGGCGCCGCATGAACATTTGGTGCTTCGGTCATTGGGGGACGCCGCTGCTCGTCTTCCCGTCGGCCGCCGGTTTCGCCCACGAGTGGGATCTGCAGGGGATGGTCGACGCGCTTGCGCCGCTGATTCAGGGCGGGCGCCTCAAGCTCTACTGCCCCGAATCGAACGTGTCCCAAAGCTGGACCGACAAGGGCGAGCATCCGGCCCTGCGGGTCAAGGCGCATCTGGCCTACGAGCGGTTCGTGCTCGACGATCTCGTGCCGGCGATCCGCCGCGACTGCGCCAGCGACTCCATCCGCCTGGCCGTCTCGGGGGTTAGCCTCGGCGCGCTGTACTCGGCGAATTTCGCCCTCAAGCATCCCGAGATCTTCTTCTACGCCCTCTGCATGTCAGGTCGCTACGACGCCTCGGGCTTCACCCAGGGCTATGTCAACGGCGACATCTACTTCAACAGCCCGCTGCACTACCTGCCGAACCTCGACGGCGCGGGCCTCGAGCGGGTGACCTCGCAGACCTTCTTGGCGCTGGTCTGCGGGCAGGGGGCCTGGGAGCGTGGCTGCATCGAGGAGACGATCGCGCTCGGCGACGTCTGTTCAGCCAAGGGCGTGCCGCATTTCCGCGACATCTGGGGCCACGACTCGAGCCACGATTGGGCCTGGTGGCGACGCCAGGCGCGCCACCATCTCGGCCAGCGCTTCGGCGGCTAGGCCGGCGGCCGCGCAGGTGTCGATGGTCGCTCACGGTCTTCGCTCCTCTGCTTCGCGGCCTCGACCGAGGGTGCGCCGCGGGGCTGCCTTGCTGGCGGCGGCGCTGCTTGCCGCGGCATGGGCCGCTCCGGCTCTGGCGCAGGATCTCTCGACCGTGGTCGAGGCGGCGGCCGGCGCCGGCGGCTCCGACACGACGGCGGCCGAGGCGGCGCCCTCGGAGCTCGACACCGCGGCGGATGCGACGACCGACCGCGACATTGAACGTGTCCTCGAGCGCCGCTTTCGTCAAATCGAGGAGCTCGAGCAGGTCGAGGTGTCCTCGTCAGCCGGCGTCGTGCGCCTCGAGGGTACGGTGCTGTCGGCCGAAGCCGCCGCCGAGGCCGAGGAAATGGCCCAGCGCACCGACGGCGTTGCCGTGGTCGAGAACGATCTCGAGCTGGAGCGCAGCGTGCAGCGCCGCGTCGGCGTCGCCCTCGACTCCGCCAAGGACCGACTGTGGGAGCTGGTGACCTTCCTGCCGCTCTTGGTGCTGGCGATCGCCATCCTCGGGCTGGCGATCGCTGCCGGCCGCTGGCTGGCCGGCCGCGACGCCCTCTTCGAGCGCCTGTCTGACAGCACCTTCGTCCGCAATCTTCTGAAGCAGCTGGTGCGCGCCGTGGCGGCAATCGTCGGTGCGCTCATCGCCCTCGATCTCCTGGGCGCGACGGCGCTCGTCGGCGCCTTGCTCGGCACGGCCGGCATCGTCGGCCTGGCCATCGGTTTCGCCTTCCAAGATCTGGTCGAGAACTACATCGCCAGTGTCTTGCTTAGCTTGCGTCAGCCGTTCGAGCCGAGTGATCTCGTCGACATCGACGGCCGCATGGGCAAGGTCGTCCGCCTGACCTCGCGCGCCACGGTGTTGATGACGCTCGACGGCAACCACCTGCGGATCCCGAACGCGCAAGTCTTCAAGGCCGTGATCCTCAACTACTCGCGCAACCCGCTGCGACGCTTCGACTTCGGGGTCGGCGTCGGGGTCGATGTGGACCTGATCGAGGCGCAGGAGCTGGGCCTGGACGTGCTGCGCTCCATGGAGGGGGTGCTCGACGATCCCGAGGCCTGGTCGCAGGTGCAGGAGCTGGGGGATTCCAACGTGCTCGTGCGCTTTTACGGCTGGGTCGATCAGCGCCGGCACGACTTCACCAAGGTGCAGAGCTCGGCGATTCGGCGCGTCAAGGTGGCGCTCGAGGACGCCGGCATCGACATGCCGGAGCCGATCTATCGAGTCAACCTGCTGGGAGCGGGCGCCGCGGCGCTCGGCGGGTCGGGCGCGTCTCCGCCCGCGCTGTCACCGCCTGAGGCACCGGCGCGCCGGCCGCCGATCGAAGAGGATCTGTCGATCGACGACGCGATCGACCGTCAGATCGACGCCGAGCGGGCCCGCGACGGTGAAGATCTGCTCGACGATGCGCCGCACAGCGAGATCTGAGCGGTCGCTAGCGCCTCCGGCTCAGCGTCGCTGGATGTCGATGCCGCCGTCCTTGCGATCGCGCAGCTCGTAGCCGAGGCCGCCGAGCCGGTCGCGGATGGCATCGGCGAGCGCGTAATTCTTCGCCGCCCGTGCCTCCGAGCGCAGCGAACCGAGCAGCTCCAGCAGCGCCTCCTCGTCGCCTGAGCCCGCGCCCGTGCCGAGCCGCTCCGTGCGGAGGCCGAGCGTCCCGCAGAGAAGGCGGAGGGCGCCGAAGACGTGCCGACGATCGGCGATGCGTCCGTCGGCGTCGCTCAGCTCCCGGTTGGCGAACGTTAGAAGACCCTCGATCGCGGCGAGGGCGACTGGGGTGTTGAAGTCGTCGTTCATCCCGCGCTCGAAGTGCTCGCGGGCAGCCTCGACGGCCTCGCGCGTCGCGTCCGTCGGCTCGCCTTCGCCGTCCTCGGGGGCGCGCGAGAGGCCGGTGCCCAGCCGCTCCATCGTGCCGTAGATTTTTTCCACCCGCTGACCCGACTGACGCAGCAGCTCCTCGCTGAAGCGCAGCGGCGAGCGATAGTGGCAGGCGAGCATCATCATGCGCACGGCCATCGGATCGTGCGGACCGAGCGGCCAGATCAGCTGGTCGAGCCAGATCACGTTACCGAGCGATTTCGACATCTTGGTGCCGCTGGTGTCGGCATACTCGCTCTCGGCTTCTTCGCGGGTCTTGGCTTCCAGCGTCACGAAGCCGTTGTGGATCCAGAAGCGGACGCTCGACGTCGGCTCGTCGCCCATTCCGCAATAGCCGCAGTCGTTCTGTGCCCGCTCATTCTCGTGATGCGGGAAACGCAGGTCCTGGCCGCCGCCGTGGATATCGATGGGCATGCCGAGGTACGCGTTGGACATCGCCGAGCACTCGAGGTGCCAGCCCGGGCGCCCGCGCCCCCAGGGCGTGTCCCAGCCCGGCACCTGATCGCTGGCGTTGCGCCATTCGTCAGGATCGTTGATCTCGAGCTTCCACAGAATGAAGTCGGCGGGATGGCGCTTGGCGGCAAGTTGCTCATCGCTCAGGCGCCCGCCGCGATTCGCCTCTTGCTGATCGAGATCGCGGCCGGCAAGCGCGCCGTAGGTCGGGAAGCTGGCGGTGTCGAAATACACGTCGCCATCGTCCGCCACGTAGGCGTGACCGCGCTCGAGCAGCCGCTCGACCAGATCGATCATCTCGGGAATGTGGTCGGTGGCGCGCGGCTGCGCGTCGGCCGGACGATTGCCGACCGCCGTGATCAGCCGGCCGAACTCATTCATGTAATACGACGTCAGCTCGCGCCACGAGCGCTTCTCGCTCAGCGCGCGGCGGATGATCTTGTCGTCAACATCCGTGAAGTTATTGACGAAGCGGACCGTGTAGCCGCAGTACTCCAGATAGCGCCGCACGACGTCCGGCACGACGTGAGCCCGCGTGTGGCCGATGTGCAGGCTGTCGTAGACCGTCACGCCGCAGTAATACATCCCGACTTTGCCGGTCGCGGGATCGAGAGGCTGGAAGGGTTCCTTCCGGCGGCTGGCGGAGTTGAAAATCTCGAGCATGGCGATGGGGAACCAGAAGCCTGGGAGTGAGAGAGCCTCGGCGCCTGCGAGGCTCGGGAAGCACCTCCGAATCGTCGGGGTGCGCGGAGGCGCCGTAGGCTAGCACGCGCCGCCGGTGGACGCGCTACACTGAAGGCACCGTCCCAGCTCAGCCCGCCGCGCCGAGGAGACCGATGCCGCGCGTCTGTTTTACCGCCAACCTTCGCCGTCATCTGCCGGTGCCCGAGGTCGAGGCCGCCGGCGCGACCGTCGCCGAGGTGCTGGCCGAGGTCTTCGCAGCGCACGAGAGGCTGCGAGGCTACGTGCTCGACGACCAGGGGCGGCTGCGTCTGCACGTGAACGTCTTTGTCGGCGATCGGATGGTGACCGACCGCCTGCGCTTGAGCGATCCGGTGGCGACGGACGACGAGATCTACATCATGCAGGCCCTATCGGGTGGATAGACACCGTCTGATAGTGGAACGCCGTCTGATGGTGGAACGCCGGCCGGTGGTGGATCGCCGGATGGCGAATGCCGACCTTGCGGCCCTCGAACCCGCGGAGTGAACCATGGAGTCTTGGCCTTCCCTCATCGCCGCCACCCGCAAGGGTCTTCTCGAGCTCGATCCGGCGGCCCCGCGCCTTTTCCAGCGAGGCCACTTCCTGGCCGAGCCGGTGACCGCCTTCTGCGAGGATCCGGCGACCGGTGCCTGGCTGGCGGCGCTGTCGCTCGGTCATTTCGGCGTCAAGCTGCATCGATCGGACGACCGCGGCGACACCTGGCGGGAGCTGACGCCGCCGGCCTTCGCCAAGGTGGAGGGCGACGACGGGCCGAGCGTGCGGATGATCTGGACGCTCGAGGCCGACGGCAAGGGCCGTCTCTGGGCCGGCACCCTGCCGGGCGCTCTGTTTCGCTCCGAGGACGGCGGCGAGACGTGGTCGCTCGTCGAGTCTCTTTGGAACGTGCCCGAGCGCGCTGATTGGTTCGGCGGTGGCTATGACCATCCCGGCATTCACTCGATCTTGATCGACCCGCGAGATCGCGACCGATTGACCGTCGGCGTGTCCTGCGGCGGGGTTTGGCGCACTGAGGACGCCGGCGCCTCGTGGCGTCTCGGCGGCGAGGGCCTGCGCGCCGCCTACATGCCGCCCGGCATGGTGGACGCGCGCCATATTCAAGATCCCCATCGCCTGGCGACGAATGATCGTGACCCGGAAGTCGTCTGGTGCCAGCACCACAACGGCATCTTCCGCTCCGAGGACGGTGGCGACACCTTTCATGAGATCGAGACCGTCGAGCCCAGCTTCGGCTTCGCCGTGGCGGTCGATCCGGAGGACGCCGACATCGCCTGG
>JBCBCF010000111.1:0-12961 GCA_038530905.1 Acidobacteriota bacterium
CTCGAAGCCGGTGGTTCTTCCGCTCCTGGCCGCGCCGCTCGAGCCACTGTTCGGCGCCTGGGGTATCGCTGTGCTCAACGTCGCGGCGTTCGGTGTCGCCGGCTGGCTGGCGTTCGGCATGTTGCGACGTCGGCTTGGCGCCCGCGCTGCGGCCTGGACGCTCGTTACCTTCGCCGGCGCCGCCACCGTTCTGCCGTACGCACTTTGGCGCATGGCCGATGCGCTGCAGCTCGCTCTGGCGCTCGCCGGCCTCTCCCTCTGCTTCGGCGGTGCCTCGTCCAAGAGCGAAGACAGCGGCGGGGACGGTTCCCCGCCTGGGCGAGTCGATCGCGTCTTGACCTCGCGCCTTGCCGCACCGCTTGGTGCTTGCCTCCTCGGCCTTCTTGTTCCGATGCGGGTCAACAACGCGGTGATCGCGGCCGTCCCCGTCCTTGCGGCACTTCTCGATCGACGCGGTCGGGACGTGGCGATGTTGGCGACAGCGGTAGCGCTCGGTGCCGGCCTCGGACTCGGCGCCGCGGAGCTGTTGATCGACAGCGCCAATCCCTACCGCTCGCCGCGCACGACATTCACGCCGGCGACCGGCTATCCCGCAGGAGAGGGCGCGGCGCAGGCGACGCAGCGGTTCGACCGCTTTCTCGCCCGCCACCATTTGACGCTGACCTCTGTCGGCGGCGGATCGCAGGTCGCCTACTCGGCGCTCTACTTCTGGATCGGGCGGCACACGGGCGTTCTCGTCTACTTTCCGGCGGTTATTGCCCTGCTCTGGGCGGCGCGACGAAGGGACGCGGGGGCCAGCCGACGATCTCGGCGCGCCGAGCAGATCGCGGCGTGCGTCGGCCTCTTGGCCGCGGTCGCCTTTCTCGTCGGCTGGAAGCCAGAGAATTATTTCGGCGGTGCAACCTTCCTCGGCAATCGCTACCTCCTGCCGGCGTACCCGCTCCTCTTGGTCGCGGCTGCGCGGTGCGCGCCCTCTCCGCGCGCGTTGGTCGTGACGTGGACTCTGGCGGCCCTCGGCTATAGCTCGGCGTTCGCTTCGGCGTTGCGCCATCCCGAGCCGGGACGCAGCCAGTCGCATACCCTGGTCGGTCTGTACCGAGCGCTGCCGTACGAGTCGACCGCGCGCAGCCTCGCAGGACGCCGCGACCGCTACTGGACCGGGCAATTCGTCCGGTTCGTCGATCCTTTCGCGGAGGTCGATCGGCGATCCTTCCGTCTGCGCGCCGCCGATCCTCCGGCCGAGATCCTCTTCGCCGGTTGGGAACCGCCTGGCGCTCTGCGCCTGCACGCCACGGCCTCGGCGGCCGCGACTCTGCGGGTTGAGGACTGGCGCGGCGAGTGGAGATTCGATCTAGAGCCTGGACAGGCGAGCGATTTCGTTCTCGAGCCCTCGCCACCGTGGCGCCGGCACGGCTTCTGGTTCGAAGGACCGGTCTACACCGCCCGCACGTTGCGCTTCGACCTGGTCGCACCAGCCGGCGCGGCGGAGCATCCCGAGGTCGAGCTTCGCTTCCTTGGCGATCCGGCGGTCGTCGAGCGGGCCTTCGCTGCTCGGTTGGTGGCGTTCGACTTGGCTGCGCCGCTCGAGGCCGGCACGACGACGGCAGCGCGCCTGCAGGTCGAGAACGCCAGTCGTCGCCATTGGGAGGCGGAGGACTCGACGCCTGTCGAGGTCGTCTGGCGGGTTCTCGACGCCGAGGGTGCGCGCCTGGCGGGCGGTTCCCATTCGATCGAGCGCCGTGTGGCGCCGGGTGAGACTCTCGACCTCGCTCTTTCGATTGAGGGACCGGCGCGGGCCGGCTTCGCATTCCTCGAAGTCGACCTCGTGCTCGACGGGATCGCCGCCTTCGCCGACCGCCTCGGCGCGCCGCTGGTTCGCCAGCGCGTGCGGGTGCGGCGACGCGGGCCGGGCGGAGCGACGTCGGAACGTCTGCCGGAGTCGGTCGTTCTGCCGAAGGCGGGGTCTCGGTCGGAGTCCCTCGCGGAGTCGGTCGTCAGCTCTGCGGCAGAAAGATGAAGCCGTGGAAGACGGCGAGCACGACCACCGTCGGAGCGTCCACCCGATAGGCGATGCGAAAGTGTCCGTAGGTCAGCTGGAAGAGGTTGGGATCGTCGGCGTAGGGATAGCGCTGACCGAGGTGCGGGCTGGCGGCGAGAGAGGCCATTCGGGCGACGATCGACTCGACGGTCCGAGCGGCGGTATGCGGACGATCCCGCTCGATGTGGCGGTGGATTTGGCGCAGCGCACCAACCGCTTCCTCGGACCAGCGGAGCTCGAAGCCGTCGGAGGAGCCGCGCGGCATGTCAGTCAAGCTCCTGGCCGTCGATCCAGGTGCGGACGCGTCGGCTGAGCGTGCCGTGCGAGACCGACGCTCCGCGGCGTGCATCGGCGAGGCCGCGTTCTACCGTGCGATGGAAGGCAAGCTCGCGGAGAATCTGGTCGAAGGAACTATCGTCTGGAAGCTCCGCCACGATAGCGAGCAGCTGGCGCTTGGCGTCGAGATCGGCGCTCGAGGTCATGACGGCGCCAGGAGAGCGGAGTCGGGGGTGCGGAATCGGTCGTCAGTCGACGACGCGGAGGGTCTTGACGCCTGAGATCGACGCGTTCGACGAGACATAGCCGACCGCACCGGGCCGGCCCGCCACGTAAGCGACCATGTCCGAATCGCCCGCGACTTCCGGCGGTGGCACGTTGCGGCCCGAGAAGATCTGACGCTGCCAATAGTTCTTGATGCTGGCGACCGACCGGCCGTGGACGTCCTCGGAAAGGGCGGCTCGCACAGGAGAACGGTCGATCAGATCGACCGGCTCGACCGGCGCCCCGTGATCCCAGCGGCTCTTCTTCTTGAGCAGGTAGCCGGACAGTTCGCTGCGGCTGATCTCGTCGACCGGATTGCCGGAG
This sequence comes from Acidobacteriota bacterium, assembly GCA_038530905.1. Taxonomy (GTDB): domain Bacteria; phylum Acidobacteriota; class Thermoanaerobaculia; order Multivoradales; family J023; genus JAUIJL01. The sequence goes on from JBCBCF010000111.1 coordinate 2,903, forward strand.
TGAACGATGACTCGGTAGCTGCTTTGGCTGGAGGCAGGAGGGCCGCTGGTGAGCGAAAGCACAACCGCCAGGGCGATTGCGGTCAGGAGGATTTTCTTCATCTCGGGCCTCTCCAATATCTCTGGGCCGATGGGTCTCGCGAATCTGCGAGTCACCGCTTCGACATCAACGCATCCCGAGAGATGAGAAGTCGCGGTCGATGTCGGGTTCCGAGTGCGGACGGGCTTCACTCGGACTCTGAATTCTAACCGACCGAGAAATTCGATGTCATCGATCGAAGTCTCTTGACGCAGCCTCCTGGATCCCCTCGTGCGCGCCGGGCAGCAGCTCGAGGACCCCACCGCCGAGGCATCGGCGCCCGCGGTAGAAGACCGCGCTCTGGCCGGCCGCGATCCCGCTGTCGGGCGTGTGCAGCGAGACGAGCAGGCCCTGCGGCTCGCCCTCGGACACCGATGCGCTCCAGCGTGCTGCCGACAGGGCCGGCGTGTGCCGGAGTCGCACGTCGAACGCGCCAGCTGTCGCGCGCGGGAGAGGGCTCAGCCAGTGCGGGTCGGGAACGCGAAAGTGGCGCGTTCGATGCTCGGCCAGACGCGCGCCATGGCTCACCCACAGGGCGCGACTCTTGGTCTCTTTGGCGACGACGAACCACGGCCCGTCGGCCAGGCCCAGGCCTTTTCGCTGCCCGATCGTGTGAAACCACAGGCCGCGATGCGTGCCGAGACGGTCCCCACTGGCGAGATCGAGGATCGGTCCCGGCTGGTCTCCCAGGTGGGCGCGCACGAAGTCGTCATATGGGATCTTGCCGAGAAAGCAGAGGCCCTGGCTGTCGCGCCGATGGCGATTCGGCAGGCCTAGGCTTTCTGCCAGCTGACGGACCTCGGCCTTGTGCAGACCGCCAAGGGGGAACACGCAGCGCTCAAGCTGCGGCCGAGTTAAAGAGTGCAGAAAATATGTCTGATCTTTTCGTGCGTCGACGCCGCGCAGCAGCGCCACCCCGTCGATTCGACGTTCCACGCTGGCATAGTGGCCGGTAGCGATGGCGTCGAAGGTGCGGCCGTCGGCATCCAGCTGCTCGAGAAACGCCCCCAGCTTGACGTGACGATTGCAGCGGACGTCAGGGCTCGGGGTCCGTCCACGTTTCAGCTCCTCGATCGCGGCGGCGACCACGCGCTCGTGGTACTCACGCTGCAGCGAGACGATTTCGAGCGGCACGTCGGTGGCCGCGCAGACCGCGCGCGCGAAATGCAGGTCCTCTTCCCAGGGGCAGGCGCCGAGGTGCGCCAACTCGTCCTCGAGCCAGATCTTGAGGTAGAAGGCGGTGACGCGATGGCCAGCCCGCCGCAGCAGGTGCAGGGCCACCGAGCTGTCGACGCCGCCCGAAAGCAGCATCGCGACGTTCATGACCTGGAGAAGCGGGCGACCAGCTCGGGCAGCAAGACCAGGGCGGCCGCCGCGGAAGCGAACGTACCGAGGGCAACGGCGAGGCCGAAGCGCTGACTCGGCGGGAAGCTCGACAAAGCGAAGATTCCGAATCCGAGACCGACGATGGCGGCCGCGCCGAGCACCGCCGGGCCGAGGCGGGCACGCGCCACCGACCACGCGGCGCGCCGCGACAGGCCCGCTGGTCCTTGCCGCAGCCGGCGGGCGGTGGCGCCCAGGTGGATCATGGCGTCGACGCCGACCGCGATGGCGACGTTGGCGGCCGGTGAGGAGATGATGTCGAGGGGCGCTCCCGCCAGGCCGAAGGCGCCGAGCAGAATGACCGGCACGGTGAGCAGCGACAGCAGCGTCGCCGCGGTGCCGGCGGGCGAGCGCGACACGGCCCAGGCGATCGGCACGAAGAGCAGGAAGAGACCGCCCAGCCCGCGCGCCAGGCTCGAAGCGACGAGTTCGCCGAGGCTCGCCTGGAGCTGGTAGAGACCGCCGACCTCGTCGGTCACGAGGCCGCTGGCTTCGATCGCCGCCTGCAGGCGTTCCACCACGTCGCCGCGCTCGGCCTCGCGTCCCTCCTCGCGCAGGCGCAGGAACAAAAGGGCGCGCTGTCGGTCGGCATCGACGAACGAGCTGGCGACGGAGCCGTATTGAGGGCTGTCGAGCAGATCGATCAGCTGGGGCGTCTGGAGAAACGCGGCGAACGGGCTCAACCGTGCTTCGTCGACCAAGACGGGTAGCGACAGCGCGGTGCCGACGCGCGGATCGCGCTCGACCGCTTCCTGCGCCGCCTTGAACTTGGCCAGCACCGCGTCGTCGACGAAGGTGCCGCCGTCGGGATCGCGCACCAGGAAGGTCAGCGGACTCGAGCCGCCTGCCTGGTCGACGACGGTGAGGCCGTCGCGGACCTCGCTGCCGGGGGCGAAGTACTGCAGCAGCGTCGGATCGGTGTCCAGTCGGGGGAGGCCGATGGCGCAGACCGCGGCGAGAGTCACAAGCGCGACGGCCCAGCGGCGGGTGGGCCCATCGAACGCCAGGCGCCGGGGGTGTTGGTCGGTAGCGTCACGGCCTGCTCCTGGGGCGGCCTCGACCGCGGAGCGCCGTTTCGCTCGTGGATCGAGGAAGGCCGGCATGACGCCGTAGGCGACAGCAAGCGCCGCGAGAGTCGCCACGGCTCCCGCCGATCCCAGCTCGCGCAGGGGCTGCGCGCTGGCGAAGCGGAGCGACAGGAACCCGGCGAAGGTTGTCGCCATGCACCAGCCCGAGGCGACGATGGTGCGGCGGACGCCGAGAGCGACCGCCGCCTCGGCATCGCCGAGTTCCTCGATCGCCTGATCGACGTTGGCGAGTAAGAAGACGACGTGCGAGAGGGTCAGAACGGTGGCGATCGGCACGAGATTCGCGGTCAGCAGCCCGATCGTCGCTCCGGAGAGATCCAAAATCGCAAGCGTTGCGGCGCTGGCGCCGGCGCAGCAGATCAGAGCGCCCGCGACCCGGCGAGGTCGTCGATAGACGACGGCGATCAAGAGTCCGAAGAGAAGGAGCGCCGCCAGGCTGAAGGTGCGGAGGTCGCGCCCCAGCGCACGGCGAATGCGCTCGACGACCCATGGCACGCCTGAGACCGCGAGATCGAAGCCGGGCTGGCGATGCTGGTCGAGCACCGCGTCGAGGCGCTCGACGAGCTCCCGCTCACCGTTCTCGAGGCCGATCACGAGTTGTGTGGCGTCGGTTCCGCGGCCGAGGAACCGGCCCCACAGCGGGCTGTTGGCCACCGTCGGCGTCGCCGGTCCGCTGGTCAGGCTGTTGACGGACGACACGCCGTCGAGCGCGGTGAGCGCGTCGGTCAGCGCTCGAACGCTCTCCAGTCCTTCGCCTGTCGTGACGTCATCCGCCTGCGCCACAACGAGCAGCTGCGGGCTCGAGGGAAAGATCTCGTCGATGCGGCGCGAGGCGGCGAGCTGTGGGTCGTCGCTCGCGAAGAAGAAGTCGCTTTCAACCTCCGGCTCGAAATCGACCTGGGTCGCGACCCAGACGACCGAGGCGAGGACGGCGAGCAGCGTGACGGCGGCGATCGCGGTCCGTGCTCCGCTCGTCAAGACGCCTCCAACACGGCGACCGCCGGTAGCTCACCGATGGGGCACGGGCGGCCGATCCAATATCCCTGCGCGAAGTCGATGCCGAGGCGGCGCAGCTCGTCGATCATGGCGACGTCTTCGACGTGCTCGGCGACCGTGCGCGCTCCGAGCACGCGGGCGATCCGATGGATCGATTCGACGACCGCCCGGCTCAGCGGGCTGCGCAGCAGCTCGAGCACGATCGAGCCGTCGATCTTCACCAGATCGACCGGCAGCTCGCGGAGGTAGCCGAATGACGACATGCCGCTGCCGAAATCGTCGAGCGCCCAGCGCACGCCGTGGCGGCGCAGCGCCTCCATCGTCTCCGCGGCGCGTCGGAGGTTCGAGATCGCGGCCGTTTCGGTGATCTCGAACGCGACCCGCGATGGATCGACTCCGGACGTCTCCAGCTCGCGCTCGACGAAATCGATCAGGCGAGGGTCGGCAAGGGAGGCGCCGGAGAGATTGACGGTCACCAACTCGAGCCGTGCGGCGTCGTCCGGTTCGAGTCGAGCCATCTCCCGCAGGGCGTTCGAGATCACCCAGCGGTCGATCGCCGGCATCAGCCCGTAGCGTTCAGCGACCGGCAGAAACTCGGCGGGCCCACCCGGCGGGCGCCCGTCGCCCCGATCGGCAAGGCGCAAGAGCACCTCGAAGAGCAGCGGGCTGCCCGACTCGGACGAGCGCACTCCTTGGCTCCCGACGTCGGCGCCGAGCGGCAAGATGCGTTGCCAAACCAGGTTGAAGGCTCCCGCGTCGACAGCTTGGCGCACGCGCATCACCCAGCTCATCTCGCCGCGGTGCTCGCGGATCTCGTCGTCGTCCGGGTGGTAGACCTCGACCTGCGACCGATCGGAGCGCCCGGCCAAGCCGGCGGCCTTCTCGGCGGCATCGAGATGCTCTTCGATGCCGCCGACCTGCGGATCGACCGCCACCAGGCCGACGCTGAGGTCGACACGATGGCCTTCGCCGGCCCAGACGAAGCGGAACGTGCCGAGCGCCTCGTGGATCGCGCCGATCACCTGCCGGGCCGCGCCGACGTCGCCCTGCAGCAGCACGCCGAGGCTGGCGCGACCAACGCGCGCCACGACGTCGTCGCCAGCGACCGTTTCGCGCACCAGGCTGGCAACCCACTGCAGCAGCATGTCGCCGGCGGCGTGGCCGCTGGTCTCGAGGAACGCCTCGAACTGGCGGAGGTTGATCTGCCCGAGAGTCCAGCCGGGAACACTGTCTGCGCCGCCTTCGTCCGCGTCGCCGCGCGCCGTCGAGCGGCGCGGTTCGCCGAAGAGAGCGCTTTGCAGATGGGCGTCGAAGGCGTCTCGGTTGAGCAGACCGGTCAGCGAGTCGAAGCGGGTGGCGCGCTGCAGCGTTTGGTTCAGGCGCTGCTGGGCGCCGGTTTCCCGCAGCACCAAGACGGCGCTGCAGCGGCTGGCCTTGGGATCTGGCGGGTCCGATTCGACGGTCGACAGCAGGCCGTGGACCTGTCGCAGCTCGCCGTCCGGACGACGCAGCGAAGTGTCGTGCGCCAGCTCCAGGGCGGCGCAGCGATCGACGGAGGCCTCGAGGTCGATCGGCTCGCCGCCGCCGTCCCGCAGGCTGAGGAGGCTGCCGAGGGATTGGCCGAGCAGCGCCCCGCCTGAACGTCCGAGCAGGTGCTCGGCGGCCGGATTCGCAATCGCCACCCGGCCATCGGTGTCGAGGATCAACACCGCGTCGTCCACGGCGTCCAGCGCGTGGCGGGCGACGGTCCAGCGGCGTTCGATCCGCGCCGCGCGATCGGGGACGTCTGGAGAGGTCAATGTGGACTCGAGAGCAACCTAAGGACGGCGATCAACGGCCCTGCGAGCGGAGACGGCAGAATGAACGCCGGGCGCTGCAACGTGGTGGCCGGACGGAGAGGCTAACAGATCGGCCGCTCTCATCGAGGATGGAGTCGGCGCCGAAAGATCATCGTGGCAGTCGGTAGACTGCCACGATGAGCCACGCATCTTCAGCCGACACAAATCCCGCGGGACCGACCATCTTCGATCGCATCCTCGACGGCGAATTGCCCTGCCACCGGGTCTACGAAGATGAGCACGTCTTGGCGTTTCTCGACATCGGGCCCCTGGCGCCGGGACACACGTTGGTCATCCCGAAAGAGCGTCGAGCCCACCTTCATGAGCTCTCCGACGCTGCCGCGGCCGCCATCGGCCGCGTTCTGCCCCGCATTGCCCGCGCGGTCATGGCAGCTGTCGGCGCCACCGCCTACAACGTGCTTCAGAACAACGGTCCGACTGCTCATCAGGCCGTGATGCACGTGCACTTTCACATCATCCCGCGGTTCGAGGAGCGCGGCCTGGGAATCGGTTGGCAGCCAGGCGCTCTGGCTCTCGAGGACGCCGAACACCAGCTCAGCGTCATGCACGCCGCGCTCGCCGAGGAGCCGCTCGCGAGCGCCTGAGAGGCGGCGCCCGCCAGCGCTTCGCCCGTCAGCGCGGCGTCGGGAAGTCCGCGTGCCGACGCACCTTCCACGCTTGCCACAGATGGCGGCGATCGTGCGACGTCACGACAGACAGTGCAGCGCCGATGCGCAGTCGAACGAGCGGAAAGATCGGCAGGCCGATCTTGACGCGCGTCACGTCGATGCCTCGAGCCGACTCGACGGCCTGCGTCAGCCGAGCGTTGGCGCCGAAGAACCTCTCCTGAAGGGCGTCGAGATCGAGCGTCGACGGCGGTTTCATCGAGGGCGGTGCCGGGAAGCTGCGCGTCGCGGGCGGTTCGATGCTGCGGATCCACATGCGCTCGAGGGCGCTGTAGCGAGCCTCGCGCGATACCGGCTCGCCGACCTTGCCGCGGGCGATCTCGCGCTCGAGGCGCCGCTCGATGGCCTTGCCGTACGACCAATCGACGACCGCAAGGTGCTCGAGGCACTGCCCGATCGACCAAGACTCTTCGTCGATGGACCAATTCAACGTTTCGTTGTCGAGTCCGTCCAGAAGCTTCTCGGCGTCGCTGCGGATGACCTGCAATTGCTGATGAAGGTCATCGAGAGGCGACGGCAAGGGCACCTGGTTCGGTGGAACGGTCGGCGAGGACGCGTGCTGCGTCGCGTGGGCGTCGACGGTCGATGTCATGGTGACCTCCGCGCCGAGAGCGTCGGCGCAGGAAAGAGGGGAGAGACGGCGGGAAAGAGGATGGGGCGTGGTGCGAACGGAGCCCTGGACGTCGTGGCGGGGCGCAGACGACACACGATTGCCATGCTGAGCCTCGATTCTACCGAGCGGCCGGCGTAGCATCCACCGATGAGCCGCGCCGCGCTTTCGCCCACCGTTCTCGCGCCCGCCGACGCCGCGTCGGCCGTCGACGTTCCTCTTCACGATCGAATCGCGAGCCATGGCGATCTGGCCGGGCTCGCCACCTGGATCGAGCTGTCCGAGAGTGCGCTGGCGCACAATCTGGCGTTCTTTCGAGGTCTGGTCGGGCCCGATGTCGAGCTGTCGTCGGTCATCAAGGCCAATGCGTACGGCCACGGCGCTCTCGAGATGGCGCGGCTGGTCACGCGCCACGGCGCCGACTCCTTTTGTGTCCACGCCGTCGAGGAAGCGACGGCCCTGCGCCGCGCCGGCTACGCGCAGGACGTCTTGATTCTCGGGCACGTGCCGCATGCCCGGCTCGACGAGGTCGTGGGCGGAGGCTTTCGCGTCGTCGCGTTCAACCTGGAGTCGGTGGAGCGCCTGGCCGCCCGGGCGCGAGCCCTCGGTCGGCCGGCCCGCCTGCATCTCAAGATCGAGACGGGCACCCATCGTCAAGGTGTCGAAGGTGCGGCGCTCGACGCTCTCGTCGAGTGCGTGGCAGCGTCTCCCTGGCTCGTTTTGGACGGGGTCTACACGCACTTTGCCGACATCGAGGACACCACGGATCCGACGAACGCTCGCCGGCAGCTGGCTCGATTTCGCGCTGCCCTCGAGCGCATCGAGGCCGCGGGTCTCGATCCGGGGACGCGCCACGCGGCTTGCTCTGCGGCGGCGCTGGTCGATGGCGCCACGCACTTCGATATGCTGCGCCTCGGCATCGGGCAGTACGGATTCTGGTCGTCCGGCGAGACACTCGTGTCCCATCGCCTGCACAATCCGCAGGCGGCGCGCGGCGATCTGCGCCCGGTGGCGACCTGGAAGACCCGCATCGGCCAGCTCAAGTGGATCGACGACGGCGCCGCGGTCGGCTATGGCGGTACCTGGCGCGCCACGCGACAGACGCGGCTGGCGGTGCTGCCGATCGGCTACAGCGACGGCTACGACCGCAGCCTGTCGAACGCCGCGCACGTGTTGGTGCGCGGGCGGCGTGCGCCAGTGCGGGGTCGGGTGTGCATGAATCTGCTCTTGGTCGACGTCACCGACGTCCCGGAAGTGATGCTCGAGGACGAGGTCGTCCTCCTGGGTCGGCAGGGCGCGAGCGAGGTGACGGCCGAAGAGCTGGCGTCGCTCGCCGGGACGATCCACTACGAGATCGTCGCTCGGCTGCGCGCCGGGATGCCGCGCCGGATCGTCGACTGATCCAGGCACATGAGCGGCTCTTGGGTTTGCATCGGGAATCTTGTTGGATCAATAGTTGACACGTCAATGATTGATGCGTAGGCTTTGAGCCATGGAACGGACTCACCAGCCGTCGAACCGGAGGAGCGCCCTCCAGGCAGAGATCCAGCAAACGCGGCCGTTTCGCTCGCTGAGCCAGGAAGCGGTGCTTGGCTTGTTCCGCACCAGCGACATGGTGCGCCGCCACGTGGCCGCCGCCATCGAGCCCGAGGGCATCTCGATGCAGCAGTACAACGTGCTGCGCATTCTGCGCGGCGCTGGCGAAGACGGCCTCGCGACGCTGGCGATCGCCGAGCGGATGATCGAGCGGACGCCCGGCATCACGCGGCTGCTCGACCGTCTCGAGGCGCACGGTCGCGTTGCTCGCCATCGGTCGTCGGGCGATCGACGGCGGGTGGTCTGCCAGATCACGCCGGACGGCCTCGATCTGCTGGCGCGCCTCGATCCTCAGGTCGACTCGATCGACGACGTGCTGAACTTCGCGCTTGCTCCTCAGGAGCTGGACCGATTGATTCGCCTCCTCGACCAGATCCGCACGGCTCTGGTCGATCTCAACGACCCAGGAGATTCCACACATGTGGCAGAAACTGATCGCGACTCGTAACGACTACGCTCTGACTGTCGCTCGTCTGATGGCCGGCCTCGTGATGCTGCCGCACGGCCTGCAGAAGACCCTCGGCTGGTTCGGCGGCGGCGGGTTCCAGGCCACCATGGAGGGAATGACTTCGATGGGATTGCCGGCACCGATCGTCTTGCTGGTGATTCTGGGTGAGTCCCTCGGCGCGCTCGGGCTGATCGTCGGCGCGATCGGTCGGTTCTGTGCCTTCGGTTTCGTCGTCATCATGCTCGGAGCCATCTTCACCGCCCACGGGCAGCACGGTTTCTTCATGAATTGGTTCGGCAACCAGGAAGGTGAGGGCTTCGAATATCACCTTTTGATGATTGGCCTGGCCCTGTTGCCGATGATTTGGGGCAGCGGCGCGCTGTCGATCGATCGCGTGCTGTCGCGGCGGAGCTGACCGGCCCTGCGGCGCAGCTCTCGCAACGTTGCCTTCTCTTCAGTGTGTTGTCCCGGCTCGAGACCCCCTTGGACGGCCGTCCGGTCGTCGCCTGCTGACCGAACACGCTTCAGAAAACCACCACCAGACCGAGCCGCTCTCGCGGCGCTCGAAGGAGATCCCCATGGCCGACCACGCGACTCTCGACCAGCAGCTCAACGCCGCCATTCTCGAAGGCAAGATTCTCGAGGCTTTCGAGGAGCACTATGCCGACGAGGTCGTCATGATCGAAGGCGGCGGAGAACGCCATGAAGGCAAGGACGTCAACCGCGAACGCGAGCAGCAATTCGTCGGTTCGCTGCAGGAGGTGCACGAAGTGGCCCTGCACGCAGCGGCCGTCGACGGCGACATCAGCCTGTCGGAATGGTTGATGGACGTGACCTTCCAGGATGGCACGCGCAAGCGGCTCGAGCAGGCGGCCGTGCGTCGCTGGCGCGACGGCAAGATCGTCGAGGAGCGCTTTTATTACGACGCCGCCAGCTGATCGCCGGCGCACGGAGCGCAGCAGCTGGCCCGGTCGCTTTGGCGACCGGGCCGTTCTGCGTCCAGGCCCAGCCGGCGCACCGTCTCGCGTCGGCCGTGGCGCTCCAGCAGGCGCGACACGAGGATCACCGCGTCGGCGAGGAGCCCTTCTTCTTCGTTGAGCGAGCGCGGCTCGTCGCGGGCGCCGGCGGAGTCGTCAGGTTGTGTCGGACCCTGGTCGGCGGCAGAAGGAGGTGGCGGTCGGTCGGGCATGATGTCTCTCCTCAGGAAGATGCACCGTTAGACACGCCAGCGGTCCAGGATGTGCCCGCCCGCGACGAGTTAAAGCCATCGGATGCCGCGCCGGTCGACCGCGCCTTCGGCGAGGTTGTTCCGGAACGGTCGGACAACGGGCTGAGA
>JBCBCF010000112.1:0-12862 GCA_038530905.1 Acidobacteriota bacterium
GACCGCGCCGTCCCGATCGCGCAGCACAAAGGCGATCGTGCTGTCACCGGTCACGCGCAGCGGCCTGTTCCTGGAAACCGAGCCCGGACGAGGACGGTTCGCGCAGGTGCCCGGCTCCCCGGGCAATCCGACGGCGCTGCTTGCCGTGGGCGACGACCTGCTGATCACATCCGGCCTCGGTGTCTTCGAGCTCGAGCGTCGAGGAAGTGGCGGGATCGAGCTGCAGACGGTCCGCCAGATCACCGACGAACGTGCGATGCATCTGTTCCGATCGCGCTGGGCGCCCGACGTCGTCTTCGTGTCCCTCGACAACGGCGTCGCCACTCTGCGGCGCAAGAGCGACGGCTGGACCTGGCACGGCCGCCTGCCCGAATTGAAGACCAATGTGCGGCAGGCGGTCGACGGGCCGTCGGGCGAGATGCTGCTGCGGGGCCTGCAGCCGAACCGACTGTTCATCTCGGTCGCTGGAGCCGAGGCCGACGAAAACATTCACGTCCACGAGCTCGAGGGCGTGGCCGCTGGCCGGCTGCTCGAGATCGACGGCGAGATCGTCTCGGCGCGGGCCGGCGAAGTCGAGCGCTACCGCGGCCTGGCGTCGGTGCAGGCGGGCGAGGCGCCATTCGCCCCCGACCCGCGCCTGGGCTCGATCGTGCGCGCGGCCGATGAAGATGCGACGCTCGTCGCTCAAGGCGCCGACGGCTCGCTGTGGATCGCCGACGAAAGCTCCGTGTGGCGGGCGGAGGCTGACCGTGGCAACCCGATCGGCATGCCGCGTCTGCTCGCCCGCGGTCTCCCAGGGGTCGTCGACGTGCGCACCGACGCCGACGGCTCGGTCGGCTGGGTGCGCACGCTCGACGGGCTTTTCCGGGTCGATTCGCGTCGTGACGCGCAGCCGCTGCCCCCTCTCGAGGTCTACCTGCGCCGCGTCCGTCGGCTCGACGAAACGCCGATCGATCCGTCGGTGGATGGTTCGCCTCCGACTCTCGAACGCGCCGACGCAAGCCTCCGATTCGAATTCGCGGCGCCGAGCTACGGACCGCAGCGCGAAGTGCGCTACCGCTTCCGCTTGACCGGCTTCGACGACACATGGTCGCCCTGGCGCGCGCGCTCCGCCAAGGAATACACACGCCTGCCCGCAGGCCGTTTCGCTTTCGAGGTGCAGGCTCGAGACGACGCTGGACGCCAGAGCGTCGTTGCCACCTATCCATTTGCCGTGCGCGCGCCGTGGTACGCCACCGGCTGGGCGCAGCTGCTGTGGGGAACGCTCACCGTCGGGTTGATCGCCGGCGCGGCGCGCTGGCGCAGTGCCCACCTCCGCCACCGCAACCGCACGCTCGAAACGACCGTCGCCGACCGAACCCGCGAGCTGGCGCGCGAGAAGTCCCAAGTCGAGTCGCAGGCTCGAGCCCTCGAGTCGGTCAATCGTCGCCTCGCCGACGAGAACCATCAGCGGCGGCTTCTGGAGGAAGAGAAGTCGCGCATGCAGGGCCGAATGGAGCAATCGCAGCGGCTCGAGAGCCTCGGCATCATGGCCGGCGGCATCGCGCACGACTTCAACAACATTCTGATGGCGGTCCTCGGGAATGCAGATCTCTGCCTGAGCGAACCCGATCTACCGCGCGACATGCGGGACCGAGTGCACTCGATCAGTCGCGCATCGCAGCGCGCCGCCGACCTCTGCCGCCAGATGCTCTCGTTCGCCGGTCGTGAGACCCTGTCGGAGGACGACGTCGATCTCGCCGAGGTGGGACGCGACACCTTGGATCTCGTGCGCGCCTCGGTCCCGCCGACCGTGCGCTTCGTCACCGACTTCGAACCCGATCTGCCGCGCGTTCACGGCGACGGGACAAAACTCGGCCAGGTGCTGCTCAACCTGCTGCTCAATGCCGCAGAAGCCGCGCGCGACGGCACGGTCCACCTGAAGCTGGCGACGCGCCATCTCGACCGCCTGGCCATGCGGCATCTGGTGCTGGCCGACCCCATCCCAGAGGGCGAGTACGTGGTGTGCTCCGTGCGCGACGATGGACCGGGCATCGATCCCGAGATCGCGGCGCGCATCTTCGAGCCGTTCTTCACCACCAAATTCGCCGGCCGCGGCCTCGGACTCGCCGCGACCCTGGGCATCGCGCGCAGCCATGGCGGCGCCGTCCGCGTCGACTCCACGCCGGGCACGGGCACGACGATGGAGATCTTCCTGCCGGCGCTGCCGACGACCTCGGCGGATCCGGAGCGAGAGGCGCGCGCCAAGATCGATACGGCGGTCGGCGGCTACGTGCTGGTGGTTGACGATGAAGAGCTGGTGCTCGAGGTCACCGGATTGATGTTGCGCAACCTCGGTTACCACGCGCTCGAAGCGGCGGACGCGGACGAAGCTCTTTCACTGGTGCGGACCTCAGCACCGATCGACGTTGCGATCGTCGATCTGACCATGCCCGACCTTGACGGCCTCGAGCTCGGCCGGCAGCTGCAGACTGAACGCCCTCTCCTGCCGATTATCCTGTCGTCTGGAGGCGCTCTCGACGACATCGGCGAGCGCTTTCTCGACAGCGGCTTCGTCGCGTTTCTGCACAAGCCGTACCGCAGCGACGCGCTGGCGCGCAGCCTGCGACAAGCGATTGAGGCCCGCCAGAAGGCAGAGGCCGACGTCGGCCCGACCGCCGAGTCTGCGAACGCGGCCCCTGAGCTCTCATCGACGACTGAGCGATCGACGCCGGCCCGGTAGACTGCCCGCGCAGGGACCGCCGGCCCCCACCGCCACCGCCTATCAACCACCGAGACCGCGATCGATGAACGAATCTCACGCTCCCTTCGATGCCGCGACGCCCGCGCCCACCGCGCGCCCTGTGCATGAGGTTGTCGACCTCGTCGACCCACAGACGCAGCGCTTCTTCGGTGATCCGCCGGCAACGCTCGAGGAGGCTCGCCGCGCCGTGGCGGCCGACGATGTCGAGGCGGTGCGTAGACTCTTCGGGTCTTTCGCCCTCGTCACCCGCGACGGCGAGGCCGTGCGCATGGCGCGCAGCCTCGATCGACCGCTGCGCTACTTCCTGGCCAAGGAGGCATCGGGACCGCTTCTCGTCGTCGCCGAGCGCATCGACGAGATCCGCGCCGAGCTCGAGCGGCGCGGCCACCTCGATCAATTTCACCCGTCGTACACGCGCATGGTGCCGGCGCACCACGTGCTTACCTTGCGGCTCATCGGCTGCCCGGATCCGAATCCGACGCACCGGCGGTTCTTCGCCCCGCCGCGTGGCGTGATGCCGCCCGATCTCGACCTCATCGGTGAACACTATGTTGGAGCGCTCGCCGAGACGGTCGACGGCTGGCTGGCCGCCCAGCCGGACGACGAGCCGATCGGCGTGGCATTTTCCGGCGGCATCGACAGCGGCGCCGTCCTCCTCGCGACGTACCACGGCCTTCTGCGGAGCGGTCGCAAGCCGTCGCGCCTCAAGGCCTTCGTGCTCGACGCCGGCGGCGGCGAGGACGCCCGGCAGGCTCGCGAGTTCTTGCGCCGCCTCGACCTCGAGATGCTGCTCGAGACGATCGAGGTCGAGCCGCAGGCGATCGATCCGCTGGCCGCAGTCGAGCTGATCGAGGACTACAAGCCGCTCGACGTGGAGTGCGCTGCGGTCGGCGCCGCTCTGCTCGGCGAGATTCGACGTCGCGATCCGGCCTGGCGCCTGATGATCGACGGCGACGGTGGCGACGAGAATCTCAAGGACTATCCGATCGAGGAGAATCCGGAGCTGACGATCCGCAGCGTCGTCGGCAACTCGATGCTCTACCAGGAAGGCTGGGGCGTCGAGGCGGTGAAGCACTCGCTGACCTATTCGGGTGGTCTGTCGCGGGGCTGCGTTCGGACCTGGGCACCGGCGCGCCGCTTCGGCTTCACCGGCTTCAGCCCGTTCACCATGCCGCAGGTGATCGAAGTAGCGGAAGCGATCCCTTTCGACGAGCTGACGCGCGGCGATCACGAGGCGCTCTACGCCCTCAAGGGCGAGGTCGTTCGGCGCGGCGTCGCCCATCACTTTGGCGTCGACATGCCGATCTTTCCCAAGCGGCGCTTTCAGCACGGCGTCGGAGCCGGCGAGCGCCTGAGCGTGCCGCCGGCCCTCCTGCGACGGCATTTCGACGAGGTGCACCGACCGCGATGACCGCCGGGCCGGTTGCGGCGTCATCACGCGGCGCGAGGCAGCGCCAGCGGCCGCAGCATGATCCGTGGCGGGTTCTCGATCGCACGATCGAGCGGGAGCCGCGCCAGCTCAGGTCTCCGACCGGCGATCGCCCGACGGTGGTCCGCGCCCTGACGCTCTTCCTCGTCGGGGCCGAGTGTCCCTTCTCCTGTGTGTTCTGCGACCTCTGGCGCTTCACGCTCGAGGGCCCCACACCGCCGGGCGCGATTCCGCGCCAGATCGCCGGTGCGCTGGAGGAGGTCGACGTCGAGGAACGCCATCATGCGCTCGCAGGCTCTTCCCTCGAACCGCTGAAGATCCTCAAGCTCTACAACGCGAGCAATTTCTTCGACCACAGAGCGGTCCCCGTCGAGGACGATGCGGCGATCGCCGACCTCGCGCGCGGCCGCGGCACACTCTCCTTCGACGAGGTGGTGGTTGAGTGCCACCCGCGCCTCGTCGGCGAGCGCTGCCGACGCTTTGCCGAGCGGCTCGATGGCCGCCTGCAGGTGGCCATCGGCCTGGAGACGGTCCATCCCGAGGCGTTCGCCCGTCTCGGCAAGGGTGCAACCCTCAATGACGTGCGGGGCGCCGCCGACCGCCTGCGCGCCTGGGACATCGGCCTGCGGGTCTTTCTCCTCATCGCTCCACCGTTCGTCGCCCGCGATGAGCGACTGAGCTGGACGCGACGCAGCGTCGAGGCCGCGCTCGAGTTTGGCGCCGAGCGCGTCGCCCTGGTGCCCCTCCGAGGCACTCAGCCCGCGGTTCGCCAGCTGGCCGCGGCGGGGACCTGGCAACCGCCGACCCTCGACGAGATCGAAGCGACACTCGACGTCTGCCACCCGCTGGCGCCCGGCCGGATCGCGGTCGACCCCTGGGACCTCGAGGCATTCGTCACCGCGACGGATCGCGACCCTGCGCGGCGAATCGAACGCCTGCGCGACCTCGCCGAAGGCGGTGCCGCCGTCGAGGCGGCGTCGTGACCCCGCTGACGCCGACCGAGGGCGGTCATCGGTGGGACGTCGCGATCGTCGGGGCGGGCTTCGCCGGCTCGATCCTCGCCCGCGCCCTGGCATCACGAGGGCGGTCGGTGCTGCTGCTGGAGCGGGCGCGGCATCCGCGCTTCGCCCTCGGCGAGTCGACGACGCCCCTAGCCAACCTTTCGCTCGAGCGCCTTGCCGCCCGCCACGGCTGCCCCGACCTCGATGAGCTCGCATCATGGGGGCGATGGACGTCCCGACGCTCCGACCTGCGCTGCGGCCTGAAGCGCGGCTTCACCTTCTTGCACCATCGGCCGGGCGAGCCGTGGCGCCGCGGTGACGGCCGCCTGGAGATCGCGGCGAGCCCCAATGAGCACGTCGCCGATACGCATTGGCTGCGCACCGACATCGATCTCGACCTCGTCCGCCGCGCCGCCGCCGCCGGAGTTCGCGTCTGCGAGGGCCATGCGGTGCGAGAGATCGAGCTGCGCTCCAACGCCGTGGTGCTGCGGGGCGATCGAGCCGGCGGCAGCTGGCACGCCTCGGTCCGCCTTGTGGTCGATGCCACCGGCGGCGCCCTGGCGAGCCATCTGGGAGCCGGCAGCGGGGCGATCGGCGGCGCGGAGCATCGCGCGGTGCTGGCCGCGCATCTCACCGAGCCGCCGCTGCTCGAGAACGCCACGGACGGCGCCTTCGTTGACGACGGCGACTATCCGGCCGAGCGCGCGGCCGTCCATCACCTGATCGCCGACGGCTGGGTTTGGCAGCTGCGCTTCGACCACGGGCCGGCGAGCGTTGGCCTGGTGCTCGACCGCCGCCGGCTCGACGCCGCGACGCTCGCGTGGGCAGCTCGAGATCCGCAGGGCGTGGCCGAGGACCGACTCGGCCGGTATCCCACCCTCGCCCGTCAGTTCCTGGCGCCGGAGGCGGCGCCGGTCGAGCCATGGCGCTTCATCGCCCAGATCGGACGGCGCGCGGCGATGGCCGTGGGCCGGCGCTGGCTGCTGCTGCCACACGCCTATGCCTTCTTCGACCCGATGTTCTCGACCGGCATCGGCTGGAGTCTGCGCGGCGTCGAGCGGCTCGCCGAGCTGCTCGGCGACGGCCCTGCCGAAGCGCTCGACGAGGCGACGGAGAGCGAGGCGGCGCGTCGTTACGGTGCATTGCTGGCGCGCGAGGCCGATCATCTCCGATCGCTGGTCGATCTCGCGTGGGCGACGTTCGACCACCGTGAAGGCTTCGCCGCGGTGGCATCGCTCTACACGGTCGCCGCCGCCTGGTGTGAGTCCCAGGAGCGTCTCTGCCCAACTGCTGCCGATCCGTGGCGAGGCTTCCTCGGCGCCGACGACGCCGTGCTGCAGTCGCTCGTGAGCGAGGCCGCGGATCGAGTTGCCCGCGGTGATCTCGATCCGCTGAGACCGTGGCTGATGCAGGCTGCAGCCTCGCGAGATCTCGTCGGGCTCGATCGCTGCCCGCAGCCACATCGCCTGCCGGTCGACCTCGACGTGTTGATCGAGCGCAGTCATCTGCTCGGTCTCGACGACGCGGCCATTCGGGCGGCGCTCCCGCGCCTGCGCGGTCAGACCCCGGCCATCGTCGCGAAGCGGGAATCGTCGGTCTCGCCTGGCCCCTGATCGACCCGTCCACTGTTTCCTCGTCCGACGACCGACACCGCCACCAGCGCAGGAGCCGCCATGTCAGACACCTCCGATCGCACCGAACATCCCGATCCCGAGCTGGAGGTCGTCTTTGCCACCTCTCAGGCCGATCTGCTGCCCGTCATCAAGTCGCTGCTCGACGGCACCGACATCCCCTATGTGGTCGACGGCGAGTCGATGATGAATCTCTTCCCGTCCGACATGCTCGGTCCGACCTTTCATCGCCCGCGCGGAGAGGCACGGTTCCTGGTGCCGCACGACCGCGCCGAGGAGGCACGCGAGCTGCTGCGCACGGACGCGGCCGCGGACGATGCGGCGTCGGTCCCTTCCGACGCGACCGAGTCCACCGCCGGCGACTAGCGTCCGCCTGCGCTCGGCCCAGGGTTGCCTTCCGACCGCCGGGCAGAGGTCCAAGCGTTCTCTCGGGCGCTCCGTGACGGCCTGGCAAAAAAAGGCCCTCGGCAACGCCGAGGGTGTAATCCGGAGCCAGAACCGGGGACCGGTCAGGCTCCGTCGGTCCCATCTACAGAGAGAACGCGCAAGTGGCCGAGGGAATGGCTCACGGCTTCGGTCGGTCGTGAACTTTCTCTCGAGATCGGTGTCCTTGAACTCGAAAGAGCAGGTTTCGCGGATGTCACATCAGGGAAGGATCCGCTGGACTGCTGCTTCCCGAGAGGACATCCGCCGTGTCGCGCGCCGCATTCTCCCGCCTGCTCTCGCCCTCCGACGATCGAGATGACGACGTCGAGACCCATCTCGCAGCTTATGAGGCGCTGCGCCAGGTGCTGGTGCGCGAAATGCGCCGCCGCGGCCTCTGGCATGGCTCGCCTCGCCACCTCGGCGTGGTCGGCCTGTCCGCCTGGAATCTCCACGACGGATCGCTCGACGAATTGGTGAACGATTGCTTTGTTTTCGTCTTGGTGCATCGCCGCCGGGCGCTCAGTGAACGAGTCGAGGCCGGCGATGACGTGGCCTCGCTCGTTCGCCTGAACGTTCGCCATTTTCTCTTCGAGCTGCAGCGACGACATGATCCGGTGGGCTACCGGGTGTTCAAAGTCCTCGAGCGAGCGATTGCCCTGCTTGTCGAGCGGCGCCGGCTGCGCTGCGTCGGCGGTCATCCGGCGCGGCTGCGCAGCCGGACGGTACTTGCTTTTGTCGCCGAGGGGACGAACGTGGCGCCCGATGCACCGGTCCGCCCGACCCGGCTTGACGCCGAACCGATCGCTACCTGGGCCGATTGCCTCGCCGCCGCGATCGTAGAAGCGCGCGGGCGACAGCTCGAGAGCGTCGCCGAGCGCCTCGCCGAGCGCCTTCCGGAGCTGGCGGAACACGCCGAAGCGTTTCACTTCGGCCAGCTTGCCCGGCTCCTCAAGACGCAGGTCCGTCTGCGCTGGAGCGCCGTGTTGAGCGCCGAACCGCTGGCACCCTCAGCCTCGGGCGCCGTGGCGGTTCTCGACCTCACCTCACGGCGCGAAGGCACATCGGAAGTCGAGGCACGCTTCGACTTCCGACGCCTCAGCCTGGCGGTCGAGCGGCGATTGCGACGTCTCGAGACGCGGCGCCAGACGCGTGAGTACCTGCTGCGGCTCTGGCGCCACCTGTCGACGCTGGCCGTCGAAGGCGGCGCGCTCAACGGCTCCGAGCTGCCGTCGCATCGCCAGCTGGCGCGCGATCTCTCGATTCCTCGCGACCGGCTGCCGGGACTCTACGCGACACTGCGGCAGGAGATCGAGCGCTCTCGGCGCTTGCTCTCAGACCGGCGCTCCGCCAGCCGGCCTCGCCTCGAACGGCCGACCACCGCCACTCGCCTCCGGCGGCGCGGCGGCACGGGTTCCGAGGCGCTGGGAACCGGCACGCTCGGCGCCGGCGACTGAGGACCGAGTCAATCAGCGCGCCGGTGATCCCCCGCGCGTCGCCGATCGCCGGGACGACAGGGACCGCTGGCGGTTAGGATCTTCGCCATGGATTTCTCCGGGGACCCACTCGTCGACGTCATCGACCATCCGCTGATCCGCCACAAGCTGGCCCTGCTTCGCGATCGCGCGACCGACCCGGCGCATTTCCGCATCCTGATGCGCGATGTCGGTCGGCTGCTGGCGGCGGACGTGGCCCGCCATCTGCCGCAAATCTCAGCCAGCGTCGAGACGCCGCTCGAGCGGCTGGATATCCGGGTGCTCGACGAACGGCGGATCGTCTTGGTGGCGATCCTGCGCGCCGGCATCGGCCTGCTGGATGGCCTGCTCGACCTGCTGCCGGAAGCCAGAGTCGGCCATATCGGCATGCTGCGCGATCCGGAAAGCCTCCACGCCCGCGAGTACTACCTCAATCTTCCGGACGAGCTGGAGCATCGAGACGTGGTCCTCATCGATCCGATGCTGGCCACTGGTCACACCGCCACCGCCGCGCTCACCCGGATCCGGGAGCACCGCCCGCGGTCACTCTGCTTCGTCAGCCTGCTGGCCGCGCCGGAGGGCATCGCCGAGCTGCGGGCCGAGCATCCCAAGGTCCGCATTCTCACCACCAGCATCGATCGCCAGCTCGACGCCAAGGGCTATATCCGTCCTGGCCTCGGCGACGCTGGCGATCGGCTCTTCGGCACAGGCTGAGCCAGCGGCCTCGTCCGCCCGACGCTGCCAGCACGCGGCAGATGCTGCGGACGCGGTGGCCTGCGCTGCCTCGCAAAAAACTTCGACCTCCGTTCGTCCGATCCGTCACGGCTCGGCGTAGGGGTGGGTAGAGACCCGAACGGCAATCTCGCTTCCGCGCAGGCCGCGTCGGCCGCGTCGGGCTCTTGTTTGCCAACACCCACCTTTCGGAGGAACTCCATGCGTCTCGATCTCGCTCGCTCGCGCAGCCTCGCCTTCGCGATCGTCCTCATCTTCACCGCCACCCTCTCGATGCCGGCACTCGCCTCGAGCCACCGCGAAGCGCCCGCCATCCTCGGCATGCCGCAGGTCGACGGCACCGACTTCTACATGTTCCGCAGCTACGAGACCGGTCGCGAAGACTTCGTGACCATCATCGCCAACTACAACCCCCTGCAGGATCCCTACGGCGGTCCGAACTACTTCCCGCTCGACGGCGAGGCCTTCTACGACATCAACATCGACAATGACGGCGACGCGGTCGAAGACCTGACCTTCCGCTTCCGGATCATCCGCCGTTCGCCGTTCGCCGCGCTCGAGATCGGCGATCCGGGCGCGACGGAAACCGTCGCCGTGCCGCTGGTCAACGTCGGTCCGTTCGGCCCAGGCACGGACTCCGAAGGCGTCAACGAGAACCGCAGCTACACCGTACGCGTCGTTCGCGGCGGCGCTGCCTCACCGACCGGCGTCGGCTTCCTGTCGAACCTCGACAACAATCGCCGTCGCTTCGCAGCGCCGCTCGACAATATCGGCCAGAAGTCGATTCCGGACTACGCCGGCTACGCCGACAACTTCATCTACGACGTCGCGATTCCAGGCTGCGGCGACGGCCGTGTCTTCGTCGGCCAGCGCAAGGAGTCGTTCGCCGTCAATCTCGGCGAGGTCTTCGATCTAGTGAACCTCAACCCGGTCGGCCCGCGGGACGGCGAGCCATCGGACACCGAAGACAAGAACATCACCACGCTTGCTCTGGAGGTGCCGATCTCGTGCGTAACGGCCAGCAGCAATGTCATCGCCGGCTGGACCGCGTCTTGGCTGCCGCGAACGCGCATGCTGTCAAGCGATCCGGACTTCGTCATGCCGTCTGCGCAAAGCGGTGACTTCGTCCAGGTCTCGCGATTGGCCAATCCGCTGGTCAACGAGGTCGTCATCGGCCTGCCCGACAAGAACCGATTCAACGCCAGCCAGCCGTCTGGCGACGCTCAATTCCTGACCTACGTCACGCATCCGACGCTGCCGGAGCTGCTGCAGGTGCTGTTCGGGGTCCAGGCGCCCGACCTCTTCCCAAGAGAAGACCTGATCCAGGTGTTCCTTACCGGCGTTCCGGGGCTGAACGACGACGGCAGTGTCGGCGAGATGATGCGGCTCAACACTTCGATCCCGGCGGTGCCGGCGGCGGAGCAGGACAATCTCGGCGTCCTCGGAGGCGACCTGGCCGGCTTTCCGAACGGCCGCCGTCCCGGCGACGACACAGTCGACATTGCCCTGCGCGCGGTGATGGGCGCGCTGCTGCCCGCCGACATCGCGCCGGACGGCCAGCTCCCCTACACGGACGGCTCCCTTCAGGACGCGGCGCAATTCGACAGCACGTTCCCGTATCTGACGACGCCGACTCCGGGCTCGCCAAACGATGGCCAGCCGTGACACGGCTCGTCGGTCCTGAGACCGACGGTCACATGATCGCGGGATCGACGTGATCTCAATGATTGATCAGAGGAGGCGCATCGCGGCCTGGCCGCGATGCGCTTTCCTCGTTCTCCTCCTCAGCTGCGGCGTTCTCGGAGCTTTGCCGGCGTCGGCACACGATGTCTGGCTGGCGCCTCGGGGACCGGTGGCCCCGGATCAACCGGTGCGCCTGGAGCTCCGCATCGGGCACCTGAGCGACGAGCAGCCGAATGCTTCGGAAGTCATGCTGCGCGATGGCCGACGCATCGACAGCCTGCGCGTCCACGCGCCCGACGGTCGGAGTCTCGAGCCTCCCGGCCTCGACGGCTCGGCACTGGTCGGAGCGTTTCGCCCGACGGTGAGCGGCACCTGGATCGTCGCCTTCGTCGGTCGACCATTCTTCAATCACCTCGACACAGAGGAGTTCTCGGCCTATCTCGACGAAGAGGGGATGCAGACGATCGCGGCCGAACACGCCCGTCGAGGCCTGACCGAGGGGCGTGAGTGGGTTTCGCGCTCGGTGAAGACGTTGGTCCAGGTCGGTGACCCGTCGATGCCGCCGAGCGACCGCGCGATCGGCCTGCCGGTCGAGCTGGTTCTTCGCTCTCTCGACGATTCAACGCTCGAGCTCGAGGTTCAGATCGAAGGCCGACCGGCGCCTGGCCAGACCATCGAGCTTCGCCATCTCAACGGTCGGCAGCCGGGCCTGATCGCCCGAGCCGATGCCAACGGGCGAGCGCATTTTTCGGTCGTTCCAGGCCCATTCCTGGCGACGGCGCTGCACATGCGGCCAGCACGGCCCGACGACTCAGCCCACGCCGTCGACGGCACGCCGGCGGACTGGCGCAGCATCTTCGCCGCTTCCACCTTCGTCGTGCCCACCCTGAGCCCGCCCGGCGCAACGGAGATCCGGCCATGACGACGCAGGTAGCTCTGCGGGTCGGTCTAGAATCAAGCATGCTGCCTGCAGCCAGCCCCTCGCTCTCAGATCGGACCCCTCCATCTGACCAGGCTCTGATCGCCGCCATTGCCGAGGGCGATCGAGGGGCGTTCCAGCTCTTGTACATCCGCCACGCGGGCCGCCTGCTCGCCGCCGCTCGACGCTGGACCACCGATGAGCAAGTGGCCGAGGACGTGCTCCAGGACACGTTCCTCGCCGTCTGGTGCAAGGCAGCCGGCTTCAACGCGGCGCGCGGTGAGGTCGGCGGCTGGCTCTATACGATCTGCCGACACAAAGCCCACGACGTCCGTCGTCGCGCCGAGCCGAATGAGTCGATCGACAGCGCGGACCTGTCGAATCAGCCGATGGCGGGACCGCTCGCGGACTCGACCGATCGACTTGACCTGCACCGGGAGCTGCATCGGCTCGATCGACGGCAACGCGATGCCCTGCGCCTGGCCTATTTCGGTGGCCTGACCTACGCCGAGACCGCAGCCCGTCTGCGCATCCCCCTCGGCACCCTGAAATCGCGCCTGCGTTTCGGTCTCAGGCGCCTGAGCGAGCGCCTCTCCCAATGACTGGTTTCGATGTCTCCGCACCGGCCGGCTCCGAATCTCCGTCTTCGGCCGAGCTGCTCGACTACGCGACGGGGCAGATGCACCCGCTTCATCGAGTCGTGTTGGCGGTGCATTTGGCTGCCAACGAACGCAGCGCGCAGCAGGTCGTCGAGCTGGCCGCACCGGGCGGTCACTGGCTTGGAGGATTGCCGTCGCCACTGCCGAGACCCGAGATCTGGGAGCAG
>JBCBCF010000113.1:0-12834 GCA_038530905.1 Acidobacteriota bacterium
CATGTACATGATCGGCGCGTCGCTGACCATGTATGCCCTGATGGCGGGTGGCGTCGACACCGGATGGACGTTCTACACGCCGTTCTCGAGTACCTACTCGAATAGCTACGTCACGACGGTGGCGATCGGCATCTTCGTCAACGGTTTCTCGTCGATCTTTACCGGCGTGAATTTCTTGGTGACGATCCACCGGATGCGGGCGCCTGGGATGACCTGGTTCCGTCTGCCGCTCTTCGTGTGGGCGCATTACGCGACCAGCCTGATCATGGTGCTGGGCACGCCGGTGCTGGCGATCACCCTGCTGCTCGTCGGCTTCGAGCGCATGTTCGGTCTCGGCTTCTTCGATCCGGCGTTGGGCGGCGACCCGGTGCTCTTCCAGCACCTGTTCTGGTTCTACTCCCATCCGGCGGTCTACATCATGATCTTGCCGTCGATGGGCGTGATCTCCGAGCTGATCTCGGCGTTCACGCGCAAGCCGATTTTTGGCTACAAGCTGATCGCGTTCTCGTCGATCGGCATCGCGGTGATCGGCTTCCTCGTCTGGGGACATCACATGTTCGTCTCCAGCCAGTCGATCTACGCCAGCATGATCTTTTCGTTCCTGACGATGTTGGTGGCCGTGCCGTCGGCGATCAAAGTGTTCAACTGGTCGGCCACGCTGTACAAAGGGTCGATCGCTTACACGACGCCGATGTTCTATGCCCTGGGCTTCCTCGGGCTGTTCACGATCGGTGGCCTCACCGGCCTCATGTTGGGCACGCTCGGTCTCGACATCCACATGCACGACACTTATTTCGTCGTCGCGCATTTCCACTACATCATGGTCGGCGGCGCCCTGATGGGCTATCTCGGCGGCCTGCATTTCTGGTGGCCGAAGATCACCGGCCGCATGGTGCAGGGCTTCTGGCCGCACCTCTCGGCGCTGCTCGTCTTCATCGGCTTCAACCTGACCTTCTTCCCGCAGTTCGTCCTCGGCTATCTCGGCATGCCGCGCCGTTACCACGTGTATCCCGACGAGTTCCAGGTACTGCACGTTCTCTCGACGGCCGGCGCCACCGTGCTGGCGGTCGGCTATGCGATGCCGGCGTTCTACCTGCTCGGCTCGCTCAAGTGGGGCAAGGTCGCCGGTGACAATCCGTGGGGTGCCGTCGGTCTCGAGTGGGAGACGACATCGCCGCCGCCGCTGCACAACTTCGAATCGATGCCGGTCGTCGACTACGACGCCTATCAGTACCATCCGACGACCACGACGGCGCACGTTCAGCCGGCCTCTGCGCCAGCGACGGAACCGACCGCCTGAGGAGGCCCGACCTTGGCTTCATCGCACGCCGAGTCCCAAAGTGGAGCGGGGCTCGCTCATCACTTCGAGACCCACGATCAGCAGAAGCAGTCCGCCCTCTTGGGCATGTGGCTGTTTCTCAGCCAGGAAGTGCTGTTCTTCGGGGGGCTGTTCGCGGTCTACGTGCACTACCGCATGATGTATGACGAGGCGTTCATCGCCGGCAGTCAGCAGCTCGACGTGTTCATCGGCGCGATGAACACCCTCGTGCTCCTGTGCAGCAGCTTCACCATGGTGTACGCGGTGTGGGCGGCGCAGACCGGTCACCGAACCGAGAAGCGCGACAACGGCTGGCATGTGGCTGCCGGCCTGGTGGGCACGCTGTTCTTCGGCGCGATCTTTCTGATCGTCAAGACCTTCGAGTACTACGGGAAGTACGTCCATCACGAGATTCCTGGCCACGGCTTCATCCCGCCGGTGTCGAATATCGCGAATCCGGAGGCCACCGAGATCTATTTCTCGCTGTATTTCGGCATGACGGGCCTGCATGCCCTGCACATGGTCATCGGCATGGCGATCATGTTGTTCATCCTGCCGCGTGCGCGGCGCGGCTACTGGAATACGAAGAACCACAACTTCATCGAAGGATTCGGCCTGTACTGGCATTTCGTCGATATCGTTTGGATCTTCCTCTTCCCCTTCCTCTATCTCATCGGCGAGTCGGTGCCCAAGCTGACCTGACGGAGACGACGATGGCTCATTCGACTTCTCATGCGTCCGAGGCGCATTCCGACGATCACGAGCACCACTCGATCAAGCCGCACGTCATCACGCTTGGCCTGCTCTTTGTGCTCACCCTCGTCACCTACCTCGTGTCGCTCGTGCATCTCGGCCCTCTGTTGGCCGATCTCGTGGCGCTGGCGATTGCGGTGGTGAAGGCAGTGCTGGTCGTGATGGTCTTCATGCACGTGCGCGAGAGCACGTCGCTGATCAAGATCACCGCCGGCGCGGGCTTCTTCTGGGTCTTTCTCTTCTTCGCTTATCTCGCGGCGGACGTGCTGACGCGCGACGGCATCACGGTGGTGGAAGGCTGGTCGAGCTGGCTGGGCTGATTTGTCTGGAGCCGAGCGCCGGACAGCCGTCGCGTTCAGAACGCCCCGGAGCGAGCTCCGGGGCGTTTTGCGTTGAGGGACGCCGGCTCATAGCATCGGGATGATGCCGAGCCTTTTGTCGCTCTGCCCCCGTCCTCCCGACTGGAACTTCGCCTGGGATCGGCTCGTCGAGCGATTCGCTTGGCTCCAGCGTCTAGACGGCTGTCCGCAGAATCCGCGCTATCACGCGGAGGGCGATGTTCTCGTTCATACGCGGCTGGTGGTCGAAGCGCTGGTCGATAGCGTCGGCTGGCGTCAGCTCGCGCCCGATCTGCGCGAGGAGCTGTTTGCCGCCGCTGTTCTGCATGATGTCGGCAAGCCCGACTGCACGCACATCGATGATGACGGCACGATCCGGTCGCGCGGTCACGCGCAGCGCGGCGAGATCATCGCCCGGCAGGTGCTGTACCGCCAGGGCGTCGAGCCGGAGCGCCGCGAGCGGGTTTGCGCCCTCGTTCGACATCACATGGTGCCGCTGTACCTCCGCGACAGCCCGCGCCCGTCAAGGCAAGCAGCGACGGTGAGCTGGTCGGTGCGCTGTGATCTCCTGGCGTTGCTCGGCCGAGCCGACGCGCTCGGCAGAATCAGTGACGATGCGGACGATCTCGCCGACCGCCATCGCGTCTTCGAGGCGGTCTGCGACGACTTGGGCTGCGTGGACAGGCCTTATCCTTTCGCCAGCCCGCTGCATCGCTTTTGGTTCTTTCGCCACCCGGCGGAACGCCTAGAGGCGTCGCCGCCCGCTCTCGGCGCCTCTCGCGTGACGTTTGTCGTCGGTCTGCCGGGCAGCGGCCGGCGCGCGTGGGCGCAGCGCTGCGGGGTCCTTGATGGCCCGCTGCTCGATCTCGATGCGTTGGGTGGTCGCTACGGTGTGGGCGAGGAAGACACCTCGGGCGTGGTGGTGGCGGAGGCGCGGCAACGGGCGCGAGACCTTCTGCGCCAGGGCGAGAGCTTCACCTGGCTGGAGACCGGCCTGCAGCGGGCGCCACGCTCGCATCTTCTCGACGTCTTCGCGGAGGCCCGAGCCTACGTGCGCTTGGTGCATGTCGAGCGGCCCTATCGAGAGCTGCTGGATGCCTCGAGCCGGGCCGATTCGGCGGCGACCGAACTGGAGCGCCTGATGGATCAGTGGCAGGTTCCCGACGCGACCGAGGCGCATCGCGTCGATCGGGTGCTCGGGCCGGCGCTCAGCGACGGCGAGGGGAATCTACCGGCTCGTTGAGCCATTCGAAGATCTGCCGGAGGTCCTCGAGGTCCGGTGCGATCCAGCGCGTGGTGCCGTCGAGGCTGCGGGCCGCGGGCCCGCCGATCACCAGCGGCACGTTGGGAGGCAGGAGTGCGATCGCCTGTCGCGTGCGGGCGACGTCCCCATGCTCGACCGCCAAGAGCAGGGCGTCGGGCGCGCAGAGATGAGCCGCCGCATCGAGCGTCTCGACGTGCGGTCGATCGAGACAGGCCACTCCCCAGCCGGCGGTCGCGGCAACGAGCCCGCTCAGCAACGCATGCAGAGGGTCGCCGAACGAGGCTGCCAAGGCCAGCGGTCGACTGGCGGTGAACGCACGCAGCTCGGCGGCCGCGAAGAGTCCGATCTCGAGCCGCACGAAGCGATCGAGGAGCGAGGACTCATCGTGCAGGCCGGCGCGCGCGAGCAACGGCGCCACCAGCCGCTCGAGGGTGTCGACGAGGCCGATCTCTTGGACCGAGCGATCGATGCGAGCGCGCAGGCCGCTGGCGTCAAGGCGGCGAGCCGCCGCCAGCGCCGGCTCAATCTCGGCGTGGGGAAGAGGAGTTGGCGGAGGCGCGGTCGCTGCGGCCGTCGTGGGGCGGGCACGCCCGGACGAGGTCGGCATGGTGCGCAGGAGCCGCCGCAGGCGCTCGTCGTCGAGATGCGCGACCTGGCCGATCGTTCGACCTTCGAGAATCGCCTGTCGAAGCATGCGCAGGCGCTCGACCTCCCGTTCGGAAAAGACGCGATGTCCACCAGGCGTTCGAACCGGACAAACCGCCCCGTAGCGGCGCTCCCAGGTGCGGATGAGCGCGGCGTTCAGTCCGGTGCGCCGCACGACGACGCGCATCGGAAAACGAGCGGGCGGTTGGCTGGCCAGCATGGCTCCAACGCCGAGCGACGCGAAAGTGCGTGGATCGGAGGCCTGCACAGGGTAGCTGGCCCGTTGGTCTGTGGCAAGCTCATCGCTCTGCCGTCAGCGCGGCCGTGAGGCCGACACCGAAAGGCAGCGCGGGAGTGGCCGGCCCGGGATCACGGGCTCGAGCGCCGGACGTGAAGCCGAGAAGCGGCTCAGGAAGCACCCCGGCCGGTCAGCACGGCCGGCACGGTCTTGGCGAGGATCTTGAGGTCGAGCCAGGGGGTCCAGGAGTCGATGTACTCCAGGTCGAGCTCCATCCAGCGATCGAAGTCGAGCTGGTTGCGGCCACTGATCTGCCACAGACAGGTCAGGCCCGGTTTCATCGACAGCCGGCGACGTTGCCAGCGTTGATAGTGCAAGACCTCTTCGGGGATCGGCGGCCGGGGGCCGACGAGACTCATGTCGCCGCGCAGCACATTCCAGAGCTGCGGGAGCTCGTCGAGGCTGAAGCGTCGTAGCACGCGACCCAACATGGTCACGCGCGGATCCTGCCGGAGCTTGAAGACCGGGCCCGACATCTCGTTCAGATGCAGTAGGTCCTCGCGCCGAGCGTCGGCTCCTTCGACCATCGTCCGGATCTTGTAGAGCGTGAAGCGGCGACCGTTGAGCCCGCAGCGCGTCTGGCGATACAGCACTGCGCCACCCTCGGTGAGCTTGATCACCAGGGCGATCCCGAGCATCACCGGCAGCGAGAGAACCATCAGCAGGATCGACAGCGACACGTCGAGGCTGCGTTTGAACAGCAGCGGCAGCGGCCGCTCGGGAGCGGTGGAGAATGTGAGGAGAGGGACTCCGTCCAGCTCTTCGAGGCGCGTGCGCGTTTTGACGTGCGGGAAGAGGTTGAGCGCGAAGCGCGTCCGGATGCCCTGCTCGTGCAGGCTGAGGAAGAGGTCTTCCATGCTGTCGAGAGCGCGCCGCGAGACGCAGAAGACCACGTCGTCGACCGGCATCTCGACCACCAGCTCGGGCAGTTCGTCGATTGTGCCGAGAAGCGGATAGCGGCCGAGATCCCGTGGCGACTCGGCGCGCGGATGCGCCACGAATCCGAGCACCTTGAAGCCCCAATACCGATGCTCACGGATCGACTCGGCGAGGTCGAGCGCGCCATCGCTCGTGCCGACGATCAAGACCGTTCGGTAGTTGAAGCCGCTCGCGCGGACGTAGCGGGACAGTGTCCTGAGCGTCAGCTTTTCGGTGACCAGCAGCAGGAACGAGAACAACCCGACCAGCAGGATCCACAGACGGCTGAACTCGTCGTTGCCGAGCAGCAAACGATCGAGCCGTAGAGCGAAGATGGCAAGAGCAAGGAGCGCCAGACCGCTTGCGCAGACGCGGGCGATGGCCCGCGCCTCGACCGTTAGCGGCACGGTCCGGTGCGAGCGATATGCGCCCGATCCGAGCAGCAACAGACCCCAGATCAGAAGGACCAGGGGCAGAAGCGGCAGATAGGCGCCGAGAGGATAAAAGGGAGCGTCGAAGCGGGAGGGCAGGAGGCCGGGGAGGATGTCGGCCCGAACCCACCAAGCGAGCAGGAAACCGGACGCGACGAGAGTCAGGTCGACCGCGAAGACCAGGGTCGACAGCAGGCGAGATTGCTCTTTCAGCATGTCTTGGGGGTTGCAAACATCGCCATGGAGCCGGTCACGGGCTGGAAACGCTCCGGTCGATCGCACCAGACGATCGGGGAGCGCCAATTGAATTCGTCACTTCCGCGCGGTGAGCTGATTCTACGCGACGCGTGAACCGCGCTGTCGTCTATGTTACGGCGACATGGCTTCGCCTGTCCAGATCTCGAAACAACGCCTCGTACCGATCGGTGACGGCGTCCCATGAATACCGCTCGATGGCGCGCTTCCGAGCGACGTCTGACAGATGAGCCACCAGGTCCGGTTCGCTCCGCACGCGCTCCATCGCCGAGGTGAGCGTTGCAGGGCGCGCGGCCTCGAAGTAGAGCGCGGCGTCCCCGGCGGCCTCGCGATTCTCCACGACATCGTTGACCAGCAGGCAGTTGCCGTAGCCCATCGCTTCCACCAGCGCCGGATGGGTACCGCCGACCTCTGTCGCCTGAATATAGGCCAGCGCTCCTTCTTGCAGCTCACGATAGCCCTCGCCGTAGATGGCTCCAGGGAACAGGATCCGCCGGTCGGCCCGGCGCCGCAGGTCGGCGATGAACCGATCCGCATAGGGGGCGGTGCCGACCATCACCAGCGGCAGGTCGCCTCCGACGTCCCGATACGCCTCGACCACTCGATGCGGATTGTTCTCGGGCTCGAAGCGGCTGACGTAGAGAAAGTAGCCGCCGGCCCGCAGGCCAAGCTCGGCGAGGACTCGACGATCCCGCGGGGGTCGTGGATCGACGCCGTAGAGAATCAGGCGCGACGCTGCGCCATAGCGTTTTCGATAGTGCTCGCGGATCGCTTCGGCGTCGGAGATCAGCTCGCTCGCCACGCGGACCGCCAGTCGCTCGGACACGGCGTAGACGGCCCGCCCGAAGCGGCCCCACTTGGCGCGGCGTCGTTCGATGCCGTCGACGTGCAGCGCAGTCGGCATGCCGCCGAGGCGCAGGATCGGCACGAACATCGCGTTCGCCGCGTTGACCATCAGCGTCGCGTCGTGTCGAGCGCCGAGGGCGGCCAGGCATGAGAGAAAGGTGTGGACCGGCGTGTCCAGGTGCTTCGTGCGCAGCGTCGGCAGCACCCGCAGCCGAACGCCTCGGTACGGGCTCTCGCCACGGCGCGTGTAGTGAGCCCGGCAGTAGACGGTGACGAGGTGACCGCGTTCCGCGAGGCGCGTGGCCAACTCCTCCATCAGCGTCTCGTAGCCGCCGTAGCGCGCCGGAATGCCGCGACTGCCGAGGAGGCCGACATCGAGCGGGCGCGCTCGCTCGCGGTCGATCATCGCCATGGTTCTCGAGCGTCGTGGTTCAGCGAGTTGCTCGTCGGCGGTTGGACGCGCCTGGCCGGTGGCCCGTAGGAACCAGCGAAGGACGGCATGCGCCTTCGGTTCTCCTCCGAAAGCCCCGCGACGCGGGGCTTTTTTCTTGCCCGCGACGATGACATGGCGGCCGCGTCGAGAATTGGTGACGGTGCACGGATGCCATGGGCCGCCGGCGCCGTGGCGTTGCAGGCACGTGGTGCCAGCAGTGCGAGCATGGCCATGAGAGAGACAATCAGCGCCAGCCGCAGGAAACGGGACGCGAGGGCGGAGTGATTCGGTCCCTCGGGCGACGACGTCGCGTCCCGCAGATCCCGCGACGGCAGGCGCGGGAGCTCATCGAGAGCGCGCCAGGCGCGGCCAAGGCGCGACGCGACCAGATGAGCGCGCGGGCTGGTGTCAATGGCGCGCTCGACCGCTCGGGATGACTCCGGATCGAGCTCGCCGCACAGCCAGCGCAGCAGATCGTGCTCGAGCGAACCGCTCGCCCACCGGCCGGAATCACTCATGAGGGCTCGAGCCCGTCGGCCAACCGGTCGAGGGCGCTGAGCAGAAGACGCTCCAGCCGTGCTTCCGACATGTTGAGGGCGAAGGCGGCGCGCTCGAAGCCGAGGCCCTCGAGTTTGACGAGGGCGAGGGCGGCACGCTGACGTCGGTGCAGCTGCAAGAAGCGCCCGACCTGACGGGCCTGCCGCGGCGTTTGAGCGCCGAATACTCTCGGCTCCACGCCGCCAGGGGCCGCCGAATCGTGGGGTGCTCTGTCTCCGCGCCCCCTCGGTGCCAGTCGCCGTCCAAAGAAGCCTCTGAGAGATTCCCATGGGTCGAGAGCTCTCCACAGATCGAGAGATCCCCATCGGTCGAGGCATCGGCGCATCGCCAGCCGATCGAGGAGCGCTCCCTCCGAGATCGCGCTGACTCCTCGCCCGCCGGGCAGATGGTGCTGCGAGGCGAGGAGCGTGGCGGCGGCCGCGCGCTCTCCCTCTCCGGGATCGGCGAGTGTCCAGGTGCAAAGACGGAACAGTCTGCCTCGGTGGTGGCCGACCCGTCGGCGAAACGCGGCCAATTCCGCGGCAGGGGCGGGATCGGGCGGCGTCATGTGGTCGGGCGGCGGCAGGGCGCGCCGTCACACGACCACGTCATCGAGATCGGCGATCAACCGGTCGATCGTCTGGTAGCGGTCGTCGACGCCGACCGCGAGGCTGCGCAGCAGGACGTCCTCCAGCGACTTCGGCAGCCCGTCGGCGAGGGTGCTCGGCGCTGCCGGCTCCTGAGTCGACATCGCGCCGCGAATCTCCTCGGAGGTGGCGCCAGGGAACGGGAACTCGCCGGTCGCCATGACGTAGGTCAGAACGCCCCAGGCGTAGAAGTCGGCGCGGGAGTCGGCTTCGCCCCCCGCGAGCTGCTCTGGCGCGAGGAATTGGGGTGCCGGCTGGGGCATCCCTGGCCGCGGCGCTCCGGCGAGCCCGAAATCCATCAGCCGCACCGTGCCGCCGCCTTCGATCAAGACATTGTCGGGTTTGAGGCTGCCGTGCATCAGCTGATGACCGTGCGCGGCGCCGAGGCCCCAGGCGATCTGTCGCGCAAAGCGCACCACCGCAGCCAGCGGCAGGCCGCGCGCCTGGCCGAGCATGAAGCCGAGGGTCATGCCCCGGACGAACTCGCTCGAGATGTAGGGCAGTCGCTCCGCCTCGCCGAAGTCGCGCACCTGCAAAACGTTCGGATGCTGAATCGAACGGGCTTTGAGCGTGGCGGCTCGGATCTTCTCGAACTGCGTTTGGTCCTGGACAACTTCGGGGCGCAGCAGCTTGAGCGTCACGAAGTCCATGGTGTCGCGATCGCGCGCCTTGTAGGCGATGCCCATTCGGCCGGCGCCGAGCTCAGCGAGGATCTCGAATCGGTTCCCGAGGACCGAGCCCGGCCGGACGTCCGATAGCGCCTTGCCGTCGCCCGGGAATTGCGTCGTGGTCTCGGAGAGCGCCCGCGCGCCGGTGACTTTGGCCGCGTCGTCTCCCGAGACCAGATAGAGCGGATCGGCACCGAGCGCGCTGCGCTGCGCCTTGACGTCGGCCTGCGCCTGGTGGAACGCGCGACCGAGGTCATCCCACACCGGACGCGAGAAGTAGATCGAGCCCGGGCGAGCTTCGCGCAGAAGACCCTCCAGCACCTTGACCGGCGCGCCGGCGACCGCCGCCTGCGGTCGATCGCCGAGACCGAGGGTGCCGACCACAGCCGTGCCCGTGGTCATGGCGACGACCGGAGGGTTCTCCTCGTCGAAGACGTTCTCTCGCTCCGAGAGCGTCAAGACGATTTCGGTTGCTGCGGCGAGCGCGCGCCGCGAGGGGTTCTCGCCGTCGAAGACGGTCAGAATGCGGTGGCCGAGCATCGACGCGACCCGCCCTTTGTGGGTGAGCGTCGAGGCGCGAATGCGCTGGAGATCGCGCGCCAGGCGCTCCACGCTTTCTTCGGCGTCGTAGCCGATCTTGGGATCGGCGAAGCGTCGCAGCTCAACCGCCAAGAGGGCGACCGGCGTCGCCTGCGATGCGCGGTGAGTCGCTTCACGTGCCGGTTCGGGCAGGAAGCGGGCGACGCGCGAGGTGACGAAGTCGGCCGCCTGGCGTTCGCGGACGGTGGCGAAGATCTGGCCGAGGGCCGCCGTAATGCGCGCGGCCGGCCCTGAGACCTTGGGGAGCTCGGTGTCGTATTGGCCGGACGCGCCGCGCTCCGCCGCCTCGGCCGTAACGGCGATCGGTCGCAGCGCCCGGTTGGCGAGGAGCAAGGTCAGGAGGAAGGCCAGCGGCAGGGCGATCGCCGCTGTCGCCACCAGCAGCGTACGAATGAGGCGGTACCCAGCGAGCTTGTCGGCGACCGAGGTGGCGGTGGCAAACGCGCCGATGGTCGCGCCCTCGGCGTCGCGCAAAGGCGCGACCGTTGCCAGCCACGGCGCACCGTCGAGCGTGACCTCGACCTCGGTCACCGTATCGCCGTCGCGCAGCACCCGCCCGAGGCCGCCGTCGCCGCGCTGCAGCTCGGCGACCAAAGCGCTTGCCAGGCCGGCGTCGAGCGTGCTGGCAGCGACTGCCGCCTCGCCGCCCTCGGCGATCAGGTAGGTGACCTCGGCGCCACCGGTCTTCTCGACCTGGCGGGCGAGTCCGTTGTTGATCGCGTACGCCACGACCAGCACGCCGACGTTTTCAAATTGACGGGTCAGCGGCACGGCCATCGCGTGGTAGAGGTCGTCGCCGAGGGACCACACCCCCTGGGCCTTCGACTCCTCGACCGCCAGGCGGAACAGCGGCGAGCCGGACAGATCCTCGGCGTCGCTGATCCGATCGGTGCGGGTCAGGACGCGACCGTCGAGATCGACGACCAGAGCGATGTCGAACGAGAGGTAGTCCTGGTATTCCTCGAGGCTGTCGAGCACCGCCTGCTCGTTGCGCTCTTGCGCCGCCTCGGTGAGGTATGCGATCAGAATCTGGTCGGTCTGGAACAGACGCGACATTAGATTGAGGCGCTGGTAGCGCTCTTGTTGGAGGGCCGTCTGCACGGCCTGCGAGCCGCCGAGATCGCGGCTGACGTCGCGCTCGGCGGCTTCGCCGGCCTCGAGGCCGATGAAGATCCAGCCGACGGCGACCACCGCTCCGACCGCCAGCAGGACGACGGCGAAGAGAGCGATCGCCAGGCCGGCTGCTGGGCCGAAGCGCTGGCGGGTGGGCGAGGCCGACATGCGAAAGAGATCCTGGGCCGGGAACGACTGAAGGAGTCGGCGGGAAGCGACGGGTGCGGGACGCCGATGGGAATCGAGCCGAGACTATCAAAGCTCAGTTCCACCGACGGTCCAGCGCCTCGGCGCTAGACTGCGTCAATGGGCGATCGACAGCAGCCGCGAGACCGTCCAGGCGGCGGGACCGGATCGATCGACCCGGCTGCGATCGATGCGGGGCCGATCGACGAGGAGCTCGCGGCGGTCGTTGCGCGCGTCGACTCCTTCGTTGATGCCACGGCGGGTGTGGGCACGACGAGATCGCCCGATCCCAGCACGGACGAGACGTTTCAGCAGCTGGCGCGGGACGTTGTCGCCATCACTGCGCGGCTTGGCGCGCCGTATCGGCGGCTGTGCGCCAGTCGCGGCTTGTCGAACGAGGATCTGCGGCAGCTGAACTGGCGTCGTGCTCCGGCCGTGCCGGTCTCGGCGTTCCGCACGGTCGATCTTCACCTCGCGCCCGGGCGTGAGGTCTTTCGCTCGAGCGGCACGACGGGCGGCGCGGCCGCGCGGAGCGTGCATGTCCATCCGTTTCCCGACCTCTACCGCCGCGTCATCGATGCCTCGTTTCCGAGCGCCGTTCTGGGTGCGTCGGACTCGAGTCGGGTCGCATCGGATGCCTCACCGAGCGCACGTCCGCCGATGCTGGCGCTCGTGCCGTCGCGCCAGACCGTCGCGGATTCGAGCCTCGGCTTCATGGTCGACCATATTCTCCGGCGCTTCGGCGGCCTGGGTTCGACCGTGGCAATCGGCGCAGGCGGCGTCGAGCAGGAGCGAGCGCGAGAGTTCTGCCGGGCGCGGCGCGGCGATGGGCGGCCGGCGGTGATTCTCGCCACGGCCTTCGCGCTGGCCCAGTGGCTCGAAGGCGCAGACCGGCTCGATCCGCTGCCCGCCGGCTCGACGGTCTTCGAGACCGGCGGTTTCAAGGGCCGCCATCGCGAGCTCGAACGCGACGAGCTGCTGAGGTTGATCGCAGGGCGCGTCGGCGTGGCGCCGACGCGGGTCGTGCGCGAGTACGGCATGACCGAGCTGACCGGTCACGTCTACAGTCGTGTGCTCCACGGCGGCGATCCCGATCTCTTCGTGCCGCCGGCTTGGATGCGCGTGCGGGCTCTCGATCCGGCGACCCTCGAGCCGGTGAGGCCCGGTGAGCCGGGCGTGCTGGCGATTTTCGATCTGGCCAACGTCGGTTCGGCCGTTCACGTGCTGAGCGAGGACTTGGGCGTTCTCGAGGGCGATGGCTTTCGCCTCTTGGGTCGGGCTTCCGACGCAGCGCTGCGCGGTTGTTCCCTGACGGCGGAGGAGCTGGCCGCTGGGCGAGAGCGCGATCGGGCCCGTGCTAACATCCGCGGCCTCCCCCAGGAGCCGCCCTCCCATGATGGATATCTCGATTCGCCAGCGTGACGACGTGACGATCGCCACTCTTGACGGTCGCCTGGTCGCCGGCGTCGGCGACGTCGAGTTGCGCACCACCCTCGACCGCCTGGTCGCCGACGGCCGGCGCAAGATTCTCCTCGACCTGTCGCGGGTGCAGCGCATCGACAGCTCGGGTATCGGCGAGCTGGC
>JBCBCF010000114.1:0-12828 GCA_038530905.1 Acidobacteriota bacterium
GACGGCACGGTGTTGCGCACGCTCCGGCCGACTCGACCCGAGAAGACATGCGCCGTGCCGGTGGCCGGCCCTTTCTCGGTTTCAGCTCCCAGATCGCCGACATAGATCTCGCCGACGCCGTCGCCGGTCATGTCCGGAGTGCCGGAGGCGAAGAACAGCCCGAACGAAGATGCGTTCTCGGGTCGAGTCGGCCGGAGCGTGCGCAACACCGTGCCGTCGGCGCCGCTGATGACAAACGCCTCGCCACCGTTCGCCGGTCCCGCGTTCTGTGCGCCAGCGACCAGGTCGTCGACACCATCGCCATCGAGATCGTCGAGTCGGCCGAGAGCCGAGCCCAGGCCGTCGGTCGGGCCGGCGCCGTCGACCGTCCACAGGACGGAAGCATCCGAACCGGAAACGGCCTGCACGCGCCCCGCACCCGGGGTCGCGGCGTCGCTGAAGCCGATCGCGATGTCGCCAATGCCGTCGCCATCGATGTCGCCGAGGCCGGCGACGGCGTCGACGAACGGCAGCAGGCCGCTGGCGTCCAGCAGCACCGAACCATCGGCGCCAGAAAGGACGAGCGCCTGCCCGCCGCCGACGACGACATCCGGCACGCCGTCGCCGTCGACGTCGCCGGCTCGGGTCGCCGTGTAGCCAAGCGCGGCTCCCGGTGCACCGACCGCGTCGAGCAGGACCGAGCCATCGGCGCTCGAAAACACCTGGACGCGGCCGGAGAAGCCGTCGAATCCGATCGCCGGAACCAAGAGATCGTCCAGGCCGTCGCCGTCGAGATCACCGACGTTGGCGGTGATCCAGCCGAAAAACCCGGCGTCCTGAGCCCCGTCGAGGCGACGAATCACGTCGACTTCGGGCTCGACGAATTGGGCGGCGGCGGGCGTGGCGACGG
Organism: Acidobacteriota bacterium; assembly: GCA_038530905.1. Taxonomy (GTDB): domain Bacteria; phylum Acidobacteriota; class Thermoanaerobaculia; order Multivoradales; family J023; genus JAUIJL01. Next base: position 890 of record JBCBCF010000114.1, read on the forward strand.
CGGCGACCAGGGCGAGACGAAGGAGCGAGCTCGCCGTGCGGACAATGCGATGCATGAGAGACCTCGAAAAAAGGCGGGGCGGGCCGCGGGAGGATCGAACGGGCCAGCACGCGCCGCGCTGGCCTTCGCTCGCCAAGCTATGGCGCCGTAGAGGTTCGCTCGGCCGGCGGCGGGCCGGGCGCGGCCGAACGTGGGGCGAGCGCTGGATGACGCGAGGACGAGCGCGCCGCGGCGCCCGCTCAGGACGGCAGGAGCTGCTCGAACGCGCGCTGGCGAAAGCGCTGGGAGATGTCGAGCTCGGTGCCGTCGCTCAGCACGACGAGGGCCCGCCCGGCCACCGGAGTGCGCAACTCGACCACCCGGTCACGACGCACGAGGGTCGAGCGATGGATGCGCACGAAGCCCTCGTCCGCCAGCTCTGCGGCGAGCGACGAAAGCGTCGCGCGGTGCAGCAGGCAGGCGTCGCCGAGGTACAGCCGGACATAGTTTCCAGCGGCGGCGATCCATTCGATCTCGGCAACCCGGACCAGCCGCACGCGACCGAGAGACTTGACCGCCAGCGTCGGCGCCTCGCCGCGCTCCGGCGTCGCGCGCGCGTCCTCTGGGAGCGCTCGCTCGACGCCATCGACCGACCGTCTCCGTGCCGCCAAGCGCCGTTCGAGTCGCAGCAACGTCCGCTCGAAGCGCTCGTCGTCAAAGGGTTTGGTGAGGTAGTCCGTCGCCTCGACAGCGAAGGCCTCGAGCGCGTGCTCTCCATAGGCCGTGACAAAGACGACGAGCGGCGGCCGCGCGAGGCGGGAAAGCACGGCCGCCAATTCCAGACCGTCGAGACCCGGCATTCGAATGTCCAGGAACACCGCGTGCGGCGTGAGGTCGGCGACCTTCTCGAGAGCCTCTAGCCCGGTGGTCGCCTCAGCGACAAGGGTCCATCGCGGGCTCCGAGCAAGCAACGTCTGGAGATTCAGCCGGGCGAGGCGCTCGTCGTCGACAACCACGGCGGTCCAGACCGTCGGATCGGTGCCCGCAGCGTTCTGGGCGATCTCGTCACCCGAGTGGCCTCGACTCACGCGACCGGCCTCCATGGCGTGATCACGCGCGCCGTCGCGACGCCTCCATCGAGATCGAGCGTCAGGTCAGCCTCGCCGTCGAAGAAGGCGCGCAGACGCCGGCGCGCGGTTTCGAGGCCGGTGCCCAGCCCCGGCGAGTCGGCGGTGCTGGGAGCGATGGCCTGCTCGAAAGAGTTGAGGACCTCGATGATGAGCCGATCTTCCTGCCGGCGGGCGACGAGCTCGATGCGGCGGCGGCCGCTCGACGGCTCGACGCCATGGCGGATCGCGTTCTCGAGCAGCGGCTGAACGACGAGAGGCGGCAGGGCGGCGTCGGCGGTCTCAGAATCGATCCGGAACACCACTTCGAGGCGATCTTCGAAACGCAGCTTCTGAAACGCCAGGTAGGCCTCGACAAACGCCAGCTCCTCCTCCAGCGCCACCTCGTCGCGCTCGGCGGCACGCGTGGCGTAGCGCAGAAGGTCGCTCAGATCGGCCACCGCCCGCACCGCCGTCGCCGGCGGCGCCGCGCGGATCAGCGCGGTGATCGAGTTGAGCGCGTTGAAGAGGAAGTGCGGCTCGAGCTGAGCCCTCAGCATGTGGAGCCGCGCCTCGGCGAGCCGGGTCGACAGCTCGGCATTCTCGAGCGCCAGCCGTGTCGCCTGCCGCTCCTGGCGGCGCGTCGAACGCCAGCTCGAGATCGCCAGACCGATCCCGATCAGGGAGAAAAGGAAGATCGAGTCAAAAAGCCAGGTCGTCGCCGACACCCGCCGAAAGATCTCGACCACCCGCCACGGAGTGCCGAAGCTGATCCAGCTCATCATCGACGCCTGAACCGGCAGGTAAAAGAGCGTCCAGACGACCGCGAGGAGGGCGACGTGTCCCAGCCATCGCGCCAAACCTCGCCCTCCATCACGCGGCAGCGGGTGGCGCTCGGCCCAGTGGAAGATCGCCGGCGTCAAGAACACCCAAGGGGCAAAGAGCAGCAGATTGTTCCCCAGCGCCGGCCACCAAACGACCGGCTCGCCTGCGCGCAACGCGTCCGCGGCGCCCGTGGCCGTGTTCGCGAACGCGAAGAGCGACCAGGCCGCCGCGTCAAGCAGCCAGAAACGCACTCCGAACCAGGGCGCGGGCGACTCGTCCCGCGAGGTCTCCATGCCATCACCCTAGACGCCGAGGGAATCGCACGCAACGCCGGTCACCCCACCGATGGCGGCGCTCGCGTCGCGGCGGACGACGCAAGAGCTGGTGAGGTCCCCGAGCGTCTTGACATACTTCTGTCGATCATCCGCCGACGGCGACGCGCGCCGGGTGACGTTCCATCCCACCGCGTGACCGCCTCAACGCCAGGAGTCCCGATGTCGTCCTCGAAGCCCCCGTCCGCCCGGCCCGCCGACATCGATCCTGTCGAAACGCGCGAGTGGCTCGATGCGCTCGCCGATGTGCTCGACCTCGACGGCGCCGAGCGCGTCCGCTGGCTGCTCGATCGGCTCCTCGAGCGTGCCCGCCTCGAGGTAGCAGCTCCTGAGGCGCCGCGCACGACGCCGTACGTCAACACCCTGCGCGCCGACGACGACCCCGACTATCCCGGCGACCTCGAGATCGAACATCGCCTGCTCGCCTACCTGCGCTGGAACGCGATGGCCATCGTGGTGCGCGCCAATCAGGCGGTCGACGGTCTCGGCGGCCACATCGCGACATACCAGAGCGTTGCGCAACTCTTCGAAGTCGGGTTTCACCACGTCTGGCATGCCGGCGACGCCGAGCGAGGAGGCGACCTCGTCTTCTTCCAGGGCCACGCCTCTCCTGGCATCTACGCTCGCGCCTTTCTCGAGGGCCGCTTCGACCGTTCGCAGCTCGAGCGCTTCCGCCAGGAAGTCGAACCGGGTGGCTTGTCGTCCTACCCCCACCCCTGGCTGATGCCCGACTATTGGCAGTTCGCCACCGTGTCGATGGGCCTCGGCCCCCTGCTCGCCATCTACCAGGCGCGCTTCCTGAAGTACCTCGGCGCGCGCGGCCTGATCGCGGCCGAGGATCGTCACGTCTGGGCGTTTCTTGGCGACGGCGAGATGGACGAGCCCGAATCGATCGGCGCGATCACGGTGGCGGTGCGCGAGCAGCTCGACAATCTGGTCTTCGTCGTCAACTGCAATCTTCAGCGGCTCGACGGGCCGGTGCGCGGCAACGGCAAGATCGTGCAGGAGCTGGAAGCCGTCTTCCATGGCGCCGGCTGGCACGTGCTCAAAGTCCTGTGGGGCTCGGATTGGGATCCCCTCTTCGCCCGCGACACCGACGGCAAGCTCCGGCGCCGGCTGCTCGAGGTCGTCGACGGCCAGTGGCAGGCGGCGGTCGTCCGCGGCGGCGCCTACCTGCGCGAGCTGCTTGTTTCGGGCGATGAGGATCTGCAGACCCTCCTCGCGGAGCACTCCGACGAGGAGCTTGCCGCGCTGTCGCGCGGCGGCCACGACAACCGCAAGATCTACGCCGCGTACCGAGCGGCGATCGAGAGCGATCGCCCGGTCCTGATCCTGGCGCAAACGATCAAGGGCTACGGCATGGGTGAGGAAGGCGAGGGCCTCAACACCACGCATCAGCAGAAAAAGCTCTCCGAAGACGCCCGCACGGCATTTGCCGGACGGTTCGACGTGCCGATCGAGGACGGCGACGCCGCGTCGATCCCCTTCCTCGAACCGGCTGAGGACGACGAGGTGCTCGGCTACCTGAGCGCGCGGCGCGAGGCACTCGGCGGTCCGTTCCCGGTGCGCCGAACGGAGGTCGAGCCGCTGCCGATTCCCCAGCTCGACGCCTTCGGGCGGCTGCTCGCCGCGAGCGGCGAGCGCGAGCTGTCGACCACCATGGCCTTCGTGCAGGTGCTGCGCACGCTGGCGCGGCACAAAGGCCTCGGTGAGCGCCTGGTGCCGATCCTCGCCGACGAGGCGCGAACCTTCGGCATGGAGGGGCTGTTCAAGCAGATGGGCATCTACTCGCCGCTCGGACAGCTCTACGAGCCGGTCGATGCGGGCGGTTTGGCGCCCTATCGCGAGACGACGGACGGCCAGATCCTTCAGGAAGGCATCAACGAAGCGGGCGCCCTCGCCTCGTGGACGGCTGCCGGCATGTCGTATTCGACGCATGGCCTGCATATGGTGCCGTTCTTCATCTTCTACTCGATGTTCGGCTTCCAGCGCGTGGGCGACTTCATCTGGGCGGCGGCCGACATGCAGGCGCGCGGGTTCCTGCTCGGCGCCACCTCGGGAAGGACGACCCTCAACGGCGAGGGACTGCAGCACGAGGACGGCCACAGCCATCTGATCGCCGCCACCGTGCCGACCTGTCGCGCCTACGATCCAACCTTCCACTATGAGGTGGCGGTGATCCTGCGCGACGGTCTCGAGCGCATGTTCGGCGAGGCCAACGAGAACTGCTTCTACTACGTCACGTTGCTCAACGAGAACTACGCTCATCCGGCGATGCCCGATGGCGTCGAAGACGGCATCCTGCGCGGCATGTACAGACTCGAGGCGGATCCCGAGGCCGACGCCGCGCGGCCTCGGGTGCAGCTCCTGGGCTGCGGAGCCATCCTGCGTGAGGTGCTGGCTGCCGCCGAGATGCTGCGCGCCGACTGGGGCGTGGCGGCCGACGTCTGGAGCTGCCCGAGCTTCACCGAGCTGCGTCGCGATGGCCTCTCCGTCGATCGCTGGAACCGCCTGCACCCCGAGGAAGCGCCGCGCCGCGCCTACGTAACTGAGCTGCTCGACAGCCATGACGGCCCGGTCGTCGCTGCCACCGACTCGATGGCGTCCTACGCCGATCAGGTCCGCCCCTGGATCGATCGGCAGTTCGTGGTGCTCGGCACCGACGGCTTCGGCCGGAGCGATTCGCGACCGGCTCTGCGTCGCTTCTTCGAGGTCGATCGTCAGCACGTCGTCGTCGCCGCGCTCGGCGCCCTGGCGCGCGAGGGCGCGATCGAAGCCTCGATGGCGAGCACCGCGATCGAGCGCTACGGCCTCGATCCGGAGCTGCCCGATCCCTGGACCCGCTGAGCAGGGCGAACCGCCGCCGTGACCTCGGCACGCCTCTTCGCAGACCTCTTGTCGCCGGACCGCTTCACCTCACCGATTCCCGACCACGGAGCACCCAACGCATGGCCTCGACGCACGAAGTGAAGGTTCCAGATCTCGGCGACTTCGACCAGGTCGACGTCATCGAGGTGCTCGTCTCGGTCGGCGACACGGTCGAGGTCGATCAAGACCTGATCACGCTCGAGAGCGACAAGGCGTCGATGGGCGTCGGCTCCTCGACCGCCGGCACCGTCACCGAGGTGCGGGTCGCCGAAGGTGATCAGGTGGCCGAAGGCGACGTCATCGTGGTGCTCGAAGGTGCCGACGCCACGACCGCGACCGCCGCGACGGATGACGCCGCCGACTCGGCCCCGTCCATGCCCGCTCAGCCGGGCGACGACGCGCCCGAACCGGCCCCGACGGCGGATGCCGCGGCCGCCGAACCGGCGCCCGCCGACGCTCCCGACGCGCCGGCTGCTCCCGCGACCGCCGGCGCCGTCGAGCGGCTCGACGAGCCGATCGACGAGGCTGCGTTCTCGACTGCGCACGCCGGCCCCGGCGCCCGCAAGCTGGCGCGCGAGCTGGGAGTCGATCTCGGCGCGGTCGCCGGCAGCGGTCGAAAAGGGCGCGTGACGCCCGACGACCTCAAGGGCTACGTTCGCGAGCGCCTGCGTCGCGGCACCGCGTCCCGGGCAACGGGCAGCGGGCAGCTCGACGGCTTCGCATGGCCGCAGATGCCGGCGCCTGATTGGTCGAAACACGGCGAGATCGAAGTGCGCGACCTGACCCGCGTGCAGAAGATCGCGGTGCGCAATCTGCACCGCAGCTGGCTGCACGTGCCGCACGTGACGCAGCATGAAGACGCCGACGTCACCGAGCTCGAGGCGTTCCGCAAGCGTCAGAAGGCCGAGGCCGAGCGGCGTGGCCACAAGCTGACGCCTCTCGCCTTCTTGCTCAAGGCGGTGGCCGGCGCGCTCCGCGAGTTCCCGACCTTCAACGCCTCGCTGCACCCGGATGGGGACAAGTTGATCGTGAAGTCGTTCGTCCACATCGGCATCGCCGTCGACACGGACGACGGCCTGATGGTGCCGGTGATCCGCGACGTCGACCGGAAGGGTGTCTACGAACTTGCCGACGAGGTCGTCGAGCTTGCCGGCAAAGCGCGCAAGAAGAGACTCGGCCCGAGCGATCTGCAGGGAGGCGGCTTCACCATCTCGAGCCTCGGCGGCATCGGCGGGACGAAATTCACGCCGATCGTCAACGCTCCCGAGGTCGCGATCCTCGGCGTCTCGCGCAACCAACGGCAGCCGGTCTGGCGCGACGGTGAATTCGTGCCGCGCTTGATCATGCCGCTGTCGCTGTCGTACGACCACAGGGTGATCGACGGCGCCGCGGCGGCTCGCTTCTGCGTTCACCTCGCCGACATCCTCTCCGACTTCCCGCGGCTCCTTCTATGAGCCGAGAAAGGACCACGCCGTGAGCCGAACCGTCGAGGTCGAGATTCCGGACCTGGGCGATTTCGACCAGGTCGACGTCATCGAAGTGCTGGTCGCCGAGGGCGACACGGTCGAGGCCGACCAGGATTTGATCACCCTCGAGAGCGACAAAGCCTCGATGGGCATCGGCGCCTCCGAGCCGGGCACGGTGCGCGAGCTACGCGTGGCCGAAGGCGACCAGGTCAAAGCTGGCGATGTCATCGCCATCCTCGAGGTCGGCGCGGGGGCGGCGGAAGCGCAAGAAAAGGACGCCGAGCAGAGCAACGACGCTGAGGGCGGGCAAGAGGGCGAGCCCGCAGCGACGCCGCCGCCGACCGAGCAGGCTGCCACCGCGCAGGCCAAGGACGCCTCGACAACTCCGGGCGGATCCGATGCCGCCCGCCCTGCCACCGTCGATCTCGGCGACACGAGCGACGCCGACGTCGTGGTTGATCTGATGGTGCTCGGTTCGGGCCCTGGCGGCTACGCGGCGGCGTTTCGTGCCGCCGATCTCGGTCTGTCGGTGGCGATGGTCGAGCGCAGTGAGACACTCGGCGGCGTCTGCCTGAACGTCGGCTGCATCCCGTCGAAGGCGCTGCTCCACGTGGCGGCGCTGATCGAGGACGCGCATCACTTCGGCGCCCACGGGGTGCGCTTCAGCGAGCCCGAGATCGATCTTGACGCGCTGCGGAGCTGGAAGGACGACGTCGTCGACCAACTTGTTGGCGGCGTTGGTCAGCTCGCCAAGATGCGCGAGGTCCAGATCGTTCACGGCGAGGGCCGCTTCACGGCACCGCACCGCCTCGAGGTCGAGGCCGCCGAGGCCAGGACGACGATCGCGTTCCGCCAGGCCGTCGTCGCTGCTGGCTCACGCCCGATCGAGCTGCCGGGGCTCCCCGCCGACGACGAGCGGCTGATCGATTCGACGGGCGCGCTCGAGCTGCGCGACGTTCCGGAACGGCTGCTGGTGATCGGCGGCGGCATCATCGGCCTCGAAATGGCGACCGTGTACCACGCGCTGGGTTCGAAGATCACGATCGTCGAGCTGACCGGCGAGCTGATGCCCGGCACCGATCGCGATCTCGTGAAGCCGCTTGAGACGCGCCTTCGCGGTGCCTACGAGGACATCCTGCTCAACACCAAGGTCACCGCGGTCGAGCCGATCACGGAAGGCCTGAAGGTGACCTTCGAAGGTGAAAGTGCCCCCGCGCCGCGTGTCTTCGATCGCGTGCTGTCGGCGGTCGGGAGACGGCCGAACGGAGACCGCATCGGCGCCGAGGCCGCCGGCCTCGAGGTCGATGCCCGAGGTTTTCTCCGCGTCGATCGACAGCAGCGCACCAGCGTCGCGCACATCTTCGCCATCGGCGACATCGTGGGACAGCCGATGCTCGCGCATAAGGCGACCCATGAAGGCCACGTCGCGGCCGAGGTGGCGGCCGGTCATCGCGCCAGCTTCGACGCCCGCGTCATCCCGTCGGTCGCCTACACCGATCCCGAAGTCGCCTGGGCCGGGGTCACCGAGCGGGAAGCGAAAGAAGCCGGTCGCTCTCTCAACAAGGCGGTCTTCCCGTGGCGCGCCAACGGCCGCTCGTTGGCGATGGGCCGCTCGGAAGGCTCGACCAAGCTGCTCTTCGATGCGGACACCGGGCAGCTCGTCGGGGCCGGCATCGTCGGTGTCCACGCAGGAGACCTGATCGCCGAAACCGCACTCGCCATCGAGATGGGCTGCGACGCCGACGACATCGGCCACACGATCCATCCGCACCCGACGCTGTCGGAAACGGTCGGCATGTCGGCCGAGATGATCACCGGCGCCCTCACGGATCTCTACCTGCCGCAGCAGCGGAAAGCGGCCAAGGAGAGGAAAGCGCGCCAGGGCGGATGATGGATCGACTCGAGCTGCTCCGGCGCCTCGTCGCCTTCGATTCGACCAGCCGACGCGGCAATCGAGAGATCGCTCGGTGGGTCGCCGATCTCCTCGGCCAGGCCGGCGCCACCGTCTGGCTCGACCCCGCAGGCGACGGCGAGCGTTTCAACGTCCTCGCCACGATCGGCCCCGAGGCGGACTCGACGCGCCAGGGACTGACGCTCAGCGGACATCTCGACGTCGTCCCGGCCGACGAGCCGGAGTGGACCAGCGATCCCTTCACGCTCGTTGAGAGCGACGATCGCCTGATCGGCCGCGGCGCCTGCGATATGAAGGGCTTCGTCGCCCTGGCCGTCGCCGCGCTCTGCGACACGGACCCGGCGACCCTATGCCATCCATTGGGCCTCGTCTTGACCTACGACGAGGAGATCGGGACCCGCGGCGCGCGTCACCTCGCCGAGCGCCGACCGCATCTCGAGCGACTGCCGAAGCAGGTGATCGTCGGTGAGCCGACCTCGCTGCGCGCCGTTCGCATGCACAAAGGCCACACGGGCCACCGCCTGACCGTTCGAGGGCGGCCCGCCCACAGCGGCTTCCCTCACCTCGGCCACAATGCCATCACCCCGCTGGCGCGAGCCATCGTCGCCCTCGACCAGCTGCGCCAGGATCTTGAGCACGAGCCCGCGCCGAACGCCGAGCACTTCGACGACACGCCCTACGTCGCGCTCAACCTCGCGACGATCTCTGGCGGTGCCGCGGTCAACGTCATTCCCGACCGAGCCACGCTCGATCTCGGATTCCGCGTCCTGCCCGGCCAAGATCCCACGGCCGTCGATCGTCGGATCCGAGAGGTCCTCGAGGCCACCCTCGACGGGGAAGACTGGAACCTCGAAGAGCTGCATCGCGCTCCGCCGATGGAGCCGCCCGCCGACCACGCTTTCCACCGGAGATTCCTCGAGCTGCTCGGCCAAGAGGCAAGCCGCGCCGTCGCCTACGCCACCGATGGCGGCTGGCTCGCGTCGGCGGGCTTCGATTGCCTGATCTGGGGACCGGGCGACATCGCCGTCGCCCATCAGCCGAACGAGTGGCTGGCGATGCACCAATTCGAGCAGGCCGAGACACTTCTCGACCAAGCCGTTCGTCGACTCTGTGGCTGAGGTGAGCGAGCCGCTGAAACGCGTCGCGATCCTTGTCATCGCGTCGACACGGTCGCCGCTCTACCGACACTACATCGAGACCTTCTGGACGCGGTTGATCCGTCGAACCAACGCCGAGTTTGCGCACGTCGGCGTCTTCTTGCTGTTCGAGCATGATGCCGACATCGACGGTTTGGAACCCCTGGCCAACAACATCATTCAAGACCCAACCTCGGACGTCGATCGCGTCTGCCCACCCGAACATCAAACACTGATCGTCCCCGGCATTCTGCTCAAGACGATCTATGCTCTCGAGCTGCTTCAGAACCGCTACGACGTGTTCTTTCGGACGAATCTCAGCAGCATGCTGAAGCTGTCGGCGTTCGACCGCTTCGTACAGGGCCACGACCTTCGCTACTCGTCGGCCTTCGTCTGGGTCGACGCCCTGCGCCAGCAGCTCGAGCACATAGGCCAGATCGGGCCCGGACGCAGCGTCGAGTCGCTCGAAGAGCTGAAAGGGTATGAAGGGAATAGCTTTGCCAGCGGTAGCGGCTACTTCTTGAATCAAGCCGAAGCTAAGCTCCTGATCGATCAAAAAGACCGGATTCGATTCGACCTCGTCGACGACGTGTCGATCGGGCTCATGTTTCCGAGCTGCGACGTCTTGCCGGGATTCGCTCACATCGCCCGCCGAGAGCAGAGCATGGCGGAACGGCACGCAGACATTCTCGAGAACCGAGCGGTTCACGTCCGACTCCAGCATCTCGAGCTCGACCAGGCCGTCGCGCTGTGGAACGCGCTCGGCGATCACGAGCTCTGGAACTAGGCGCCTCGAGCCGAGGAAGCAACGCGTCGTGCGGCTGAGATTGGGGATCGTTTCAGAAACGAACGATTGGTTTCTCAACCAAGTCAAGCTGTGTTTGTTCAGTTTGCGAACAAACGGCGGCGCCTTCCGGGACATTCCCGTCACGCTCATCACGAATAGCGAGCCGTTGAGCGCGGCGCAGAAAGGCTTCTTAGAGAACCATTTCTCACCGATCGACTTCAGAACCGGCCCCAGACTGGGCGCCATCCGACACACGTCCAAGCTCAACGTCTTCTATTCGATCGATCCGTCGTCGTATGACGTGCTGCTGTACATGGACTGCGACACGGTCGTCCGCAGGCCGCTCGATCGGATGGTCGATCGGATCCGATCCGGAGAGGCGCACTTCGTGTGCCGGCGCGGAGGGAGGACCGACAGAAATCGATTCCCGGACTTCGATGCGCTGGTCCGACGGTTCTGCGGGCCCGGACCGAAGAAGAAGGTCTTGCATGGTGCCTCCGAAGAGTGGCCCATGTTTAACTCGGGAGTCTTTCTCGGAACCGCGGAAGCGATCCGGACAATCCGCAAGGATGCCATCGAGTTCACCTACCGACTCTTCAACGAATGGCAGCGGATCGACGTCATCGAGAAGCTGCCCCCCGAGCTCAAAGCTGTGATCGAGGCGGAGTACCCGTCCAAGGTCCGGACGCAGCAGGACGTCCTCGACGACTGGCCGATCGAGCAGGGGGCTCTGGCGCTGGCCTGCATCAAGGCAGGCATCAATGTCCGATACCTCGAGGAAGCGTTCAACTCCTGGGGCGGAGACGAGGACTTCCATGTCCTGCACTGCTTCAAATCACTGTACAAATTCAGACGGGGTGCGATGTTCTCGGCCGACGCAGAGCCATGGATCGCGGAATATCTCGAAAGCGATATCCCGGGAAAACGATTTCTCGGAGGCATCGTGCGCAAGTATCGGCACACGTTTTCCGGCGATCGTTCGCGAGAGAGCCGCGAACCTCAGTCGATCCTTTCGTAGCCGAAACGCTCGAAGTCGAGCGCGTAGATCTCGTTGATGCGAGCGATCTGGCCCGATCCGAGATGATCGGACACAGCACGCTCGCGTGCCGGCCGAACGAACGTCGTCTCGAGACCGAACGGTTCGAGCACCACGGCGAGATCCTCCGCAAGCCGCTCGAAGTGAAGAACGTGATCCACGAGGAGACGTCCCTCAGCGTCGAACACATAGTGGTGCTGCGGACGGATGTGGATGAGGAGATTTCCGAGATCTTGGTCCGCCTCTCGGATCAGAGCGTCCCAGTCTCTCGAGAGACTCGTCGGAATCCTGCGAACGAAGTCGTCGATGGAGTCGAACCGGCTCCGCGGCGGCGCGGCGTGCCAGACGTAGTCTGAGAGGAAGCGCTGATACGGATTCCGGACGACGGCGAAGGAACGAAACGACTGATATTGGAAGCCCGTGAACGCGATCAGCTCTCGATACGTCAGATGTTGGAACTCGAACCAGCGACCGTTTCTGCGCTCCTCGCCC
>JBCBCF010000115.1:0-12811 GCA_038530905.1 Acidobacteriota bacterium
CGTCGATCTCAGCCTGAAGCTCGTCTTCGGTTGGCAGGTCCGCTTCCACCTGACTGGCTGCCGCGTTGGCGGCATCGGTCTGTCCGCCGCTGGGCAGGACGACGAAGGTCCAGGCGAGAACGACGACGGCGCAGCGCGCGGCAAGGCGGGTTCGGATCATGGCGTCGTCAGTCTACGCCTGGAGAGGCGAGACGATCTCGTCGCTGGGACGATCCGCAGTCTCAACGCCGCAGGCTGGCGAGCGCGGCGCGCAGGCGATCGATCGTCTCCGGCCGCCGCCACAGGTCGAAGACCTCGGCATCGAGTTCGAGAGACCGCTCGCGCATGGCCTGAATCGCCTCGCGGCGGAGATGACGCTTGGTCAACGCGAAGGCGTCGTCCGGGATCGCGGCGAGGCGCTGCGCCGCCGCCACGGAGCGATTGAAGACCTCGTCGCTCGGCGCCAGCTCGTCCACCAGGCCGACGCGCAGAGCTTCCTCTGGCTCGAGCAGGCGGCCGGAATACACGAGATCTTGCAGCACCGTCGTCGGCAGGAGGAAGCGCATCGGCTCAAGGGCGGCGACCGGGAATGGGACGCCCACGGTCAGCTCGCTGATGCCGATGCGGGCGCCCTCTGCCACCATCACGCGACGATCAGCGCAGGCCGCCAGAACGCAGCCGCCGGCGATCGCGTGGCCGTGGAGGGCGGCGACGACCGGTCGATGGTGGACGAACAGGCGCTGCAGGGTCGAGGCGAGCGCCGGCAGGAACGCGCGCAGATAATCCTCACCACCATCGATCACCTGCTGCAGGTCGACGCCGGCCGAGAATGCGCGGCCAGCGCCGGCCAAGACCACGGCGCGGTGGTCCTGCGACTCCAGCCGGTCGAACTGGTCGCTGACGGCGTCGAAGAGGTTGGTGTCGAAGGCGTTCACGGGCCCGTGGGCCAAACGGAGCACGACGACGCCGTCGTGGTCTTCGTGTTGAATCATCGATCGATTCCTCGAGGTCGGAAGGCAAGAAGGGGTGGCGATCGTCGGTCAGGCATCGGCATCCTCGACAACTCGGATCGGCGCCTCGCCACCGACCTGCGACGCTTCGACGTCAAGCGGCAGCGTGACGCAGACCTCGGTGCGACCGGGGCGGGAGCGGATGTCGAGCCGCCCCTGATGCTGACCGAGGATGCGTCGCACGATGTCGAGGCCGAGGCCGGTGCCGCTGCCAGGATCCTTGGTGGTGAAGAACGGTTCGAAAATGCGCTCGTGCAGCTCGGCGGGGATTCCTGGACCGTCGTCGACAATGCAGACCTCGACCAGCGGGCCGTGCTGCACGCTCGAGATCTCGACCCGGCCGCCGCCGTTCGGATGCGCCTCGGCGACGGCGTCGAGCGCGTTGGACACGAGATGGGTCCAGACCTGATTCAGCTCGGCGGGATGCGCCTCAAGCAGCGGCAGCTCCGGATCGCGTCGATGCTCGATCGCGACGTCGAGGCGCTGGATTTGATGCTCGAACATGATCAACGTCGCGTCGATGCCAGCGTGCAGGTCGGTCGGCTGACGGTCGCTGCCGCGATCCATGTGGGCATATTGTTTGACCGATGCGATCAGGTCCGAGATGCGTTCGGACGCCTCGGCGATGTCGGCGGCGAGAGCCTCGGTCGCCAGCGTCGTTTCCACGAAGAGCATCAGGTCACGGCAGACGTCCGGACCGCAGCGCCCGGCCAGCTCTTCGAGATGGTCGGCGTCGAAGCCGTGGCTGACGAGCGTCTCGGCCGGCAGCCAAGGTTCGTCGACGCCGCATCCCTCGAGCCAGGCGGCCACCGCGTCCTCTCGATCCGAGCGTGTCAGGGCGTCAGCGTCGAGATCGGCGGTCGGTTTGGGCGGCCGATCGGCGATCAGCTGGCGGAGCGTCGCGGCCGTCACGCCGGCCTCGAGCAGACGCCCGGCCCGGTTCGGCAGTTCGGCGAGGCGGCGCGTCAAGACGGCGGTCTCGCTGCGGATGGCGGCGGCCGGGTTGTTCAGCTCGTGCGCCAGGCCCGCCGCGAGCTTGCCGAGCGCCAACATCTTCTCGCGCTGCTGTTGCACTCTCGTCGCTTCCCGAACGCGGTTCGTCATCTCGGAGACCAGGCGTTGCGACAGCGTCGGGCAGCGGGCCACCAGCTCGTCAAAGTGCTCGCTCCGCAGGCGCAGCAGACGGCACGGCTCGACCGCCAACGCTTCACCGCCGTAGTGCGTCATGCGCGAGTAGGGCAGCAGGCCGCCGACCGAACCGCGCTCGGCGACGCGGAACAAAAGCCGCTGCCCGCCGACGTCGACCCGCCAGTGCGAGCGGCCGTGGAGAATGACGAAGAGCTCGGTTGCGGGCTCGCCTTGCTCCACGTAAAGCTCGCCCGCCGGCACGTCCTGAACGCGGAGTTGGTCAAGCAGCCACTCGAGCTGATCCTCGGTCAGGTCGGCGAAGAGAGTCAGCTCGGCCAGGTCGTGGGCCGCGATCTCGCCGCGCGCCGGGCGATCCACCGCCAGCGTGCAGCGGGGCGCCTCCTCCGGTGCGGAAGCGTCGAGTGGCGGGCGGGTGGGAACTTCGAGAGAGGACGGAGCAGCATTCGACATCGCAAACCTCCGGGATCAGAATCGATCCGCCTCAAGGCTACCAGCGCCAGCACGAATCAGCCGACGCGCGGTACGCGAAACAAGGGTTCAGTCGCCGGTTGCGTTCGCTTCCATGGCGGGCAACCGTGACGCAGGCCGTTTCTTGATTTCTCGACACGATGTCCAACGATCCCAGACGAAGGCGCTCGAACAAGCGAGCGCCGTTCCCCGCGCCGAGCGACGAAGAGTCGCGCCAATTTCTCGAGGCGATGGAGCGACTCGGAGCGGTCCCTGACAAGGACCATGGGGCGGGCTCTCCGACGTCGACGACGACCGGGACGAGACGGCGGAAACAAGCCGCCGCGACGGCGCGCGTCGATGCCGAGATCGATCTCCACGGCTTCGGCGTCCGCGAAGCCCTCGACGAGCTGGATCGACGCCTGCCGGCGGCCCGCGTGCAGGGCGCCCGTCGGGTGCGCGTCATCACCGGCAGGGGGCTGAGGTCAGACGAGGGACAAGCTGTCGTGCGCGGCGCCGTGCTCGGGTGGCTGAAGACGGATGGTCGCCGATTCGTCGCTTCTGTCGAGCCGGACGCCGCGAGTCGAGGTGGCGCGTTCTTGGTGCGCCTGCGCTGAGGTGACGATTCGGCTTGACACAGCGCAGGTCTCGGGGCAGCGTCAAAGCTGCCGTTCTCGAAGCATCCGCTCCCGTCGCTGTCGGCGATCGGTGGGCTCCCGTTCGTCAGCGCTTGGAAGGCTCGACGCATGACCCGATCTTCCGACTCCTCCGAGACCCCTGCCGCGAGCGTGCGGAGATTCGACCCCAGCCACCTCGACAAGACGATCCTGGCGCCGCCGCTGCTCGACGCGCTGACCGCCTGGCGGGCGGCGAGGAAAGAGACAAAGGAGACCTCTCCCGAAGTCGAGGAGCCGTTGAACGTCGACGCTCCGCACGCGGCCGGCGACGGGGCGCTCGGCATCTTTGCCGACGCCCCTCGGCCCCGGAGATCCCGCTCTGCGAGGCGGCCGACTGACAGGCGTTCCGATGACGTGTGGCCGCTAATCGTCGACCTCAACCTGAAGTTTTCGGGCGGGCGGGATGCAGCCGAACGGAGGGTGATCGAGCTGCTCTACGACATCGTGGCGCCGACGCCGATGACAGACGCGAAGAATCCCGCGTACGCGACGCTCAAGAAATCTCTCGACGCCGAGGGCTGTCTGCAGCTCGAGAAGACCGAGCTGACTCAGCAATACCTGTTCGTTTGCCTGACGCCGGAAGAGCTCGAAGAGCTTGTCCGACGCGATTGCCAGCCGCCTAACGACAAGGGCTCGGATCAGACCGTCGACGAGAAGGATCGCCGCCAGCCGAGCCGGCCGGCGGGTGTACCCAGTCTGCTGGGCGCGATCTACAAGATCTGGCCCGACTTCCCGGTCCGCCCGACGGTGCTGAGGTCGGCGGCGACCGTCAAATGCGATGCCGCCCGGATCTCATTCTCGGCGTCGGGTCGAGGCATCGTTTGGGCGGTGGTCGATTCCGGCATCGAAGGGACGCACCTCCATTTCGTCCGCCATAGCAACGTCCGCTCCGGCGACGGAAGCGCCGACCTGACACATCGCGACTTCACTGCCAGCGGCGACGACTCGGCGGCCGGTGCGCTCCGGGATGACTATGGCCACGGCACGCATGTCGCCGGAATCATCGCGGGTGAATATGACGCCTCCTGGGAAGCCGACGCGGTGGAGGCGGCCGGGCCAGTGCACTACGTGCAGAGCCTCCGCGCCGAGGGTGGCCAGACCACCGAGCAGGCGCATGTCGTGGATCGGATTGCCGGCATGGCGCCGGAGTGTCGGCTCGTCAGCCTGAAAGTCCTCGACGCCAACGGCAATGGTTCGACCTCGAACGTCATCGCGGCTCTGGCCTGGGTGCAGCAGGTGAACCGCTACGGTCGCGATCTCAAGATCCACGGCGTCAACCTGTCGCTCGGCTACGAGTTCGAGCCCGAGTGGTTCGCCTGCGGACAGAGTCCGATGTGCGTCGAGGTCGATCAGCTCGTCAAGTCGGGCGTCGTCGTGGTTGCGGCCGCGGGCAATACGGGCTTTGGTCGGGTCTCGACCCGCCTTGCCGGCATCCGCAGCGCCAGCCTCGGCGCGACGATCAACGATCCTGGCAACGCGGAGCGAGCGATCACCGTCGGCTCGACGCATCGCGACATGCCCCATGTCTATGGTGTGTCTTATTTCTCTTCCAAGGGTCCGACCGGCGACGGGCGGAGCAAGCCGGACTTGATCGCTCCTGGCGAGAAGATCGTGTCCTGCGCCGCCGGCCGTCGCCGCCAGGCGCTCGAGCGCGACGGCGATCGGCGCGTCCTTTACCGCGAAGACAGCGGCACCAGCATGGCCTCGCCCCACGTTTCTGGCGCGATCGCTGCCTTCCTCTCGATCCGCCGCGAGTTCGTCGGGCAGCCAGATCGGGTGAAGCAGATCTTCCTCGAGAGCGCGACCTCCCTCGGTCGCGATCGCTACTACGAGGGGCACGGATTGCTCGACTTGATGCGGGCGATTCAGTCAGTCTGAGACCATCGAATCGTGATCGAGCCTCGCCTTCGACTTCAGGAGACGCGCATGTCTGAGCGATGGAACGGCTTCCCCAGCCTCGAGCTGAGATTCGGCGCGGACGGCGCCGCCCTCGATGCGGATCTCGCAGAGGCAGCGATCGACACCGTGGGGGATGCCACGGACCTCATCGTGCTGTCGCACGGCTGGAAGGAAGACATCGAGTCCGCGCGCGAGCGATACGACCGCATGACGGCCTCGCTGCGCGCCGAGCTGGACGCTCCTCTCGAGACCGATCTCGCCCGTCGGCTCGGCGGTCGGCGCTGGGCGGTGGGCGGCGTTTTCTGGCCGTCGAAGCCGTGGGCACCGCCCGGCACGGTCGTTGGCGGTGCAGCGTCCGCTGGTGCCGGGAGCCCGAGCGGAGACCTGCGGGACGATTTGCGTCGCCTCGACGGGCCGGAAGAAGACGTGTCGCAGGAGATTGCCGAGGCCGTCGCATTGGTCGAGCGGCTCGAAACCGACGCAGTCGCCCGTCGCCGCTTCGTCGAAATCCTCCGCGGTCTGCTGCCGACCGACGATCCGGAGTCGACGCTCGAGATTCCGGCCGAGCTGTTGGAGCTCGACGGCGACCGCCTGCTGCTCGATCTCGCCGAGCCCGAGCTGCCTCGACCGGACGTCGAGACCGGCGGCGCTGCGGTCGGCTCTGTGGTCGCCGCGATTCCGGCAGCGCCGACGCTCGACGGTGCGGTCGGCCTTGCCGATCTCTTCGGTGGCGCACGTGCGGCCGCCCGCCGCTTGCTCAACTACACGACGTACTACCGCATGAAAGCCCGCTCTGGGGTGATCGGGCGCCGGGGTCTCCGGCCGCTGCTCGCCGCCGTCCGAGCGCGTCGTCCCGACCTTCGCCTACATCTGGTCGGCCACAGTTTCGGCGCTCGGCTGGTGACCGCCGCGGCGGACGGCCGCCGCCAGGCCGACGACGAGGAGCGCCTGGCGCCGCTGCCGGTCGACAGTCTGTCGCTGCTGCAGGGTGCGTTCTCTCATTTCGGCCTGGCCTTTCGCTGGGGGCGCGACCGGCAGGGACATTTCCGCGGCCTGATCGACACTCAGCAGGTGACCGGGCCGATCCTGGTCACCCACACGGCCAACGACACGGCGGTCGGCGTCGCCTACGCGCTCGCATCACGGCTCGCGCGTCAGGTGGCGGTCGGCGGTGCGGGAATCGGAGATGCGCAGGATCGCTACGGCGGCATCGGTCGCAACGGCGCGCTCGGCTTGCGGTCGGGCGAGGTCGAGGCGGGGACACTCGGTCCGGCGGAGGTCCGCTACACCTTTCGGCCGCGGGTCGTTTTCAATCTGCGCTCCGATCTCATCGAAGACCACGGCGACGTCGATCGGCGCGAGGTGATGCACGCCGTGCTGGCGGCCGCGACGACTTGAGCCGCCCGCCGGCGTCGTCAGGCCCGGCGGAAGTCCTGACCGATGATCTCAGCGCTCGGTGATCTCACCGCGCTGCGGCCGCGGCGAGTGGCAGCGTTGCCTCGAGATGGTCGGCGAGCGCACGCGCGATGGTTCTTTTGCCGCGCAGATGCTGCGGCTCGCCGCTGCGGGTGACCAGCCAGGCCACCTGGGGACCGCCCTGCTCGGTCTCTTCGCCTCGGTTCGCGATGATCGTCTCGTACGTCCGGAGCCGCTCGGCCGCAATCGCCATCAGCTCTTCATGGCTCACCTGCTCCTGATATTTGAAAGTGACCATGTGCAGCTCGGGATGGCGAGATCGGACCTCGTCGATGACTTTCTCGGTCGGCTCGAGGGTCAACACGAGATCGCGGCCGCTCGGAATCTTGCCGTCGGCGACTGTTGTCGGCCGGTAGTCGGCCACGGCCGCCGAGAAGATGCCGGCATGCCAGCGGCGGCCGTCGTCGAGCGCAGCGTGGACGCTCTCCCGGTATTCGTCGAAGGTCCGGGCGACGCGGTGCGGCAGATGGGCGGGTGGCTGCAGCGCGCCGTCGCCGTGCACCAACCAAACGTCGGCTCCGCGTCGGTGCAGCTCTTCTGCCATCCGGATGCCGAGCTTGCCGCGGAATCGGTTGACGATGCGCCGGACGTTGTCGACCGGCACCGGCGTCGGCCCGCCGGTGACCAGGACGCGCGCGCCACGCAGCCGCGAGCGGCTCGTGGCCCGACAGACCTCTGCCACCAGCACGTCGTCGGGCTGCAGATTGTGCTTTCCGTAGTCTTCCCGCGGCGGCACGACCCGGACGCCGAGCCGATCGAGCCTGCGCAAGGAGTCGGTCAGGATGCTCGTGTGCATCGTGCCGTGCATGGCCGGTGCCACGAGGACAGCGCACTCGCCGCGCTCCATGCGGCCGAGCGCCGAGGCCAGGGTCGAGGTGACGGGGCCGTCGGCGATGCCGTAGGCGACCTTGTTGATCGTGTTGTAGGTCGCCTGCGGCAGCAGATATGCATCGAACGGCGCGCTGTCCGAGAGATGCTCCGCATCCGGGCTCAGACGGCGCACCACCGGCCGCGTCGTCGCCCACTCCAGGGCGTCGGCGGTGACATAGCGAAGGGCCTCCTCGGTGGCGAAGGCGACGACCTCGGCGCCATGCTTGCGCAGCGTCCTGGCCAGGGTTGGCATCCGGTAGGCGGCGATGCCTCCGCAGACCATCAATGCGATGCGCAACCCTTCGAGATGGCGGCTCTCCGGGCGCACGTCGTGGTCACCCATGTCCGAGAGTGGCGGCGGCGAAAAGTCCCAGCCGGGCTTCAGCGAGGCAGACGATCGATCAGACATGGCCGGGATGATAGCCGACGGCCCAGGCTGAATCCTGGCGGACGGCGCCCGGCCGCAGACCACCGACCGGTCTTACCAGCTCGTGCCGCCCGACGAGCTGCCGAAGCCGCGGCCGGCGGAGTGCCCACCGCGCCGCCGGCCGAAGCTCGATGCGGCCGAGCCGCGGCCGGTCCAGTGGGCCTTGGGGTTGGTGGTGACCGGTGTCTTGAGGGCCGGGATCCGTCGGCCACCGATTGGGCGGGCCGCGCGCGTCGCGGCGCGCGCGGCCGCCGTCGCCGCCATCTGAGTCGCCGCGGTTGCCGCCATTTGCGCCAGTCGCCGTCGCCGGTCGCGCCGTTCTTGCTGCAGCCGCCGGCGTTCCCGGCGCTCGGCGTCCTTCGCTTCTTGGTCGGCTCGGCGCACGGCGTCGCGCAGCGCCTCCTGGGCTCGGCGTGCTTCCGAGGCGACCTCTTCCCATCGTTGGCTTCGGCGAGCTTGGCGCGCCGCGTCGAGATGTCGGCGCGCAGAGGCGTCGTCGATCGTCACGCCATGCCCAACGGCGCGTCGCCCGTCGCGGGCCAACGCCTGGTCGGCGGCGGCGAGCTGCGCCTCGGCCTCGCGGACGAGTCCCATTTCGTGGTGCCAAGCGTCGCGTGCCCAGCCGACGGCTTCTTCGCAACCGCGCCCGGCGTCGAGCAGCTCGAGGCCGCCGCGTTGCGCTCCCGCCTGCTCGCGCGCCGGCCGGCGGCGAGCGGCGGTGAGGTCGTCGCGCCAGGTGCGCAGGCGTTCGAGTGCCTCGTCGATGCCCGCCTCGACATGAGGCCGATCGCGGACCTCGGCTCGTGCCGTCCGCGACAGCTCGTCGGCTTCTGCGGCCAGCGTCTCGGCGAGCGCCTCGGCCTCGACGAAGGCGTCCTGGTGGCGCCGTGCTTCGTCGAGCCATTCGGTCACGTCGCTCTCGAGATGCTCGCAGCGGATTGCGACATCCGCCCAATCCGGTCGCTCGGCGGCGGCTGCCGCCTCCACGTCGGCGATCTCACGGCGCAGTGCGTTGAGCTCTTCGATGAGCGCCGCCGACGGTCCGGGCTGCCGCGCCGCCTCTTCGAGGGAGGGCAGCGCGCCGACGACCAATTCGCGCCGCTGTTCCGCGTCGCGCCGCGCCGCGGTCAGATGATCGGCGAGCTGGTCCAGGCTGTCGAGCACTTCCTCGCCAGCGCGGAGCCGCTCGTCGACAAACGCGAGATCCTCGCTCGCCGCCAGCGCATGGCCTCGCTCGAGGTCCTGGCGCAGGTCGGCGATCCAGTCGTCCGCCTGACCGATCAGCGTTGTGACGTCTCCGAGACGCTGCCGGGTGGCGTCGATCGCCCCGGCGCGATGACGGGAGGCCAGGGCATCCAGGGCGCGCTCCGCCGTCGGCCGGCGCGCGGCGAGGCGCGCCGCACGTTCCTCGAGGTCGTCGATCAGACTCGGCAGCGTCGCGGCGGCGTTGGCCACGACCTCGATCTGCTCGGCGAGCTGCTCGAGGTCGTGCACCAGCCGCTCGCCGTCCTCGGCGCCGGCCGCTTCGTTGCCCCCGGCGACTCGCTGGCGAATCCTCTCCATCTGCCGCCGGGCGCGGTCGAGCCGGAGGGTGGGATCGAAGCCCGGTTCTTCGAGGGACAGGCCGGTGGCGCTGAGCGCCTTCAGTCGCTCCTCGAGGGCGCCGAGGCGCGGGTCGACCTCGTCGTGAAGCTGCTCGAGCACGGTGTTGCCGAGCGAGAGGCGCCGTCGCAGGTCTTCGATCGGCGTGCGGACCGCGCGCAACGCCTCGAGCGCCCGCCGCGGATCGTGGCGGAGAGCCAGGGTCTCGTCGAAGGCCTGCCGCAGGCGATCGCGCTCAGCCAAAGAAGCCTCGCTGTCGGCCTGCAGCTCTTCGCGCCGAAGAAGATCGGTGAGGGCGCCTTCCAGGGAAAGGGCGACCGCCTGACGTTCGGTCTGCACCTCGGCGTCGAGCTGTGCAGCCGTCTCCAGCAGCTCGGCGGCCTGATCGAACGCCTCAGCGAGCTGATCGAAATACTCTGCCGGGTTCACCGGCTCACTCTTGCCCTCGCCGCGGCTTTCGACGTCCAGTGGTGTGTCGCGCAGGAGTCGCGCCGTGGCGTCGGCCTCGGCCTCGATGCGGGCGCTGGCGTGGCGCGACCGATCGAAGCCGGCCGAGTAGAGCGCGAAGAGGCGAGCCACCGCCGCTTCGGTGTCGCGGTCGAGGGTCGCCGTGTCGCCGATCCAGGGCAGATCGCCGGTGGCGAAGAAGAGCGGATACCTCCGTTCCAGCGACAGAAGGCGATCGGCGGCCCGCTCCATCTCTCCTTTCCACCGCTGCAGCTCCGCCTCCGCGTCGGCGCGCCGCTGAGCCGCCCGGCGACGCCGGCGCCACAGCCAGGCGCCGCCGATCGTCAGCGCCAGCAAGAGCGTGACGAGGGCACAACCGGCGCCGCCGGTCGCTTCGTCCGAGCTCGATGGACGTCGGCCCGCTGAGCCAAGAGCCGGCGAGCGGGCCTCGATCGGCGATCGAGCGGGGTCGCCCAAGCCGCCGAGGGTCCCCGGACCGAGAGCGTCGTTCCCGGCGATCTCGATCGCGAGCCGCCCTGCTGTGGGCAAGGCGGCCAGGCGGGTGTCGACCGTCGCCACCAAATCGCACACGCCTTCTGACAGATTGCCCCGGCGTGCCAGCTCGCCGAAGCGCGAAGCGTCGATCGCCTCGGAGACCGCCGCGCTCTCGAAGCCGGCTCCGGCCCACAGTCGACCTGGTCGCACAGCGACGCCGCGGTTGAGAGTCGAGACCACGACCACCAGATCGCGGTCCGGATCAAAGCGCGGCACGCGCTCGCTCCATGCTGCTGACAGCGCGTCGACATAGGGCACGGCGTCGGAGTCGCTGGCCGTGCGCACTCCGCGCGCCGAGGTGACCTCGACGATCGCGGCCCAATAGCGCGCCCCGGTCGGTGACTCGATCTCTCGCAGACAGTCACGCAACCGATCGAAGCGCGCCCCGTCGAGCGTTGATTTGATGGCGGCCCGCTCGCCGGTGGGCGGCTCGGGGAAGGGATCCCAGGCGGCTGCCGTCACCTGGCTGGCGGCCAGAACCGACAGGGTCGACAGGCAGGCGACGACGAGGCGACTCGGAATCGGCATGGCGCATTCTCTCCGATCGTCTCGTCGAGGGCGCCGCTTGGTGGAGATCGTTCGGCGAGTGAACATCCTCGCTGGGCATGCGTACCGTCGGCATGCATGATCTCAACGACGCGTCTTCCCGCCCGGAGACCTCGCCGCTCGGCGCGTCTTCCGACTCCTTGCCCATGCCGGATCCGGCATCCGAAACCCTTTCGCAGGAACCCAACGAGCCGCCGCCATCGCCCGCCCGCCCCGTCGCGCGCGGTGAGCGCGTAGTGGCCGTCGACGTTCTGCGCGGCGTTGCCGTTCTCGGCATTCTGGCGATGAATATCTACGCCTTCGCGCTGCCGTTTCCGGCCTATACGGATCCGACGAAGGCCGGCGGGACCGACCCGCTGTCGATCGGCACGTGGTTCTTCACCCACATCTTCTTCGATCAAAAGTTCATGCCGATCTTCTCGGCCCTCTTCGGTGCCGGCCTCGTGCTGATGTGGGAGCGCGCCGAGGCTCGCGGAGCGAAGATCGGCCGCATCTGGATCCGCCGCGAGTTCTGGCTGCTCGTCATCGGGTTGATCCACGCCTATCTGATCTGGATGGGCGACATCTTGGTGTCGTACGCCCTCTTCGGCTTCCTGATCTTCGCCTTCCGCAAGTGGTCACCGCGGCGACTCTTCGTCGTCGGTGCGGTGCTCCTGGCGCTCGGCGTGCCGTCGACCATGGGCATGGCGGGGATGCAGTCCTGGCTGACCGCTCAAGGTCAAGCGGCGGAAGCGAAGCTGGAGGCCGGCGAGACCCTGACCGAGGAAGAGACGAAGATCATGGAGGCCTGGCAGGAGAATCGCCGGTTCTCCGATCCCGGTCCAGAGATGGTTCAAGAGTCGATTGAGACCCACCGCGGTGGCTGGGCCGGGATCGCTGCGTTCCGCGCGCCGATCGTCATCGGCATGCAGACCTGGGGCATCGCGATCTTCGGTCTCTGGCGCATCCTCAGCATGATGCTGTGGGGGATGGCGGCAATGAAGCTCGGCATCTTCGCGGCGCAGCGGTCACCGTCCTTCTATCGGCGGATGATCACATTCGGCTACGGCATCGGCCTGCCGCTGGTGGTGATGTCGTGCTGGCGCCTTGCCGCCGTCGACTGGGATCCGCCGACGGTCCAGGCCTTCGACTTTATGTGGAATTGGTTCGGCAGCGTCGCCATGGCGATCGGCCACGTCGGTGTGGTGATGTGGATCTGTCGCGCCGAACACTTCGCCCGCTGGCGCGGCTGGATGGCCTCGACCGGGCGCATGGCCTTCACCAACTACCTGATGCAGAGCGTTCTCTGCACGACACTCTTCTATGGCTACGGCTTTGGTCTGTTCGGGCACGTCGAGCGCCCGTGGCTGATGGCGATCGTCGCCGTGGTGTGGGTCGTGCAAGTGGTCGCCAGCGTCTGGTGGCTGGGACGCTTCCGCTTCGGCCCGGCCGAATGGCTGTGGCGGACCCTGACCTACGGCCGCGCGCCGGCGATGCGTCGCGAGCCAGCCGCCGTGCCGGCGACTGCCTGAGTCGTCGCCGCACGCGCGTCGGCGCCCGTCGGTCAGCTCAGCGCTGGCCGACCGTCTGCAGGCGGAGCACCAGGACCGACCAGATCAGCGCGAGGTCGTGGCGGAGAGCATCGAGGATGGTGTTTCGCATGCTCTCTGTCGAGAGCAACCTCGATGCCAACCTCGACTGTGCAAGCAACAAGGGGCCCCGCGGGGCCCCTTGTTCGTCGCCATCGT